>NZ_CP113361.1:993061-1324082 GCF_026684035.1 Methanogenium organophilum
TGCAGGCGCGACCCGTCCGGGAGGGTGGCGTCCAGTACCGGATTTGATATGGATACATGCTTCCCGGACCGCTGCGACAGCCGGATGGCAAGCGAGTTCAGGGACTCCTCATCAAACGTGACATTGCTCTTCACATTGCGATAGGTCCGGTGATAGAGAAAGACCGGGACACCGATACCGTCACAGGAGATATCCTCGAGGTTCGGGTCCATCATCAGCGGTTCAAGACGGGCCCAGCCGAGGAAGTTCCGGTTCATATAGTACATCACGCGGTAATACGAAGGCAGGGAGAGGACTACCCCGTAGTCATCGAGAAGACCAATTGTCTTTGAACGGAGCACCACTTCACGGTCCTGCATCACCTCGTCATCGGTGAGAATCAGCACATCGCGGAGGTCGGCGTGGAGCCGTTCCACGATTTCATACTCAAACTCACTCAGTTCCGGTTCATTGAGATGATATTCGTGCTGCCGGGTGACGGTGTTGAGGAGGATCATCACCTCCGAACAACCGGGCACAATCCAGTATTGCTCTACCAGTGTGTAGCCCTGCGGGACATCCGCTGCAACAAGTGACCCGTGAATCTCCATATTATAGGGGTCGGCAGTCTTTTCTCCACGGTGCAGCAGACCTGCAAGAAGCCCGGTACGCATCTTTTTTTGTTTCGCCTTTCCTTTCTTCGGTATTTCGTCCGGAGCACCGGCTCTGTTCTCATCCGGGAATAGATCCAATGAAGAATCTTCCTCCTCTGTATATTCCTTCATTCCCGCTACGGCCTCTTCTGCGGGATCCCCTGCAGCCACGGTTCCGGAAGAACCGGGCATATGTGGCGGAGCGGATACCGGTATAACCGGTGCCGTCAGTTTTTTGTCTGCCTGTGCCAGTTCACTGTCCTCTTCTGCCATATCTAATCCATCTCTTGGGTATTCTCACACAGGAAACCCAAAACAGCTGTTCTTATCAAGACAATTGACCTGCCGTATTATAATAATGTCCCAAACGGACAATCGGGCTCAGATTTAGAATAATATTAAAACATCTCACGAGAGAGCAGATGTATGCAGGATTCTCGCATGAAACACATGCCAACAGGGATACCTTCCTTTGATCCTGTCCTCAACGGCGGAGTTCCGCTGGGGTCAGTGATCCTTCTTGCAGGCGGACCCGGTGGCGGAAATGTGGAGTTTGCATACAGCTCGGTCCTCTCCCACGCCCGGAGACAGAAAGCAGAGCAGGAGACACATTCCGAACGAATCTGCAATCCTAAGGAGATCGTCTACTTCACCTTCACCAAGCTTGCTCCCTCCATCCAGCGGGAAATTGAGCTCTCATTCAGGGCAGAAGAAGAGATCTTTGACGGAACAGTACGGTTCATCGACCTCTCCAAGATCTACTTTGACGCTTCTGTTGTGCCACGGGACTGGTACTCCAAGACCGATCTTGTGGAGACACTCCGCAGCCGCCGTCACGAACCGGAAAGTCTCATCGCTGAAATCACAGAACAGCTCGGAACAATTGAAAAGGGCAGCCTCATCGTATTTGATTCCCTCACCGATATTGCCACCCAGGCCGTGACAGATACCGAATGGCACCAGTTCATCAGTTTCCTGCGGGGGCTGCAGCGGGTATCAAAACACTGGAAGACAACTTATTATCTCATCATGTCAGACTCCATTCTGGAACCACGGAGAATGGCGGAGATCAAAGACTGCTGTGACGCATCAATACGCTTTGAATGGGAAGAGACCGGTGGCAGACGGCGGCAGCGGGTAATGTTTATTGAGAAGTTCCGCATTGTAATGCCTGCACTTGAAGAGCAGGATCTGGTAAAATTTGCGGTCAAAATAACCACAGACGGCGGATTTGAAGTGAGCAATATCAGGATGGTGGTATAGGAAATGGAACGTATCCAGTTTGGCATCAGCGGCCTGGACGAAATGTTTGGCGGAGGGCTGATAAAAAATAGTATCTGTTCGCTGATAGGAACATACGGCACCGGAAAGACGACGTTTGCGCTCCAGTTCATCTATGAAGGACTGCGCAATGGAGAGAAGGTCATCTACTTCAGCCTGGAAGAGCGGGAAGACCGGATCTACGACCTGATGGAAGACCGGAAGTTCCGGGTTGGGAAGTTCCGCGATGAATCCCTCTTTGTGATTAAACTCGATCCCACCGACTTTAATCTCTCCATTAATTCCATTAAAAAAGACCTGCCGGATCTGATCACACAGATTGGTGCGAGCCGTGTGGTAATCGACCCCATCTCCCTCTTCGAAGGACTCTTTGACGACCCGTCCGAGCGGCGGCGCGAGATGTTTTACTTCACCGAGCTTCTCCGCGATCTGGACGCAACCTTCCTGCTGACAAGCGAGACCAGCACCACCGATCTCTATTCCAGTAAATATGGTCTCATCGAATACCTCTCCGACACCGTCGTCGTTCTGCGGTATATCCGGCCCAAAGACCTTACCGAGGTGCACACGTCAATCGAGGTGGTCAAGATGCGCCGGAGCAACCACTCCCGCGAGATAAAACCGTATGAAATTCTCCAGAACCGGGTCAACGTCTACAACGAAGCGAGTGTGTTCTGAAGAATCACACTCCGGGAAAAAAACAGAAAACCAGGAAATTCCCGGACCTGCACCGGGACAGGCCCACATTCCCACACCATCTCTTTTCTTTTCTATACCGTAATGCCCACAACATTGAGCAGCAGCAGGACGACAAATCCCGGAATCCCGCCCAGTGCACAGATCAGGACAGACGCAAGGGAGATAGGGATATCGCCCATCCCGAAGATATTGAAGAAATTGAAGATCAGGAGGAGCACGATACCCACGACGGAGTTGATGATCAGTTTGGTCACATTTTTGAGGAAATACCAGAGGGCCACGGCTATCACAATCGCGATACCCAGTGTGAGGATGGTTTCGATCATTACTATTTACCAATGATATGAAGGTTCTTGAACCTTACCTCAGGCAGAGTCATTCTGCCAATTTCCCGTCTCTCTTCTCCTGCACCGGCGATATCCTCGAGCATCGAAAACAGGTTGCCCGAGAGCATCGCAGACCGGATGGGAGCGCCATAAACGCCCTCTTCCACCCATGCGGCGTTCGAGAGTTCGACCGAGAAGTCCCCGGTGATCGTGTTTGCCGTATGGGCGCCGATGAGACCGTGGGCACAGACTGCCTTCTCATGGCGGACATTCTCCCGGCGGGCATCAAGTTTCAGGCAGTGGACACCGATCTCCGGGGCACCGCCGGCACCGCTCCTGACGGCACTGCCGGTAGAAGTCTCCCCGTAGCGGTATGCCGTCCGGAGGTCATAGGCAAAAGACTGCACGGTCCCGCGACAGATGAAGTCAAGCCTGCGGGTGGCAACCCCGTCTGCATCGAAGCGGGTCGCCCCCATACCATCATACGGGTCGTCGTACAGGACAAACGAGGGGTCCATGCAGGGGACACCCTTCTTGTCCGCCAGAAACGACCGGCCGGCATGCACATTTCTGCCGGAAAGTGCAGGCAGGAGAATAGCACCGACAAGGGATGAAAGCGCCGTCGGTGTGAGGACAACATCTGCCGTGCAGGATTCAATATCGCCTGCACCGGCCCAGTAGTCGGCGAGGAACATCGCTTCTTCTGCCACCCAGTCGGTTTTGAGATCTTTGAGATGAGCTGTCCGGTCGAACTCATACCCGGTCGAGGTCCCGTTAATTGCCTCCAGTGAGACGGATGCGGATGTCGCCTCGCGGGTGTAGAAGACCCCGTTGGTATTCGCAATCAGAGACGACCCCTTCCCAAGGGAGACACCGCCGCCTGCAGTCTCCGCCTCTCCGCCTTCTGCGGCAGCCAGGAGAGTAGTAATGATATCGGTTGCGGTGTCCGCATCTGTCACAAGGGACGGATCATACACATCGATATCACGCGGGAACGAGACGGGATCCGGCAGCCCGCCCCAGTCCTGGGGGTCTGCGAGACGCCCGGAGGCAAGGGCCGCCCGGAGGCAGTCCTCCCAGCGAGTGGGAGATGTCGTCATCGAGGCGCCGATATGCCCGTCTTTGATCGTACGGATGGCAAGCCCCCAGCTGACGGCCTTCTCGGCCTCCCCCACCTCACTGCGCCGGAGTTCAAGAGAGACATGATCAGAGAGACTGAGGAATACCTCGGCCTCGTCCGCCTCACGTGCCGCCGCTTTGAGAATTTTCTCCACGAGATCGGTATAGTCTGTTGCATTACGCATTGCGACCACCTACCACAGCACTCTTCAGCAACAGATGGGGCGACCCGTCGGTGACCGGTACACTCTGCCCGCCCTTCCCGCAGTATCCCGGCGTCATCTTCCGGTCTGTCCCGCAGAGGGCGATGTTGTGCATCGTAGTGAGAATGTCGCCCGAAAGCGACACGTCCCGCACCATACCCCGCTGTTCACCGTCCTCGATGACATAGCCATATTCCGCATTGAACTGGAAGACGCCCCGGCCGGGATCCACCTGTCCCCCACGGGAACCCTTCAGAAGAATGCCCGTTTTGCAACCCTCCAGAAGTTCGTCCATCGTCGCGTCTCCGTTCTCAATGAAGGTGTTTGACATCCGCACGATGGGGGAGGAGCTCCCCTCTGCACGGGCGTGGCCCGCAACACCGTCGCCCACCGCGGCAAGCGTCTCACGGCTGTGCAGGTAGTTCGTGAGGATACCGTTCCGGATGATCTCGGTGCGTTGTACGGCACTGCCCTCGGCGTCCACCGGCATAAACCCGAATTCCGGCAGCGTGGGGTCATCGACGACGGTTACCACCGGACTTGCGATCTGCTGGCCCGTCATGCCTTTGAGGACCGAGACCCCTTCCTTGACAAGGTCCCCCTCACTTGCATGCCCGATGGCCTCATGGGCAAAGACACCGGCGAGTTCCGGGTCGAGGATGGCATTCATCATGCCGCCGCGGGCCGGTTCGGCATCGAGGAGCAGGAGGGCACGAACAGCTGCCTCCCTGCCCTTCTCCTCCCTGTGCCGCATGTTGAGCCCGGTGATCGCATGCTCGCTCTCCCGTGCCATCTGCATCTCACCACCCCTGCCTGCGACCGCAAGGATGGAGTAGCCCGACCGGACCATCTCATACCCGAATTCATTCCCGGATGAGTCCATGAACCGCACCGTTCCCTCGGACTCGATATAGCGGGCACGGGTATTGACGATACCCGGAATACGGGCGGCAGACTCTATGGATGCGAGCAGTTCGGTCTTCTCTTCGAGAGATACCTCACGCGGATCTTCCTTCACCCCGGGAACCGGCAACAGACCGGTCTGCACCTGGGCGAGCTCCACCCGTTCGCCGGTCGCACGGGAGAGGGAAAGGGCATCTGCCACCGCCTGTTTCATCCCGCTCTCCCCGGCATCGGAGAAGTTGTCGATCACGACCATTCCCCACCCGGCACTGCCCAGTGCACGGACAATCGCGGAATCGGCAAATGACTGACCGGCCGCCTCGATCGTTCCGTTTTCAATATCTATATGGGTGGACGTCCCCACCAGGTGGCGGACATCATAATATCGTGGTTCTTCTGTTGCCATTGAACTAAACCTGCTGGAGCATGTACGCACCTGCCTTTAAAAAAAGATTTGGGAACCATTCGTGAACAGATCCCGAAAAACGGGGGATAACAAAAAGGATAAAACGGGGGGGGGACAGCCGGATGCCTCAGGCACCGACCGGTTTTGCGTCCGGCTTCTCTGAGAAGATACTCAGACGGCGGGCAGAGATCTCTTTGATCTTTGCCATGAAGTCCTCTTTGCGCTCGAACATAAGCGCATGTTCGAGGACCTCCTCGATGGTCGTGACCGGCACGATCTCGACCATCTTCTTGTATTCCTCCTCAATGACCACGTCAGCGAGGTTTGACTGGGGGATGATGACCTTGCGGATACCGGCCTTTGCCGCCGCCTCAATCTTGTAGGTCACCCCGCCTATGGGCAGCACCTGTCCGCGGACAGAGAGTGAACCGGTCATCGCAACGTCCTGGCGGACCGGGATGTTTTCGATGGCGCTGATGACACCGGTTGCAACAGTGACTGAGGCCGAGTCGCCCTCCACCCCGCTGTATGTCCCCAGGAACTGGATATGGACATCCATATTCTTGATGTCCTTGCCGGTGAACTTCTTGATGATCGCACTGACGTTCTTGATGGACTCCTGCGCAATCTCCTTTAAGAGACCGGTCGCGATCACCTGACCGGTGGCGCCCTGCGTCGGGGTCACTTCAGCGACGATGGGGAGCACCGACCCGGAGTCCGTGCCCATCACCGCAAGACCGTTCACCCGGCCCACAAGGGCACCTTCGACCACCGTGAGGTCATACTCACGGGACCGGCGGATGTACTCGTCTGATATCTGGTCTTCGATAGACCGGGCCATGCTCTTTGCGTCAAGCACATGCCTGGCGGTGGCGATCTCCGCCCCTTCCTGCCGGGCAAGGTCACCTGCGACACGGATGAGACCGCCCATGTCACGCAGTTTGAGAGTGAGATGACCTTTCCGGTTGGACCTGCGGCGTGCCTCAAGCATGAGTTCGTCGATTGCTTCCTGGTCAAAGTGCGGGATTTTGCCGTCGTTTTTGACTTCCTGTGCGATGAACCGGATGAACTTGTCGCGGTTCTCCGGGGTGTCGGGCATCGTCTCCTGCATATAGACCTCATATCCGTAGCCGCGGATACGGGACCGGAGTGCCGGATGCATGCCCTGCACGCCGTCCAGGTTGCCTGCCGCCACCATCACAAACCGGCACGGAACCGGTTCTGTGCGGACCATTGCTCCGCTCGAACGCTCGCTCTGGCCGGTGATGGAGTACTCCCCCTCCTGCAGCGCGGTCAGAAGACTCTGCTGTGAATGGGGGGTGAGGGTGTTGATCTCATCGATGAAGAGCACACCCTTGTGTGCCTTGTGGATGGCACCGGCCTCGACACGGTCGTGGGACGGCGTCTCCAGTCCGCCGGACTGGAACGGGTCATGGCGGACGTCACCCAGGAGGGCGCCGGCGTGGGAACCGGTGCCGTCGATGAAGGGTGCGGTGGAGTCAGGCTTGGTGGAGACGAGGAGTTTCGGGACCATCGCTTCTTCCTTGGGCCGTGAGTACTGCAACGCCATGAAGATGAAGGCCGCTGCAATGATACCGAAGAGCAGCTGACCGGAGATGAGGGCATACCCCATGATACCGAATATCAGGAGTAAGATCAGCGTACTTCTCGTCTGGGTGCGTTTGCGGGCCTCCTGCTTGTGGGCGCCCACGATCTCCTTTCCTCTGCCGGAGGGGACGGTTCTCACCACCGGCTCATTCGGGTCCTCTGTATTTGGATAAATCAGAATATCCTGCATCTCCTCTTTGGGGAGCAGTTCAGCCATTGCCTTTGCAAGCATCGACTTGCCGGTGCCCGGCGTCCCAATCATCAGGACATGGCGGCGCTGGATGGCAGCCTTGCGCATCACCTCAACCGCGTGTTCCTGGCCGATCACCTGGTCAATCAGGCTCTCGGGGACCGGAATCTCACCGGAATGTGCCACTTCCGAGAGAGGGACAGGAGCCGTTTCCGGAGCCGCAGATGTCTCTGCCGCTGCGTTGCCTGCCTCTTCTGCCCCGGTATCAGGCGCCCCGGAAGTGACCGTTGGGGCGCTGTCTTCTACAGTACCGGAGTCCTCTGGTATCGTATCTTTCGAAATCTCTGAATCAGTCATATTGTTTCCGGACCTCACTTTAGACCGGTAGTGCTTTAGTAATCTATTCTGATACTTTAAGTACTTTCTAATACGGGTAATCCAGATGAAGGTCGCATGTACAGAAAAATCCCAGATTCTGGGCTCAAAGGTTGCAAAAGCACTTGATTTGCCACTTGTTTATACACAGTTCAAAGCATTCCCGGACGGAGAATTATACCTGAAGACAGGTGCTCCGGACGAGGAAACCCTGCTGGTATCAAGCACTGTTGACAACCAGTCATTAATTCAGCTGTTGCTGATGATAGATGCCTGTGAAGGAAGCGAGATCACCCTAGTTCTGCCGTATATGGGTTATGCAAGACAGGATAAGCGGTTTAATGACGGCGAACCGGTGAGCAGCCGGGCGGTCGCCCGGGCACTCTCCGCGGGCGTATCACGGGTCATTACCGTGAATATCCACGAAGATTCGGTTCTCTCCCACTTCCGCGCACCGGCAGAGGATATTACACTCGCACCGGAGATGGCACGGTGGATAGAGGGACTCGGATGTGATGACCCCCTCATCCTCGCACCGGATAAAGGGGCGGCCGCGTTTGCTGCAGAGATTGCAAAGAACGGCGGATGGGAGACCGACCACCTCTCCAAGACCCGCCTGTCGGGAGAAGAGGTCAGAATTGCCCCGTCATCCGTTGACGCAGAGGGCCGTGACATTGTCATCACCGATGACATCATCTCAACCGGAGGCACCCTTGCCACCGCAGCGGGGATGCTGAAGGACGGCGGCGCCCGGTCGGTTCATGCCGCCTGTGTCCACGGGGTCTTCGCCTCCGGCGGGTTTGCCCGCCTCAGGGCGGCAGGGCTCGCATCGGTCGCATCCTCCGACACCATTGAATCGGCGGCATCCACGTTCTCCGCCGCCGGGATGATCGCAGACGCCATACGAAAATAATGGAAGAACATACCAAAAAACGGGTGGTGCTCGACGCATCCGTCTTTTTTACCGACCTGCCGGTGGAAGGGGAGTGCTACACCACCCCCGCTGTTTTAAGCGAAATCAAGACCCAGGCGGCCAAAATGCGCCTCGCACTTCTCGAAGAGCAGGGTCTCCGCATTCATGCACCCGGACCGGCCGCCACAGCTGAGGTCGCAGTGGCCGCCCGGAAAAGCGGGGACGCAACTGTCCTCTCGGAAACCGACACCGGCATCCTTGCCCTTGCGAGGGAACTGGACGCAGCAGTCATGACCGATGACTTTGCGGTGCAGAACACGGCACAGCGCCTGGGAGTCCCCGTGATCCCCATCCTGCAGCGGCGGGCCAAAAAACGGACATGGAAGTACCGCTGCACCGGATGCGGCCGCTACTGGTCCGCCCCAGGCGTTTGCCAGGTCTGCGGTGCGGAGATCAGGCGGGCAGGCTCCGGAAAAAAGTATTAGCCTTTTCTCACCGAACATATACTCATTATGTCTTCCCTCGATGAACTGATCGGAAAGGCAAAACTGCTGCACGCCGAAGGGCACAGCCCAAGCCAGATCGCCGATGAACTCTCTTTGTCCATGGAAACCGTGACCTGGCTTCTTACCCAGCAGAAGGACACCGAGGCACCGAAGGACATCCATATCAACTGGACGGTCATCGGAGGGAATGCTGACATGCTGCGTGACGCGGCCCTGCTCCTCCTCAAACGGTACTACTACGGTGAGGCAGAGGCACGGGACTGCACCCCTACCGACATCCCGGCACCGGATCTGGTCGTGGGAGTAGCCCACTCGGGCATCCCCCTCGCAACGATCATCGCGGCTGAAGAAGGAGCACAGTTCACCATGTACCACCCAAAGAAGCATGCACAGGGCGACAATCCTGTGGGCTCCATGTCCGGCAACTTCGCACCGGTGCAGGGCAGGCACTGCCTGGTAATAGATGACGTGATCACCTCCGGCAATACGATGACAGACGTCATCAATCATCTCAGAAACCACGGGGCCGTGCCGGAAGCAGTATGTGTCCTGTTCAATAAAAGAAATATCCAGGAGATAGACGGCGTCCCGGTATACAGTCTGTTTCAGGTCTCACGGATTGACTGAAAAACGCTGCCACAGGAAAAAACCGGCTCCATTCACCTCTTTTTTAGTTCACGCCCGCAGGGGTTGATTCACATCAGGGGGGCGATACCCGGAGAAAACCCCTTTGCACCATCCCGTTCGGACCGTTCCCCGTTCCTGCAGACAGACATCCATCCATCGTTCACCAGACCCGGGCCGACAGTACGCCGGAGGATCTCTGCAGCAAAGGGTTTTTCGTCGATAAACCGGTCTGTGGCATTATGAATGAGAGCATGCTGGTACTTCTGTGACTCCGCACAATATGCAAAAGCGCGGTGCAGCCGGTTCATCGTATCAAACTCAGCCCGGCCCTCGATTGCATCTCCAATGGTCAGATTCCGGCAGAGAGGACAGTCACAGAAACGGGAGAGGTGCTGCTTTGCCCCATAGCGCCCCTCCAGTGCGTCAAACGTGAACATACTGTAGTCAGACGGAGCAAAGTAACGGTTCTTCCGCACAAAATCAACCTTCTCCTGCCCATCCATCCGGGAGATGAGGTCCGTGAAATACCCCCTGACATGTTCGCTCAGACCAACGGTACTGACGGTATCCACCCCAAACCAGTTGATCAGCATCCCCAGGGTTCCCTGGTTCTGCACCTCACGATACTGAAGAGGTGCAGAGAACGCATGCACCCAGACATCCTGGTTCTTTAGTGTCTTCTGAACCCGATAGAGAAGCGGTTTTTCGAACCGGCGGCAATCAATACCAATACCCCCCAGATTGGGGAGATAGCGCTCGAGCATTGCAAGATCTGTTGTTGTATGGGCAATTCCCATCAGCGGCGTCTCATACCCTGTGTCCTGCTGCCACTCCAGAGCATAGTGCACCCCCCGTTCATACGTCTGCGTATCACAGAAGGAATGAGGGATCTCGATAATGTCCGCACCCGCCCGGTACTGCAGAGAGAGCAGATCAATAATCATTTCCTTCTCCAGGGCCGCCACATCAGAAAAAAAGTTGAAATGCAGCAGACGGACAGAGGGCGGCAGCCCCAGAATCCGTTCGCATACAGCATCCGCCGCCGCCTCTTTCTCTTCCGGATGCCGGCGGGCACGCTCAATCATCGACCGCTGCACCCATACATCCGATTCACCAATACACTGTTTACTGCACCGGGCACCACCCGGCACACCCCCCATCTCCCGGCATACCGCGTCCGACAACGCATACGCCGGCGTCACAATATGATCCTCCCCAAGGTCCAGTACCCCCTGACGACCATTGGGATCATTCACTTCAACAACAAATGGCATATATATCAAACAATATGTTTGAGCATCAACCCCAATACATATATACTTAATTGCGAGAAATATCCACATTTTGCCAAAAAATACCAAAAGATTAAATAACATAAAAAATACCCACATTCAAAGACAGAACGCCGATATACAGAAAAATACTACCATAACTCACCCGGAACACATCCGGTGACCACTGAGAAGATTCTGCCTCCCGGAGATTTTACACCGCCCCGTGTGCACCCACGACAATCACCCGGAAGGGGTATCCACAACAATAACCGGGGGTGCAAAACCGCCACACAGGGATTCACCGGCTACCAAAATTCGAATCCGAACCACAAACGAACAAAACCTGCGCATAGTATAAATGGCATAATTATCACATCATCACCGCACCGGAATCCGGAATACCCACATACAAACACAATACTTATATAGAAGTTTAAATCCAATTTTATGACGCTTTAAGGAGTATCTGCATTATGTTAGCGGGACAACCAGTAGTTATATTACGGGACAATGTAGACCGCATTGGCGGGAACGAAGCCCAGAGATCCAATATTATGGCGGCGAAGGCAATCGCCGAAGCCGTGCGCACCACCCTCGGCCCCCGGGGAATGGACAAGATGATGGTCTCACAGTCCGGTGGAGATGTGGTCATTACCAATGACGGTGCCACCATTCTTCACGAGATGGCAGTCGAACACCCAGCCGCAAAACTCGTAATCGAGGTGGCTGAGACACAGGACAATGAAGTCGGTGACGGTACCACCACCGCATCCATCTTCATCGGCAACCTGATGGAACAGGCAGAGACCCTCCTCACCCGGAAGATCCACCCGACGGTCATCGCAAACGGATACCGTCTCGGGATGCAGAAGGCAATGGAGATAATCGACGAGCAGGTCATTACCGCAAACGGAGACGACCGCGAGACACTCATCAAGGTCGCAGGCACGGCAGTCACCGGCAAGTCCATCGAAGGTGTCAAGGACAAGATCACAAACATCGTGGTCGATGCAGTCCTTGCAGTCGCACAGAAGGATGAAGACGGAAAGTTCACCGTCGATGAGGACGACGTCCAGATCAAGACCATGGTCGGCGACCACATGGAAGACGCGGAGATGCTTGAGGGATTCCTCCTCGATAAGACCCGTGTCCAGCACTCCATGCCAAAGCATCTCGAGGGTGCAAAGATTGCCATGCTCTCCCAGCCGCTCGAGGTGACAAAGACCCAGGTGAAGTCCAAGATTAAGATCACCACAGCTGAACAGATGGAAGCCTTCAGCGAACAGGAGACCGAAACCCTCCGCGGCCTTGCAGCAGAGATTGTTGCCTCCGGCGCAAACACCGTCTTCTGTGGAAAGGGCATTGCAGACGCAGTCCAGTACTACCTTGCAAAAGAGAATGTCATCGCGATCCAGGACATCCCTGATTCCGATATGAAGAAGCTTGCACGCGCTGTTGGTGCGACCATTGTGAACAAGCCCGAAGACCTCTCAGAAGATGTACTCGGTGAGGCAGGACTCATCGAGGAGATGAAGGACATCACCATTACGAAGATCACAAACTGCAAGAACCCGCAGATTGTGAGCATCCTCTTAAAGGGCACCTCACAGGTCTTCATCGATGAACTCGAGCGTGCAGTCTATGACGCCGCCCGTGTTGTGATGGACGCCATGGAGGACGGAGAATTCCTCGTCGGCGGTGCTGCAATCGATACCGAACTGATGATAAAGATCGGCGAATTCGCCGCCACCCAGGAAGGCAGAACACAGCTCGCAATCGAGGCATTCGCCCGGATGTTTGAGATCATCCCGTTCACCCTCGCGGAGAACTCCGGCTATGATCCGATTGACAAACTCGTCGCCCTGAAGACTGCACATGCAAACGGCAACAACCATGCAGGACTCAATGTCTTCACCGGCGAAGTCGTGGACATGTATGCAGAGGGCGTCATCGAGCCGGCCCGTGTCAAGCGTCAGGCAATCATGTCTGCATCCGAGACTGCGGCACTCATCATCCGTGTCGACGACATGATGATCTCCAAGAACGCATCCCAAATGGGAATGTAAACACCAATACCTTTTTTTCCATTTTTCCATCGTAATGACGATCAGGATCAGGTAGTCACAGCAGGGCATCCGTTCTGCAATGTCAGCAATATATATTCTATATATTTTTCCGCGCACCAGATTGCAGAATTTATATATCAGAAAAGACAATCTGCAATCCGGAGATGAAACCCACACGCCCAATTCCGCCAGATATAGGACCTAATCTGGATAGAATCGGCATTTTAGCAGATATTTCCCCCCTTTGACATAATGGTAATGATAAATAATGATTAATTCTCAAACTCTCACACAGAGGTGTATATAGCGTGGAGCTCTTAGTATTCCTGATTCTTTTCCCTGCACTGGCGGCACTGCTGTTCTGCATTCTGCCGAACGGCCGCCTCAGGGATACAATGGTGATACTCGTATCAGCGATAATAATCGCTGCTACCCTGTATCTCTTTGTACTGTTTGCGGGGGCCGGCACGGTGTATTTCGATATCGACGGGGGTATGATCTCCCAGATCATGACCGGACTCGAAGTCGTCATATCCGCGGGCCTTCTGTATCTCGCCGCAAAATACCGGCAGTATATTATTGCTGCGCTGGTCGTGGTCCAGCTGGGAGTGGTGCTGTATGCAGAGTCACTCATGCACGGTACTGTGGCACTGAATAACCTCTTCATTGACCCGTTCTCAGTCATCATGGCGATGATCATCGGCATTATCGGCAGCCTGATCTGTATTTATTCGGTTGGCTACATGCGTGATTATCACGAACATCATGGTGATATGCCAGACAAACGACGCTGGTTTTTTGCCCTGCTCTTTGTCTTTCTGGCGGCGATGTTTGGGGTGGTATTTTCCAATAGCCTGTTCTGGCTCTTCTTCTTCTGGGAAGTGACTACACTCTGTTCATTCCTGTTAATTGGATACAGCTGGGACGAACAGGCACGGAAGAATGCGTTCTGGGCCCTTCTCCTGAACCTCATAGGCGGCCTTGGATTTGCGTTCACGTTCGTCTGGGCAGGACTTACCGACCCGTCGGGAGGCCTCGTCATGATGGATACGCTCCTTGCTGCAGGTCCTGCTGTTGCGATGATCCCTGCCGCCCTCATTGGGTTTGCCGGTCTCACCAAGGCAGCACAGATGCCGTTTTCCTCATGGCTGGTCGGGGCAATGATAGCACCGACCCCGGTATCGGCACTCCTGCACTCCAGTACGATGGTTAAGGCAGGTGTCTATGTCATCGTCCGGTTTGCCCCCATCTACGATGCAAGCATGGTCGGCTACATCATCTCTCTGGTGGGCGGCGTGACATTCCTTCTTGCATCAGGCATCGCGATATCGCAGTCCAATGCAAAGAAGGTCCTTGCCTATTCAACGATTGCAAACCTTGGCCTTGTCGTGGCCTGTGCCGGCATCGGCACGTATGCTGCAGTCTGGGCAGCAATACTCCTGATCATATTCCATGCGGTCGCCAAGTCCCTCCTCTTCCTCTCGGTGGGAACAGTGGAGCACAAGATCGGCAGCAGGGATATCGAGGATATGACCGGCCTTTTAGGCCGTCTGCCAAAGATCGCCCTGATGATGATGATTGGCATCGCCGGCATGTTCCTTGCCCCCTTCGGGATGCTCATCTCCAAATGGGCGGCCCTCTTAGCATTCCTGGATGCGCAGTATGGATTCATCCTCATTCTCCTCCTCGCCTTCGGGAGTGCAGTTACGGTCTTCTTCTGGACCAAATGGATGGGTAAACTGGTAGAGGTCGCATGGAAACCAGAACCCCTGGAAGTAAAGATCTCTACACAGGAATACACAGCCCTCGTGCCCCTCACGGTGCTGATGGTCGCTGTCTGTATCGGGTTCCCCCTGCTTTCCTCGTACCTGGTGGTGCCGTATGTCTTCGGCATCTACGGTATGGCGGCTACCCTCGGGCAGGCAAACACGATTATCATGGTGATGATGGTCTTCATGGTCCTTGTCATGCCCCTCACTCTCCTGTACTTCAGGAAAGACCGTAAGATTCTGCCCCATTACGTGGGTGGCCGGCCGGCAACGCCGGACATGCATTTCAAAGGCAGCATCGGCGTGCAGCGCCCGGTGGCACTCGGCAACTACTATCTCTCTGAATACTTCGGGGAAGAGCGGCTCTCACATATCGGCAACGGCCTGTGCATCGCATTCATTGCCATGATTGCGGTGGCACTTCTGATGGGGGTGGGCTTATGATTGAAGAGATTATCTTTGCAATAGGATTCATCATCCTCGCACCGTTCATCGGTGCTCTTATCGGCGGTATCGACCGGAAGGTGACCGCCCGGATGCAGGGGCGGGTCGGCCCGCCGGTACTCCAGCCGCTCTATGATATATTCAAGCTCTTTGAGAAGGAGAAAGCAGTCGTCAGAAACGAGGTGAATTTCTACATATTCTCATACCTGATATTTGTCGTCTTTACCGGAGCGCTCTTCTTCTCCGGCGGAGACATCCTGCTCGTAATCTTCGCACTGACGCTCGCACATGCCTTCCTCATCCTGGGAGCCTATGCGGCAGTCTCCCCGTACAGTCATGTCGGGGCGGAGCGTGAACTGCTTCAGCTGATGGCAGTCGAACCGATGCTGATTCTTGCGGCAACCGGGTTCTATATGGCAACAGGCTCCTTTGCGGTAAAAGACATCGCCCTCTGGCCGGAGCCCGTTGTCCTGACAATCCCCCTCATCTTTGTGGGAATCGTCTATGTGCTCACCATCAAGCTGCGCAAGTCACCGTTTGATCTGGCGACCACCCACCATGCCCACCAGGAACTGGTGAAGGGACTGACAACCGAGTTTGCCGGCCCCACCCTTGGCATGGTCGAGATTGCACACCTCTATGAGACGGTATTCTTCCTTGGCATCGTCTGGCTCTTCTTTGCCTCCATGCCGTGGGTCGGTCTCGCTGCCGTCATCGTTGTCTATTTCCTTGAGATACTCGTAGACAATACCACAACACGTGTTCGCTGGCAGGTAATGCTCAGGAGTGCATGGCTCGTGGCACTCGTTGCCGGGGCTATAAACCTGGGGGTTCTTGCCCTGCTCTAGGGAGGTGAGTGAGAAATATGTCATATATTACAAAATCCCCGTGGATTATCCATTACGACGGGTCCAGCTGCAATGGCTGCGATATTGAAGTGCTTGCCTGCCTCACCCCGCTCTATGACCTCGAGCGGTTCGGGATTGTCAATACCGGCAACCCGAAACACGCTGATGTTTTCCTGATAACGGGGGGCATCAATGAACAGAGCCGGGCAGTGGTCAAAAACACCTATGAACAGATGCCGGACCCGAAAGTCGTGGTCGCTGTAGGCATCTGCGCCACCTCCGGCGGCGTATTCCGTGAATGCTACAACATCATGGGCGGGGTCGACACGGTCATCCCGGTCGATGTCTATGTGCCCGGCTGTGCAGCCCGTCCCGAGTCCATCATCGACGGCGTCGTCCGTGCCCTGGGAATTCTTGAAGCGAAACGGGCAAAGATGGCAGAACAGGAGGGAAAAAAGCAATGATCGAACAGAAACACACCATTATAGAAATAGCGGTCACCGACCTCCTGAAAACAGTGGAGGAATACCACACAAAGGGGAACCGCCTGGTTCAGATCGGCTGCACCCCGTTAGGCGACTGCTATGAAATCAACTATACCTTCACAACAGCGTGGGAATTTGAGAGCCTCCGCATCACCGTACACGACGGCGACGAGATCCCAAGTATCTCCGGCATCTACTGGGGAGCATTCATCTATGAAAACGAGATCCATGACCTCTTTGGTCTGACCGTGACTGGCATGAACGTCGATTTCCAGGGACATCTCATCGAAACACGAGTCCCGACACCCTTCAAAAACCCACCCACCGTCACAAAAGTCCCGAAAGGGGGTGATGCATAATGGGCAACCAAATCGTTGTGCCATTCGGCCCGCAGCACCCGGTGCTGCCTGAACCCATTCATCTGGACCTGGTGATGGAAGACGAACGGGTGGTGGAGGCAGTCCCCACCATCGGGTATGTCCACCGTGGTCTCGAAAAACTCGTTGAGAAGCGGGATTTCAAGGATTATGTCCTCATCGCGGAACGTATCTGCGGGATATGCTCGTTCACCCATTCGGTGACCTACTGTAATGCGATTGAACATATCATGGGTATTGAAGTGCCGCCACGGGCGCAGTTCATCCGGACCATCTGGATGGAATACTCAAGGATGCACTCGCATCTTCTCTGGCTCGGTCTCGCCGCGGATGCAATGGGATTCGAGAACCTCTTCATGAACGCCTGGCGCCTGAGAGAGGAAATCCTCGATGACATGGAGGCCACGACCGGCGGTCGGGTCATCCAGGGCTCATCGAAGGTCGGCGGTATCCGCCTTGACATCCCGGATGAGAAACTCGGGGAGATGGTGGACCATCTGAAGAAAATACGGCCCCTCCTCGAGGAGTCGAACCGCATCTTCACTCATGACCAGACTGTCCGCCACCGGATGCGGGGTCTCGGTGTGCTCTCAGAGAAGGACGCATGGGACCTCGGTGCGGTCGGCCCGGTGGCCCGTGGGAGCGGGTGTGACATGGACGTCCGGTCCAGTGGCTACTCTGCATACGGCGAACTGGGGTTCAAACCGGTCGTGTTCACCCACGGTGACTGTCTGGACCGCTGTCTCGTTCGCTCGGAAGAGGTGCTTGCATCAGTTGACCTTGTGGAACGGGCGGTGGCAAAGATGCCGGACGGCCCCATTGAGGAGAAGGTGAAGGGGAACCCCAACGGTGAGTATTTCGCCTTCTCTGAACAGCCCCGCGGAGAGTGCATGCACTACGTGAGGGCAAACGGTAAGAAGAACATTGTCCGACACCGTGTGCGGACACCGACCTTCACCAACATTCCACCGCTGGTGAAGATGCTTGAGGGCATCGAGATGGCGGATGTCCCGGTGGTGGTGTTGACCATTGACCCGTGTATCGGGTGTGCGGAGAGGTGAGAAGAGAGATGACGTTATTTGCCATGGTAAAGCGGGCACTTGTGAATGTGACGGGAAAACCCGCCACCCTGATGTATCCTGCAACACCTGCAAAACAGTATGAGGCATCACGCGGGCATGTGGTCATCGCAATCGAGGACTGCATCTACTGCGGCAACTGCCAGCGCCACTGTGTCTCACAGGCGATCACGGTCGACCGTGCGGAACGGACGTGGGAAATTGACCGCCTCCGCTGCATCATCTGCGGTGTCTGTGCCGAGGTATGTCCAAAGGACTGTATCTTTGTGGAGCCTGACTACCACCCCTCATCCACCGGTCCGTCGGTGGAGTTCGTGGAAGGGCCGCCCGAACCGCCAAAAGAAGAGAAGACAGAAACAAGCGGGGAATAATTCCCGGCTGAGCCAATTTTTGTTCGTTTTTTGTGTCACATTACCTGTGACAGTTGTTCGGATATGCCTCAAAAGATCCTCTGTTTGTTCTCAATCTATCCCCGTGACGCAGTCTCTTCTATCGTCACTTCATCTTCGCAGACCGGCGTATCCTCCGGCAGGGAACGGTCACCGGCAAAGATGAGGACCGTGTCCGGGATAAGACCGCAGCGCAGCAGAAGATCCGCATAGGTCTCTCCTTCCTGATAGACATACTCTGATACCGTCTGTGAACGGGAGAAACGAAATCTGACAACCGGCATACCCTGTACCTGGGAGTGACGGGTAAAAAAAGGGACGGGAACAGGATTTCCTGTCAGATGGGGAGGCTAATATAGTCCATCTGTTCAATCCGGGTCGACACAACCGGGCTTTCCCCGTTGGTAACAAGGTCCGTGTATCCCACCGGGCCCGCCTCAAGCTGAATTGTCACGGTCTCGGAACGGACAGTGCCAGGTGCAATGGTGCCAA
Source organism: Methanogenium organophilum (assembly GCF_026684035.1). Classification (NCBI taxonomy): domain Archaea; kingdom Methanobacteriati; phylum Methanobacteriota; class Methanomicrobia; order Methanomicrobiales; family Methanomicrobiaceae; genus Methanogenium; species Methanogenium organophilum. Next base: position 1,012,073 of record NZ_CP113361.1, read on the forward strand.
ACTCCACGCTCTCATGTGCCATCCGTGACATCTGGGTGGAGTCAGGTGTCTGCAGGGTGACACCGGCAATAACATCCTTTGCTGACGCATCACCGCTGTTTGTGACGGTCACGGTCATTGTATACCAGATTGTTTCAGAGTCAGCATCCATGTTGGTGATCGTAATGTCGCTCGATTCCACAGTAATCTTTGGCTGTGCATCGGTGCACCCTGCCGCAAGAAGAACACAGGCGAGGCAGGCGAGGAGCCCCCCGAGCCGTATATAATATGAAGGAAGTAAAGTTGATTTCATTAGTATTTCCATTGTTCCCGTAAGAAAAAATATCTGTCGGACATCAAATCTTCGCCGGATACAGGCATTTATCACTCCCGCAGGCAAAGATATGGGATAATGACAGTAACACTTCCGCCGTTTGAAGAAGTGGCCGAATTCCACGGCCATATCTGTCCCGGGCTTGCATATGGGTACAGGGCATCGGAGTATGCCAAAGAATGCCTGAACGCCGGACGGGCAGTGGATGAAGAGATGGTCGCAATTGTTGAAAACGACGCCTGCATGATCGATGCCATCCAGTATATCACCGGCTGCACGATGGGGAAAGGCAACCTCATCTTCCGTGACCACGGAAAACCAGTCTATACCTTCATCCTGCGGAATGGTGAAAAGGCAGTTCGTATCTCCCAGAAACCTGCGTTCAGCATGGATGCCCTCTTTCCCGACATGACGGAGATCCAGGCAAGAATGGGTGCAGGCACCGCCACCCCGGCAGACAGTGATCGAATGCAGGAGATTCGCACAGAGATGATCGGGAAGATCCTCACCGCTCCGCTGGATGAAATCTATGAATGTACAGAGGTCACACCGGAACTGCCCGAACGGGCACGCATCTTCCGGTCTGTTCCCTGCGCCGTCTGCGGGGAGCCGGTATCCGAACAGCGTGCACGGGTGCAGGACGGGAAAATTGTCTGTATCCCCTGCTTCAATGCATATACCCGCGGCTGGTAGACAACGCCACCGATCCTTTTTTCCCCATTCGCCCTCTGCAAATTATATTCCGTCACATATATCCATGATTCAGTGGAAGAATCTCATATATACGGTGATATGATGAACTACCCCTCCGCCATGCGATTTGCATGCCTACTCATTACTGCCCTCCTTATCGTGCAGGGGGCAGCAGCACTCACGTTTGAACAGGCACCCCTCAATCCGGCCTTTGTCGCCTATACCGAGGGGGCGGATGCCGGTGCTGTGGCCTGCTACAGCGCTGTGTACCCGTCACCGGGTGCAGATCCAGCGCCGTTTGCCACCGGCCTCCTGCCGTCACCGGCAGTGGTCTACTGGCCGGACGGTTATACGGCGCCTGCTGTAACCGATGCCGCGGCCCTCCCCGCACGCTTTGACCTCCGCGACGAAGGACGGGTCACCCCGGTCCGGGACCAGGGGAAGTGCGGCAGCTGCTGGGCATTTGCGACCTACGGGTCGCTGGAGTCGACCTATCTGACCGATTCAGGAGAAGAAACGAACTTCTCGGAGAACAACATGAAGAACCTCTGCTCGGATGAGTATGAGGACGGATTTGATTACGGCCCCTGCGACGGAGGTTTTGCCTTCATGTCCGACGCCTATCTCGTTCGCGGAAGCGGCCCCGTGTGGGAGGCGGATGACCCGTATGCACTGCCAATGCCCTCCAACATTTCTCCCACCGATCTTTCGCCGGTGCTTGACGTCCGTGAGGTAACGTTCCTGCCGCAGCGGACCGGGCCCCTTGATAACGACCTCTTCAAGGAGCAGCTGATGCAGGAAGGGGCCATCTGGGTCTCGTTCTACGTAAACTGGTCCTGCTTTGCGGACAACTACACCACCTACTACTGGCCGGGTGATGAGGAGGAGTATACCATCAACGGCGGTCACGCGGTCACCCTCGTCGGATGGGACGACGCCTTCCCGAAGGAGTCCTTTGCCGTGGAACCCCCGGGTGACGGTGCGTTCATCCTCAAAAACAGCTGGGGTACCAAATCCGGGGAGGATGGATACTTCTATATCTCCTATTATGACCCTATCATCGGCACCTTCGGCAAAGAGGGACAGGAATTTGTAATGGATGACAGGAATCGCACGTCCGCAGGAGCGGTCTACACCGGCGTTCCCGCCGATGACGAGAGACGGATATACCAGTACGACCCCCTCGGCTGGACAACAAGTGCCGGCACCGAGAGTGAAGGCCCCCTCTATGGAGCAAATGTCTTTACGGCAGACGGGTATGAGGCACTCACCGACGTAAGTTTCTACACCCGCGGGCCGGGGGCAGGATACACGGTCGCCATCTTCACGAACTTCACCACTCCGCCGGGCGATGACGCACCGGTCGCGTGGACGGCCGGCACCTGTACCCTTCCGGGATATCACACCATCTCCCTCCCCGAAGCAGTCCCTCTCACTCCCGGCGAGGTATTCTCGGTCGTCCTTGCAATCGATGACCCGAGCGATACCTATCCCCTTGTCATTGAGATGCCAGTAGACGGCTACTCCTCACAGGCCACCGCCGGGCCCGGCGAGAGTTACGTGAGCGAAAACTGGGGAGAGACCTGGGAAGACGTAAACGACCTCTTGCCCAACACGAACCTCTGCATCAAGGCGTTTACGCACCCCCTCACTGTCGTGCCGCGGGACTATGCGACCATCCAGGATGCGGTGAACGCCTCGGCGTCGGGTGACACCATCATCGTTGAAGCAGGCACGTATCCGGAAGAGATCTCCATCAACAAAACCCTCACCCTGCTGGGCATGGACGGGGCTGTTGTTGCCACCCCGGCAGACGGGACGGGGATTGAGATCGAAGCAGAGAATGTCACCGTTGCAGGCTTCATGTGCGATGGCGGCGGGAGCGCACGCTACGGGATCGCAGCATGGTGGGATAACTGCACCATCTCTGACTGCCAGATCACCGGATATGAGAATGGTCTCTGGCTTCCCTCGGTGCAGGGCCTCACCCTCTCAGACATCGCCAGTTATGACAATGACTGCAATTTCATGTACGAGAACCCGGATGCAGACCCCGGCAACGCAATTGCTGAAACCGTCACCGTGAACGGGCGTCCGGTCATCTACCGCGAGGGTGTAACAGGAGAGACAATTGACGCCTCCACAGACGCGGGTGCCGTCATCTGCGTGAACTGCACGGACATGACCATCCGGGACACCGCGACCGACGCCATCGGGTACGGCTACTACCTCTGCTGGTGTGAGGACATACTCCTCGATACTGTCACCGCTGATGATGTGGAAATCGGCTTGGGGGTGCTGCATTCAGCAAATGTCACCGTACAGGACTCCATATTTGGCCCGGACACAATGGAGGGGATGTTGCTTTTAGACAATAACGGGCTTTTCGTGGACGAAAATGAGATTGCCTGCAGTGGAGATGGAATATTTTCAATGATAATTGAGAATTTCACCATCAGCGACAACACGATCACGGCCCGTGATACTGCCATGGAAGGATGGATGTGTGTAAACGGTTCCGTAACCGGAAACAGCATCAATGGAAACCCGGATACCGGCATGGAGATCCTCCTGGCGCAGGATATATCCCTGCAAAACAACACGGTTGATGCCTCCTCTGAAGGGATCTCTGCGCTGTACTTCTGGGACTCCCTGGTATCCGGCAACACCGTACGGTGCAACGATACGGGCATAGGATTGCTGGTCCTTGGATACGGCTCGGAGATCTCTGAAAATACCGTTGATAACTGCTCGGTACAGGCCATAATGGAGCTGAACAATTCCTCGGTATCCGGAAACCGCTTCTCCGGCGGGGCATACCCGGTCATTGAAGCATCGGACGGCGGGGGAGCGGTCTATGTCTACCGCAATGACTTCGTGCTGACGGAGACCGTTCCGGACGGAGACATTCTCAGTGCAACTGCTGCAGCGGAGATGCCCGCTACAGCCGCAATGGATGCGGCAGCTGCCTTCTCTGTCTCAGGATACAGCATCGAAGATGTCCTGCCGGGCGAATGGGACAAGACCGGGCAGTTCAGTGCGATGGCAGCAGCAACAGATGTACCCGTTATTGCACAGCAGGCGGATGCGGCGAACGTCACCTGGCACTCCCCGGCACCCGTAACCTACTGGTACGGCGTTCAGAAGTGCAACGAGACGATGGGCAACTACTGGAGCACCTACACCGGCACCGACACCACCCATGACGGCATCGGGGATACGCCGTTCGTCTACCTGAACGAGACAAAGGACTGGTATCCTCTGGTCAACACTATCGCCTCCTACTCACTGACCGAACCGCAACTTCCTGACGGTGACGACCCCGCAGGCGATATCGCCGTTGCGGGCACCCTATCGACCGGTGAATCCGCAACCCTCCGTTTCACCGGATCTCCCGTGCAGACGGTCACCCTCACCGCAACGGAGACTACCGGAAAGGTCGTCCTCACGGTCGACCGGGCACCCACCGGCCCGGCCGGACTGACGGGACCGGTCTATTCCTACCTTTCGGCTCAGCTTAGCGGAATGACGGATGGCGAGGTCGGCGGTGCCGCCATCTCCTTCCGTGTGCCCGCCGCGTGGCTCCGGGCAGAAGGGCTCGAACCGGCGGATATCTCCCTCTTCCGGTTCCATGACGGCGCCTGGCAGGAGCTCCCCACCTCTGTTGTCAGTGAAGAGGGCGGATGGGTCTCCTTTGAGGCGATCACACCTGGCTTCTCCACGTTTGCGATTGCGGAAGGGGGCACACTGAATGCCACGATTGATGCCATTCCCGACATGATGGGACCGGGGCCGGAGATCATAAATGACACTGCAGACGATGCAGGGTCTTTCGCGACAGAACCAGACGGTGAGACGGCACCGGAACCCCAGGTGACGGTTGCCGTTCCGGATGCGACAGACGCCGCCACCCCGCAGGCAAGTCCGGCGGGAGCACTTCCGCTCCTTGCTGGCGCTGCGGGTGCCGCCCTTCTCCTCCGGCGGCGCTGAGACGAACCGGTGAATCCGGCTCACACCTTTTTTCATCGTATTCCTGTTTTTCCGACCGGTACGGAAGTACCGGCACGTTTATACACAGACCGGATGAGAGAATCACTGTACATCTATTCAGATATGTAAGGTGATCCCATGCCCCCCATACCATCCATACAAACAACCGTTCTATTCATTCTCGCCCTCCTCCTTGTGCAGGGCGCAGCAGCGCTTTCTATCGAACAGGCACCACTCAACCCGGCATTTGTTGCATACCTGGAAGGGCAGGATGCCGGTGACACATGGTATGCAACCGGATGCCTCGGGAGCGCGGGTTCCACTACCGGCACCCCCGTCATGCCCTACGCCACCGGGGATATCCCCGCACCGGTTGTCATGAGCTGGCCTGATGCCGATTCGATAGATATCTATCAGGCTACAGCAACGGACGAAGTGACGTTCCCCGCCCGGTTCGACCTCCGGGATGAGGACAGGGTCACGCCGGTCCGTGACCAGGGAGACTGCGGAAGCTGCTGGACATTTGCCGCGTACGGATCGCTTGAGTCGACGTACCTCACCGATACGGGAATGGTAGAAAACTTCTCGGAAAACAATATGAAAAACCTCTGTTCGGATCTCTATCCGGACGGATTTGACGGTGGTCCCTGCAGCGGAGGAAACGCCTTTATGTCTGCAGCATACCTGACCCGGGGAAGCGGACCCGTCCGGGAGGAAGACGACCCCTATATCCTGCCGGTACCGTCCAACATCTCACCCACCAATCTGCCGCCGGTCCTTGATACCTACGAGGTAACCTTCCTGCCGACACGGACAGACCCCCTCGAAAATGATCTCTTCAAGCAGACGCTCATGGATGAAGGTGGCATCCGCGTACGGTTCCTCGTAAACTATTCCTGTTTTTCCGGCAACGGAACGACATATTATCGTCCGGATGCAGGATACCCCTCGGTTGGAGGCCATGCAGTGACACTCGTCGGATGGGATGACGCCTTCCCGAAAGAGGAGTTCGTCGTTACACCGCCGGGAGACGGGGCCTTCATCCTCAAAAACAGCTGGGGTACCGGGTTCGGGGAGGACGGATACTTCTATATCTCCTACTACGACCGTTCACTGGACACATCAGAATCTGCCGTCTTCACCGGTGTGGCCGCCGATGATGAGAGACAGACATACCAGTATGACCCCCTCGGCTGGACGACGAGCATCGGCACCGGTACATCCGCACCCATCTGCGGGGCCAATATCTTCACGGCAGACCGGTATGAAGCACTCACCGATGTAAGTTTCTATACCCGCGAGCCGGAGACGCACTACGCAGTGGCCATCTATACCAATTTCACCATTGCCCCGGGCGACAGACCACCGGTGACATGGACAACCGGCACCTGCTCCCTTCCCGGATTTCACACGATCTCCCTCCCGGAGTCCGTGCCCCTGATGCCCGGCGAGGTATTTTCCGTGATCCTTGAAGTCGTCTCTCCAACGGATACCTCTCCTCTCGTTGTGGAGATGCCGATTGAGGGGTATTCATCCGGTGCGACAGCAGAGGCAGGCGAGAGTTATGTGAGCACAGACGGCAGCTGGGAGGACCTGACCACACACTACCCGGACACCAATGTCTGCATCAAGGCACACACCAGTCCCCTGACCGTGGTCCCCCGGGATTACCCGACGGTCCAGGAGGCAGTGAACGCCTCGGCGGCAGGTGACACCATCATCGTTGAGGCGGGCACCTACCCCGAAGAGCTGATACTTGACAAACCACTGACCCTCCTGGGCGTGGGAACACCGGTCCTTGCCACCCCTGCTGACGGCATCGGCGCAGAGATTGAGGCGGAGAACATCACCATCGCAGGCTTCACCTTCGACGGCGGCGGGGCTGCAGAGGGGGGCATCGGCATCACGGGAGACGACTGCACGATGTATGACATGGCGATTACCGGGTATGAGCAGGGTCTCTATATCGGCTTTGTGAACAACCTCTCCCTCTCCGATACCGCCGTGTACGACAATGATTACAACCTCATCTACGAGGATTTCCTGGATGATCCCGGCAATACCATTGCAGAGACCGTCACCGTGAACGGGCGTCCGGTCATCTACCGCGAAGGCGCAGCGGGGGAGACGATTGACGGGTCTTCTGACGCGGGCGTCGTCATCTGCGTGAACTGTACGAATATGTCGATTCGCGATACCGCAACAGCGACCTCGAGAGAGGGATACGTACTCTTCGGATGCCGTGACGTGACGATGCAGAACGTCACTGCAGATGCAGTGCGGTACGGAATGGTGGCAGAAGAATCGGCGAATATCTCGGTGCAGGACTCCTCGTTTGGCCCGGATGTGCATTACGGCGTGGTATGTGACGCAATTTCCGGCCTCCAAATGGACAAAACCGATATTGCCTGTGCAGGTAACGCAGGGATTGAGCTGATGGATGCAACGGACTGCACCATCACAGACTCCGCCATCTCCGGTGGCAGGATCGGCGTGCTGGGATTCCTGCTGGAGAACTGCTCATTCACCGGCAATACCATCGTTGATTCAGATCTGATGGGTTTCGGCACCCTCCTGGGAGACGGACTTATAATCACCAACAATACCGTGGAGACCTCCTTCGCCGGAATCTACGCGGAAGGTCTGTTCAATACGCTCGTTTCCGGCAACAGCATGCAGTGTAAAGATACCGGCACAGCGATCCTGGTCCTCGCGGACGGAACAGAGATCAGCGCGAACATCGCGGAAAACTGCTCTATACAGGCCCTGATGGAACTGAATGACTCCGTGGTATATGGCAACCGCTTCTCCGGCGGGGCATACCCGATCATTGAAGCACCGGACGGCGGGGCAGCGTCCTATGTCTTCCGCAATGACTTTGTGTTGACGGAGATCGTTCCGGACGGAGACATTCTCAGTGCAACTGCTGCAGCAGAGATGCCCGCTGCGGGAGCGATGGATGCGGCAGCCGTCTTCTCTGCCTCCGGATGCAGCATCGAAGACGTCCTGCCGGCCGACTGGCGTCCGACGGGCCGGTTCAGCACGATGACGGCAGCGGCGGATGTAACTGCTACTGCAGATGAGATGGCTGCATCGAATGTCACCTGGCACTCTCCGGGAAACGAAACATACTGGTACTACGGGCAGGAATTCACCCGGACGATGGGCAACTACTGGAGTACTTACACCGGCGTCGATACCACTCATGATGGTATCGGGGAAACACCGTTCGTATACGACAATGAAACGATTGACAGTTACCCGCTGGTGAACCCGTCCGCCCAGTACCTGGACGAAAGACCGACATCCCCCGATGACGAGGACCCATCGGCCAATATGGCAACGTCCCATGCCCTGAGCGCAGGGGATTCTGCGACACTCACCTTCTCCGGCTCTGCGGTGCAGACCGTGACGGTCACCGCAGCGGATTCGACAGGCCGGATCCTTCTCACCGTTGACCCGGCACACAACGGGCCGGACGGTCTTACCGGGCCGGTCTACCAGTATCTCTCCGCACAGCTCAGCGGTATGACGGATGATGACGTCCGTGAGGCGGTATTCTCCTTCCGGGTACCCGCTGCATGGCTGAGGGCAGAAGGGCTCGCTCCGGCGGATATGGCATTATGGCGCTTCCATGACGATGTTTGGCAGCAGCTTCCGACCTCCGTTCTCCGGGAAGAAGGCGGATGGATATACTTCGAGGCAATATCACCGGGATTCTCTTCGTTTGCCATCGCCGGAGGTGCAGATGAAAATCTGGTGATCGAGACCAATACTCCGGAGACAGGAGGAGAGACAGCGGACGTGGGAATCACTGTCACGACAAAACCCGGAAATGAGACGGTAACTGAGCCGGAACCACAGATAACAGTCGCAGTCCCTGAAGGGACAGATACAGCGGCAGAAGAAGCCACCGCACCACAGAAGAGCCCGATCGGCCTTCTCCCCGCCATTGCCGGCGCAGGGGCATGCGCTGCCGTTCTCTTCCGGAGACGATAACCTAAACCCCTGTAGAAAGCCGGATACCCGGCTCACTTTTTTCAGAACGAATTTTTATCCCGCCATGCGAACGTTGCCACCGGCTGGTTCACACGATGCCAAACCGTCCATGTTCATGCGAGAAGAGACAGACACAGCGGAAGAAATATGGGAGTGAATGATCCCGGTCTATTTTCCCGGTTTGATTCGTTCAGATGTTTTCCACACTACCAATTCATTTCCCTTTTCGGAAGCGGCCGGTTAACCGTTTCCGGGGCTTCCGGTAAAGATGGGGAATATCCCCTCCCTTCGCCGAACGGACATCTGCGATGGTATAGAAGGCATTCGGGTTATACTGATGGACCATTTTGATCACCGTACTGATGTCTTTTCGCTTCACGACAAGAAAGATCAGCTTCACCGGGCCATGTTTTCCGTTTGCATCAACAGCAGTTACGCCAAAACCATCGGATTTCAACGCTAATATGAGCTCTTCCGCATCATACTGGGTGATGATCCGGATTAGATTTAATCCAATCGCCATACGCTCTTCAACAAGGATACCAACATAGTTGCCAACGGCAAATCCTCCTGCGTAGGCAATGATATTCACAACACTCCCGATATCCTGAAAAACCTGACCGATTGCGACGAGCCAGATGATGATCTCAAAGAACGCAACAAACGGGGCAAGGAGTTTCATTCCCCGTGAAATGAAGATGATGCGGAGTGTCCCGAAGGTAACATCAGCGATACGGGCGAAAAAGATGAGAAGCGGCAGCACGACAAGAGAAAAGAACTCAGGTTCTCCGATGAATGATATGTCCAGTGCCATCACACTCCACGGGGATCAGGTCCAGAGATCCCGCCCGGTTGCGGGCTGCACCAGGTGCTCCCCTGCCTTGCCCCCAACGATACAGATGGAATCCCGCGGCACTCCGAGGCCCATCTCCATCTCGGGACAAACCGGGATAAAATTGACAAACTCCTTCAGCCGGTCCATGATGTGGCTGGTGATCATCTCGCCGTTCCACCGGCAGTGATCAAACTCGATGCACCTCATCACTACCACTGTCGGGGTTACAAACGTTCTCACCATTGACACCATGCCTGATTCAGATACAGCGAAAGAGGGCACGATAGTTTATATGCCTGTTGCCCGGCTGTAAAGATTTGCCATGCCTGAAAAGGGATATGACAGATAATCCGAAAAAATGAACCATTTTTGACGATTCCCTCAGGCGTTCAAAGCAGAGGGGGCCCTCTTCCATCCCGCCACCTGCACCTGACGATTCTCTCAATACAAACCCACTCGTTTCAAGCACCCGCACCGGAACATGCTGTTTCGGGAAGGTGGTTGCACAAATCCGGATAATCCGGGGAGATTCAAAGAGGAACGAAATCAGGGCACGGGCCGCCTCTGTCCGAATGGGGTTTCAGAGAACATGGTATCTCTGAAAAGGATTGGGAACAGTCATTTTACTACCAACCGTGCCCGTTCCACAAGGAGAGTCATCTCCGTTTCCGAAATCCCGGTCTTCTCTGAGAGTCTTTCCGGAGAATGTTCCAGAAGGTGCCCTACTGTCACAATCCCACCCCCGATCAGTTTTTTTCTCGTTTTGGCATTGACGCCTTTAATCAGTGTCACCGGACAGAGCTTCCGGTCGGCGACCATCGCCGCGATATTCTCGTCTTTCGGGTTGTCCCAGCCGATGTGTTTGATGTCCCAGCAGGCGGCATACCGCTTTGCGTGAGAGGAGAGTTTGGTGTTGCAGACGATCATCGCCTTATCGACGGTGAAATGATTTCGCCCTTCTTTGTAGCCTTCCTGCACATCCTCGACGATGGCACGGGCGATCCGCCCTTCATCAAGGCCGGTCATCCGGTGATGGTTGTGGTGGTGCTTGACCTCGACAAAATAGGTGATGCCGTCCTTGCGGGCGATGGCATCCACCTCATGCTCACCGCACCGGCCTTTGAGGATTCGCCCCTTCTCCACTTCATAGCCGGAGCCTTTTAAGAGGGCACGGACATAAAGTTCAAAGTCCGGTTTCGGGGAGAGCAGACCAATTGCCCGGCGCACATTCGTCCGACTTTCAACTGCAGGATGATATCTGCGGGCATAGGTATGGATCAGACGCAGGATGTCACGGGTACGGATACCATCATACAGGTGCCGCTCCACCTCTGCGGCAACTTCTATGACATAGTCATCCGGCACGCCATAATTGCGGGCAGTCCGCATCACCCGGTGGCGGTCATAGGGGTTTTTTGTCCCGTCTGCCTTGATAACGTATTTCATATCTTATAGTGCCACCTCAAAACGCGGTAATTCCTGCGAAACGAAAAAATCACGCATCTCTGCCATCACCATATGTGATGATTCGTTCTTTGTGCCGGATAGTGATAATCATTCGTATACCCGCCAGCTCAACGACTCCCCATCTGCCAGCGGTTTGTTGTCGTGTCTCTTTCTCATCACTCCGGGGACCTACCATTCCCCTGTCACATCAGTGAGACTGCGGGCAAGAAGAGCAGGATGGGTGACCATCGCGTCGTGGGAAGCGGAGATACTCCGGCACGGCCAGCCTTCTCCTTCTGCCTCGTCAAAAAACGGCCAGAATTTCGGTGCAAGGGGAGACTCTGTGCAGTGAATGTATCCTTTCGGGAGCTGCTCGTATCCTCCGGAGAAGAGGGAGAGGGTGTCGTGCTGGCATTTGACCGGAAAGTCGGTGAGGCGGGACTGTACCCATGCACGATCGGCATCTTCAGTGATGCCGAGGGTTTGCACGAATGCATCGGTGGGGGGGATGCGCCAGCCGTCGCCGCCCCGGGCGGCCCACTGCAGATACAAAGAACGGGTCTCTTCCGGCTGGAAATCCCACATCGCCGCCCCGTCGTGGCCGGTGAAGGCGTCAAGGAATATCAGCCCCGCGAGCTGATCCGATGCCCGGTCGGCAAGCTGGGAGATGACCATCCCCCCATACGAGTGCCCAACCGCGATGACATCTGTCAGGTCTTCAAAATAGAGGGTCCCCAGGAGGTCAAGGACATGGGTGGAGAGGCCGGTTTCCGGAGTGAGAAGATGATAGCGCTCTCCCATTCCGGTCAGGGTCGGCGTCAAAACCCGGTGGCCCGCTGCCTCGAGGAGAGGGGTGACCCTCTTCCAGCACCAGCCGCCGTGCATCGCGCCGTGGACGAGGAGAAAGGTTGCCATACGACGCTCTCATCTCCCCCGGACACGAGTGCAGGAATCCATTAATCCTGACCGTATCATACGGAAGGACGCATTCCCGCATATCGTTTTGCCACACATAAAATTCATTCGCACCCCCATCATATGACCTGGAGTTTCGGTATTTATTTCTCCGGAGACCGGTGAAGAATTGCTCTTCTCTCCGGCAGAATCCCGATAAGTATTATAGGAGAGCGGGGAAATATAATCTCTGCATTTTTAACGAGCCGAGATAGTCTAGCCCGGCAAGGCGGGGGCCTCGAAAGCCTCTGGTGTTCGCACCACGGGAGTTCAAATCTCCCTCTCGGCGTATTTCAGATAACAACGGCGATAAGGGCGCGTATCTCATCCGTTCCCCATGGAAAAATCGTTGGTGAAGCAGGGGTCTCCTTTAAATTCTGATATCACTTCATGCCTGCCACATACCGGATCGTCTGCTGACACGATCATTCCATTCTGCGATACCCATTTATATTCTTCATCCGGTACAGACGCATAGAACCGGGGGGACTCCGGTTTGCTGCACCTCAGTGGGGGCTGCAGGAATACGAGGTGAACGACACTATGCAGATATTTACAGGAAGCACAGACGGCGGGGCTGGTGGGCCACTACTGAATGGAACACTGAATATCACACCTGAAGCGCTCATTTTTGCCGTTCTCGCGCTTGTTATCGGATACATAGCGGCAAAGCTCATTGTCCGCTGGGTGGAACGGATGCTCCGGAGGCAGGGACACCTGACGGAGGTCGCCACAGGTCTTCTGGGCAGAATCATCTCGGTGCTGCTCTACATCATCGTCGTCCTGATCGCAGTCAGCTTCCTCGGGGTGGATGTGAACGGCATCGTTCTCGGTCTCTCTGCAATAATCGGCCTCGTCATCGCCTTCGGCATGAAGGATACGGTCAACAACTTCGCGGCAGGCATCTGGATTGCCTCGATGAACCTCTTCGAGAAGGGCGAAGAGGTCACCATTGGCGGACACTGGGGTATTGTGCAGACAATAGGCATCATGGCGACGCAGCTTACTGCTGCCGGGTCGAACATCATCACCATCCCGAACGGCAATGTATGGAACGATTCCATTATCAATTATACCCGCAACCCCGAACGCCGCATCGACCAGTCGTTCGGGGTGAGCTATGAGTCTGACATGACAAAAGTCGTGCAGATCGCACTCTCCATTGCCAAAACCCACCCGAAGGTGCTGGATTCACCTGAACCAGTGGTCATCTTTGCGGAGATGGCGGACTCCTCGGTGAACTTCACCCTCCGCTGCTGGACAAAGACTCCCGACTACTACGGGGCACGGGCCGACATCCTGCGCTCGTTGCATGCGGAGCTGACCGCAGCAGGCATTGAGATCCCATACCCGCATGTGGATGTTGCATTCAGGAATGCAAATGCCGGGGAAGAAAGCACCACGGCAACAGGAGTGCAGTGAGAAGAGGCACCGGAAAAACTGAGGATGTGAGGAATACACCGGTCTCCTCAATCGCTCACCGCACCCGAATTTGTTCATCCGGCGAGTCACATTCATTCAATGTCATGTACCGGGAACCGCCAAATGTTCCCGCAGGGTATCGGGCGCTTCAGGGGCGGCAGGACCAGTTTTTTCCGGAACGCTGTACGGATAATCGTCACGGGAGATGGATTTGTTATTACATATCAATTGAATTATCAGAATAAGTATTACGAATAGTAAATTATTTATGCACATATGCACTAGTGGAGAGTGCCGGAAACACACCAGTATCCACCTGCAATGATGATTTACGGTGTGCCGGGTGTTTCACCCATGACTGCACCGACCCGATTCCCGGCCTGTTGTGGGTCCCATCGCACAAAAAAAGAGGGAACAAAATGCAGAGAGTGGTTGAATTTGAAGACGGAGATATTGTTCTGGATACGGATAACGACACCAGAATATTCCTTGCCCCACGCCCGGTCTCGGAGAATGACCGCCGGTACGAGCGAGGCAGGGATCTCTTCATAAAAAATCGTGAAGATAAGCCGGACATCTACTACATGTACCGGTGGACGGAAATTCCAGATGAAGAAGAGAGAATTACGATTGTAACGAGGAACATCGCTGAGCGGTTCCTTGAAGAGCATGGCCTGATCCTTGCCGATAATCCGGAAAACAGGGCAGGTTCCATACTAGGCGCCTACGGGTATGGAGTCCTGGAGGAATTCTGAGACGGACGAGTGATTACCTACCGAGTGACATGGACATATTCTGGAGGAGGGGATGCCAATGATCAGGAAGCACGCACACACCACCACCCGACCCAGGCATAGGGAACGGCCCTCCCATTTGGGGGACATTTGAACACTTCCTTTTCCCGTTACCAGACCCAATCCACATTCCCCTCCTCTCAATCGCCTCATTCCTGTCCTCATGCAGCGACCATCTTACCGGAAAAACAGGCACACTGATAACACAGGACACCACACCGTAATTTTACCAGACACCGAAAGAACCACGGGCAATAAAGATTATCCAGACAGGATGCCTTCTGCGATATGATAACAATTTTACTTCATTTTGTCTTTCACCGGACATACTCTCTGTTTTCCCCGACCACCCGGGTGGACAAACCAGCGTAGAGAGAGAGACAGAGTAAACACGGAACATCCGCTTGTGCACCATAATATCAGCCGGATCAGATAGTATTCCATACGGACGGAGTCTTTCGGTGCTCACAGGTAACAGCCCCAATTGCCCATCAAGTAGTAATAAATTAAAAATTAGTCTGCATTAGTAATATTATTAGAAAGATATTTCATACTGAAGGGCATAAAAGTACATGCTGTATATCTACAGCATAGCAACACACACCACTAAGAGAAAAGCTGAAGAGTATGAAATAAGAGAAGAGAGATTCGTCCGGTTTGCCATAAAAATATTCCAAGAATCACAACCCTGATGACAGGCAGAATCGGCATACTATCCAGGCGACGACATAAAAGCTGCGACAGAATCTGTCAACCGATTGAATACCAAAGAACCAGAATCTGAGACCATTTGCACCGGACACAAACAGATCAGATTCCGGGAACGGTATGCTCTCCCATCGTTTCCCCGCATAAAACCTTCATTACCCAGCCATCCCCGTCCAACAGACCTCTTCCAGGGAATACCCCATTTCATTCTCTCCGTTTTTGTCCGGAACATTCTTTCTGCAAGATACTAACATGCTCCGCATATGCAGGAACGTTTCCGGCAGGATCCTGGGTAATGTAAGAACCGAAGCGGATGATGGCGTGTATACCCAAATCAGATTCCTGCTTCATGAATTGACAGACCCCATGTAATTAAACAGGATTGAGGTCTATTGCCCACGCAAATCTATGCCACATCATGCAGTATTCATCGCGATAAAAACAGATCCCACCAGCTCCCGGACCATGCTTCCCTTTTCCCGGCTCCCAACAGAGCATTCAATTTCTACTTCAGTTTATCCAAAGGAAAGTCATTTTTCCCCTTCCGGTGGAAAACAGCCGGTGAATCCCACTCGCAGCACGTTCAAATGATAAAGAGACAAAAATAAGATTATTGTTCTGAAAACGCCCGAATCCGGTCGCCCACATTCTGCTCGAGGTTCCGGTACCAGAATGCATAGTCGTAGCGGTGGTACACTCCTTCGGTATATGGCCCGATGTCAAGTTCTTCACCCTCGGGAATCGTGGTCATGAGTGCGCCGGACGTCAGGTTAATCTGTGCGTCACAGTAGTTGTCCACTTCACGCAGGAATTCACCGGTCGAATCGTTATAGAACCGTGCACCCAGGTTTTCCGAGGCGGGGGCATAGGTATCATCCGTCTTCCAGTTCAGGGGGTTGATGCAGTGTGCTCCGGCCATGAGCATGGGGCCGCCTGCGGATGTCGGTGACTGGGTGTTATAGGTGACGACCACACCAACGTCATCTGCACGCTCTGCAGCGGTCAGGTTTGCTGCCTCGAGATCGCTGTCCGTTACGGTGTACCCGATGAGATATGCAGCAACCATCCGGCTGCGAAGCTCTTCGTCATCCCCGAACCGGTTTTTGATCAGCTCGATCAATGCCATCGTTCCCTGGCTGTGGCCGGCGATGATGAACGGGCGGCCTTCGTTGAGATTCTCGATGTAGTACTCAAAGGCGTTCTGCACATCGATAGCACCCTGTTTGAACTCCGGCGTATCGGTTGCAAGACCGCCTGCGGACATATCCACATTGGTTGTCATCTGCCGGTAGTACGGGGCGAAGACATTTGCGTTCGGTTCATACACGCTGGCCTGCGCCTGGTAGATGCCTTCCGCGAGCGACCGCTCGTCTGCGCTCGTGATATCCATCTGTCCGGTGATGTTGGCACTCACCGTCGGATAGACATAAAATACATCCACTGCTTTATCGATGGACGGAAGAGAGACCCAGTAGTATTCGTCTGCATAGTCCGGGTTCTGAGCAGATTCAGCCGTGCCGGAATCAGCAGTTTCGGTTTCCTCCGCATTGGTTTCTTCCGGAGTGGGTTCCATTGCGCCGTTGTCCGGTGTGGGGGACGTATCCTCGTTCACACAACCGCAGGCAAGAATGACGCAGATTCCCACAAGTGCAGTGAACCAGATCAAAGAAGGTGATTTATTTATCATTGTCAATTCTCCACAGATAGTTCATTGAGTATCTGTCACCCGGAAGAAAAAGCGTTTTGAATTGAAAGAATGGTTCTAACGGGACACGAACATGCAGCCGATGCACGTAAGCCCGGCATCGGTCAGGGAGTAGATGATCCAGTTGCCCTGGGATTCCCCCACAATAAGACCCGCTTTTTTTAGCACGTTCAGGTGATAGGAGAGCTTTGAATCCGCAATGCCAATCACCTCTTTTATTACACAGACGCAGAGCGGCTGCGGGAAGAGCAGGGAGATTATCTTCAGACGAACGGGGTCTGCACAGGCCCGGTGAACCGCACAGAGACGGACCAGCTGTTCTTCAGTGGGGAGGCGCTCCTCCATTGCCCTGACCCCGCCGCAGGCAATGAGTGCTGCTGCCACCTCCTCAGGCATTTCATGACCATCTCTTCTTTTGCCTTCTGGAAAGGGAGTATCCTGATTCTGCCGATTTTCAGGCATCTGACGTACTATAAACGAGCACCGGCAATAAGAATTATGTCCGACAGACACCGGGATATCCGGTCTGATGAAAGGCCCGGCACTAATTAAGAGGAGATTCGGAGACGGGAAATTATCACAGATGCCCAGGATAATTGCATAATTCCGGCTGGCCTGCCTCATCCGGTCCCACCAGAGGGATGATGAAAGGAAAGCATATGTGAAAAGGTTGATGAAATAACCGCGTTTTCACCTGTCTTCACGGAATGGCAACCACGGCTGTCCAAGATATTTTCGTTTTATCGTCCGGGCAAAAATCCAGGGGAAGATGATTCCTACGGCGAGGTCAAACGGCAGGAACCAGACCTGGGGATTGCTCCATACCCATGTGTCCACCATCCAAAGGAGCGGGCCAAGCCCGTACCATATGAACGCCGTGAACCATGTCAGGAGAAAGAGGCCGGCGAGGCCGGCAGGGCCGGGCCTGAGGCTCATGAGAAGAACAGATAAGTCATACCCGAATACAAGGATGAATCCCGCCAATGCCGACAATGAGAATCAGGGTCAGCAGGAATGATTCCCCGAGAAGTGACGCATAATACCCCCCGAAGAGCAGGACGGAAAAAAGCCCGCACACAAGGGAGTTTCGTGTTATACCATAAAGCATGCCATTCACACCCCGCCCGCAGCCGCACGGGGCGTTTTCATACCAAACCGCGTTAAACCGGGACCGCACCGGCATGTGACAGATACCGTTTCGGCAGTACCGCAGACGAAGTCTGAATACAGGGGGGAGTGGATGCATGTGGTCATATAATATTCATTTCTGAATTTCAGTCTGTTACCGGATTTATAGCTTCTGATGAGGCATGCATTCATTCAGCAGTCATTATACCCGTTACACTGATTTAGCACGATGAACGGGGACGAAAAACACCGTCTTTCTGTATGCCGGAGCGTGCAACACCGGATACTATGTACCTGCAGTTGTTTCAAAATATGTTGAAATACCAACCATTATTTGTCAGCCCCTGCCATACCTCTTCAACGAATAATGATTCATCAGGAGTGATTCCACACCTATGCCGGAAAAAAATCAGAAGCCAACAAAATACGGATTTGCGGACATACTAAAAAAGGCAATGCTGGGCTGTGCCGGCGAGTGCGGTGACGGGTGCAGCTGCTGCTCCGGTGACATCAGGGTCGAGCCGAAAAAGGATGCAGAGAAAGAAGAGAAGGACTAAAGAGAGAAAGCCTTCATAGCCGGTTCTGACGGTGAGCCTGCCGGAGCGGTCCCGTTCAGCCCACCCATGGGATAAACCGGAATATTTCGGAAGGACATACATGACCAACCCACAGAATAAAGAAAAATCCTCATGCTGCTCGTGCGCAGGCGGGGGCAATGCTTCAGCTTCCTGCTGCAGTATTCCCGCAGACACAGAGACGGCAATCCCAAAAGCCACCAGTACCATCACCAGAGAAAACCGTCTCGATCACATCCGTGCACGCGTGGGCATCAACCGGATGGGGCACCGTGTCGAACCGGGACTGTACCGCCTTGGTAGACCGGATGTCGATTCTCCGGTCTTTGCATCGGCGAACTATACACTCAGTTTTGACGCACTGCGCTCTGCGCTCGCCGGTGTTGACTGCTACATCCTGGTACTGGACACCAACGGAATCAATGTCTGGTGTGCAGCCGGGAAGGGCACATTCGGAACAGATGAGCTGGTGCACCGCATTGAGTCCACCGGGCTTGCAGCGATTGTCCGGCACCGGAAAATCATCCTGCCCCAGCTGGGCGCCCCCGGCGTTTCGTGGCCGGATGTCATGCGCAGAACGCACTTTAAGGTAGTATACGGGCCGGTGCGTGCCGTTGATCTCCCCGAATTCCTCAGGACCGGTACGGCGACACCATCCATGCGAAGAGTCGAATTCCCGTTGCGGGACCGTCTCGTACTGACCCCGGTCGAGTTCGTGCATGTCGCCCTTCCGGCGCTGGCTGCGGCAGTCATCCTGTATTTTTTGGCAGGTTACGGCGCATCCCTTGCCGCAGTCGCCGCAGTTCTTGCAGGAACGGTCCTGTTCCCGGCATTGCTCCCATTCATCCCTACCCATGACTTCAGCACAAAAGGGCTCATTCTCGGGGGAATTGTCGCCGTTCCGTTCGCGGCATCCTTTGCGACGGTTCCATTGCTTCCTTTCTGGGCGAATACAGCGGCGGCTCTCGTCGCGCTCCTCCTTATTCCGTCAGTGACCGCATATCTGGCCCTCAACTTCACCGGCTGCACCACATTTGCCTCACGCTCGGGAGTGAAAAAAGAGATATTCCGGTATGTACCGGTGATGGCCGTCATGGCCGGGTCGGGCATCATTCTTGCCATCCTTCTCGGCATAAGCCGGCTTTTCGGGGTGATCTGAATGTTCGACTCATATACGGAAAACACGCTCCAGTATAATGAGGAGCGGTGCATCAACTGCGGGATGTGCAGTGCTGTCTGCCCCCACGGCGTGTTTACCCCCGGGGATACCGCGGCCGTGCTTGCCGCCCCGTCGTCCTGCATGGAGTGCGGCGCCTGTGCCCTGAACTGCCCGGTTCAGGCCATCGGTGTGGAGAGCGGTGTCGGGTGTGCGTGGGCGATGATCTCCGCTGCACTGAGGGGAAAAGACATGGACAGCGGCACATGCGGGTGCGGCGGGGCGGCAGGTTCGTGCTGTGGTTCTGATACAAAGGAGCCGTCCTGCTGCGATAAGAAGGAAAACGATTTCGGGAAGCAGAAGAATGATGAGGATATTCTCGTGTCTCCCCCCGTGTGATCAGCCACATAGAATTCCATTCACCTGTTGCCCGAATTCAGGCACCTAAACGCATTTTTTTTCAAAATATCGTTTCACCAGCATCGATACGCCCATGTGATCCATTTCCGTCCGGGTCCGAAACCGAACCGTTTTCCATTACCCATACTGGAGCAGACAGTACTTCACACCCCACAAACAATAGATTAATATATGTTAGAAAGAAGGTTCCTTCCAACACAATTAAATACATATAAGGCACATTTGATCATGTAACAAAGTTGGGAGAAAGAATGCGACAAACAGCAGTCGATAGCAAAGGAAGCATACGGGATGGGGCGGCGACCCCAAATGTGACCGCTGCCATCTCAACATCAGGCAGACAATCCCTGATGGCATGGTGCAAAAACGGCGCAACGCGAAAGGCACAGAAGATGAGGGAGAGCACCCTCATCCGGAGAGACTGGCACAAGGCCACCACCATTGACCAAATATGGGAAATGGATCTGAAATCATCAGAAATGACAGATCCGGCGCATGGAACCTACCAACCACAGAGGAGACTGTTCACCACAGTATCCCTGCAGCAAATGAAATAAAAAGAGGCAAAAAATGGCACGACAGATAGCAATTTACGGAAAGGGCGGAATCGGCAAGTCAACAACAACACAGAATACTGTGTCAGCACTGGCCGAAGCGGGCAAAAAGATTATGGTCGTCGGATGCGACCCAAAAGCAGATTCAACACGACTTCTGCTCCACGGGCTCTGCCAGAAGACCGTTCTGGACACACTCCGTGACGAGGGAGACGACATCGAGCTTGATGAGATCCTCAAGCCCGGCTACAAGGGAACCCTTTGTGTGGAATCCGGTGGTCCGGAACCTGGTGTAGGATGTGCGGGACGAGGAATCATCACCTCAATCAATATGCTTGAATCACTCGGGGCATACACCGACGATCTCGACTATGTCTTCTACGACGTACTCGGTGATGTTGTCTGTGGAGGGTTCGCGATGCCAATCCGTGAAGGAAAAGCACAGGAGATCTACATCGTCGCTTCCGGCGAACTGATGGCGCTCTATGCGGCAAACAACATCGCAAAGGGTATCCAGAAGTACGCCCAGAACGGCACTGTCCGTCTCGGCGGCATCATCTGCAACAGCCGGAATGTGGACCACGAACTCGAACTCCTCAAGGCATTCGCAGAAGAGCTCGGATCGCAGCTGATCTACTTTGTACCGCGTGACAACCTCGTGCAGCGGGCAGAGATCAACAAGAAGACGGTTGTCGACTTCGATCCCGAATCCAACCAGGCAAATGAATACCGGAGTCTCGCTGAGGCCATCGACAATAATAAAATGTTCGTCATCCCCAAGCCGATGGTTCAGGACCGCCTGGAAGAACTCATGATGGAACACGGGTTCCTCGGACTCTAAGATACCACAGGAAGTGAAACAAATGTTGTTTGTAAGAGCGATAGTCAGACCGGAAAAGAAGGATGAAGTCCTCGAAAACCTCTCTGCCGGAGGATTCCACGCAGCAACCGTTGTCGATGTCGTCGGCCGCGGAAAGCAGAAGGGTATCAGAATGGGAGACATCTACTACGACGAGATCCCAAAAACCCTCATTCTTGTCGGAATTGAGGATGCAGACAAGGACAAAATCGTAGATATAATCCTCAAAACAGGAAAAACCGGAGCCGACGGGAACTTTGGTGACGGGAAGATCTTCATCAGCCCCGTCGAAGAAGTCTACACGATCTCAAAGGGAACGAAGGGCCTGTGAGCAGGAGATGCTGAGATGAAAGAAATTTTGGCAATCGTGCGGATGAAGAAGACCGGCGCAACCAAAAAGGCGCTCATTGAAGCCGGAGTTGCGGGATTCACCGCAATGAAGGCGACCGGCAGGGGAAACCTGGTGGACGACGATGACATCATCGTCCCCTGCAGGGAGAAGCTCGAGAAGATGGCACCCAATGATGTCATCGACGAGGAGGAAGTGGAAGAGCAGATTGTCACATTCCTCGATGACACACGGATGTTTCCCCGCAGGCTCTTCACCATCCTTGCCCATGATGAGGATGTCCCCAGAATCGTTGAGGCGATAATGGCGGCAAATCGCACCGAACGCGGTGCAGGCGACGGAAAGATATTCGTAACCCCAGTAGCAGATGCCATTCGTGTCCGCACGGGTGAATCAGGCGACGCTGCAATCTGGTAGGTATTACGGAGGACACAGAATATGACAGTAACAGATCTGAACGTCGACGATATGATGACACCATACCCGAACAAGGTATTAAAGAACCGGAAAAAGCATATCGTCGCAAAGACTGACGGAGCCGCTTCCTGCCCGCAGATCGAGGCAAATACCCGAACCGTCCCCGGTATTATCTCACAGCGGGGATGCTGCTATGCAGGGTGCAAGGGTGTCGTGGTCGGCCCGATCAAGGACATGATCACGATAACGCACGGTCCCATCGGGTGTGGCTATTACAGCTGGGGAACCAGGCGAAACAAAGCACGTGCCGATGACAGGACACCGCCGGAACACATCTTCTCGGCGATGTGCTTCTCGACTGACATGCAGGAGAGCGATATCGTATTCGGCGGCGAGAAGAAGCTCGCGAAGATGATCGACGAGGTTGTTGAGATATTCCACCCGAGAGCCATAAACATCTGCTCCACATGCCCGATAGGACTTATCGGTGACGACCTCGGTGCCGTCTCAAAGGCGGCAGAAGAGAAGCACGGCATCCCGATCATCCATTACAACTGTGAAGGGTACAAGGGGGTCAGCCAGTCGGCAGGCCACCATATCGCAAACAACCAGATCATGGAGAAGATGGTCGGCACTGGCACAGACGGACCGGCAGGGGACCGCGTCATCAACATCCTCGGCGAGTACAACATCGGCGGAGACGGATGGGAGATTGAACGCATCCTCGAGGATATCGGATACACCGTAAACTCGATACTGACCGGCGATTCCGCCTATGCAAATATCAAAAACCTGCATTCGGCCAATCTGAACCTGGTCCAGTGCCACCGCTCTATCAACTACATCGCGGAGATGATGGAGACAAAATACGGCATCCCCTGGCTCAAGGTGAACTTCATCGGTGTCGAGGCGACGATAGCGACCCTCAGGGACGTCGCCCAGTGCTTTGGCGACGAGGATCTGATTGCACAGACAGAGGTCGTCATTGAACGCGAACTGGCCGCAATCACTCCGGAACTGGAGCGTTACCGCAGTATCTGCAAAGGAAAGACCGCATTCACCTTTGTAGGCGGGTCCCGCAGCCACCATTACCAGTACCTGCTGAAGGACCTGGGCATGGAGGTCGTTGTTGCAGGGTATGAATTTGCCCACCGTGACGACTACGAAGGACGCGATGTGATTCCTACCATTAAGAGCGATGCGGATTCAAAGAACATCCCCGAACTTCACCTGGAAGCGGACCCCGACATGTATGAAGAACCAAATCTTCACCTGAACATGTCGAAGGAGAAGTATGACGAACTGGTCGAAGCCGGCCATTTCGCCACCTATGACGGGATGTACCCGGACATGGTAGATGGCGGTGTGATGATCGACGACCCCAACCATTACGAGACCGAGGAGCTCATCGAGATCTTCCACCCCGACCTGATATTCTCAGGAATTCGGGACAAGTACATCTCACACAAGATGGGCGTCCCCTCAAAGCAGCTGCACTCATACGACTACAGCGGCCCATATGCAGGATTCAGGGGTTCAATCATCTTTGCAAAGGATGTGGCGAACGCACTCTCCACCCCTGCATGGCAGATGATCACCCCACCATGGGATAAGACAGAAACCGAAGGAGGCGACTGAAAATGCTGGACTGCACACCAAAAGGCCCTGTCGATACACACAAGACAGGCACCATCAACCCGATCAAGACATGCCAGCCCCTGGGAGCGATGTATGCTGCCCTCGGCATTCACGGATGTCTGCCGCACAGTCACGGATCTCAGGGATGCTGCGCATATCACCGGATGGCGTTGACCCGCCACTTCCGTGACCCGGCAATGGCATCCTCAAGCTCCTTTACGGAAGGAGCGTCCGTATTCGGCGGTGCGGGCAACCTCAAGACATCCATTAAAAATGTCTTTGCAATCTACAACCCGGACATCATTGCCGTGCATACCACCTGCCTCAGCGAGACAATCGGAGACGACCTGCCGACGATCATCAAGCAGTCGGAGATCCCCGAGGGGAAGTATGTCATTCACGCCAACACCCCAAGTTACCACGGATCGCACATCACCGGGTTTTCGAATATGTGCAAGGGAATCGTATCCTACCTGGCAGAATCCGACGGGAACCCCAAAAAAGAACAGCTCAACATATTCCCCGGGTTCGTCAACCCGGGCGACATGAGAGAGGTACAGCGGATTGTAACCGAGATGGGAATTCCCTCAATCATGTATCCGGACACAACAGACGTGATGGACTCACCACTGCTCAAGACGTACGAGATGTACCCCAGTGGCGGCGCGAAGATTGAGGATATCAGAGATTCGGGCAACTCGAAGCTGACGCTTGCGCTTGGAGCATGGTCATCGGCAGAAGCTGCAGCAATCCTCCAGGATAAGTGCGGCGTGCCCGGTGTACCTCTCAAACTCCCGATAGGTGTCAAGGCGACCGATGCCCTGATTATGGCAGTGAAGGACGGATTCGGTGTAGATGTCCCGGCATCTCTCGAGATTGAGAGAGGACAGGTCATCGACACCATGATTGACACCCACTTCCACTACCAGGGAAAGACCGTGGCAGTATTCGGGGATCCGGATCTTGTGATTGCACTGACCGAGTTCCTCATCACCCTGGGAATGATCCCGAAATACGTGATCACCGGAACAAATGGGAAAAATTTCGAGAAGATCATCAACGAGATGCTTGAAGAAGCAGGCATCGAAGGATCAAAAGTCAAAGCGGAAGGAGATCTCTTCGACCTCCATGAATGGATCAAAGAAGAGTCTGTCGACCTGCTGATGGGCAACTCACACGGCAAGTACATTGCACGGGCTGAAGACATCCCGCTCGTCCGGGTTGGATTCCCAATCTCGGACAGGGCGGTTCATCCCCTCATGCCTGTCACCGGATACCGGGGATGCCTGCGCCTGATTGAGATGATCAGCAATACCCTGCTTGACCGCCGTGACCGCGACGCCGCTGACGAGGACTACGAACTCGTACTGTAACGGAACAGAAACGGAGGAGAAACAATGGAAAACACATGTTCACAGACCCCGGAACAAGATGCCCTTATCACAGAGCGACAGCATTCAATCGTCACCACCGGCAACACCAAAACCAGTATCAACTGCACGGACGACAGCCTCGCAGGTTCCGTTAGCCAGCGGGCATGTGTTTTCTGCGGAGCACGAGTGGTCTTAAATCCGGTCACCGATGCCGTTCACCTGGTGCACGGGCCGATTGGATGCGCCGCGTATACCTATGATATACGCGGCAGCCTTTCGAGTGGTTCGGAGATGTACCGGAGAAGCTTCTCCACTGATATGAAGGAAAAAGACGTCATCTTCGGCGGAGAGAAGAAACTCGCTGCATGTCTTGCGGAGCTGGCTGAAAAGCACCATCCGCCAGCGATATTCGTCTACTCCACCTGTGTCTCGGGAATGATCGGAGACGACATCGTCGCCGTCTGCAAAGAGGCTTCCCTCACATACGACATCGATGTCATCCCGGTCGAGTCCAGCGGATTTATCTCCGGCAACAAGATCGTGGGATACCGGGCCGCAGGAGAGGCACTCCTGCGCCTCATCACCCCAAAAGAAGGAGAGGTCATCGAAAAGACCCGGAAGCTCAACTTCCTCGGCGAGTACAATCTCGGCGGAGAGAAGTGGGTCGTCGAACGCTACCTGCGTGAGATAGGAATCGAAATCAATGTCGCCTTTACCGGAGACTCGACCGTTAAAGCCCTGAAAAAGGCTCCCGGTTCCTGTCTTAATATTGTCCAGTGCACCGGTTCGATGCACTGGGTGGCAAACCAGATGTACGAAGCGTTCGGGATCCCCTACCTCGATGTCAACTTCTTTGGTGCGGAAAACACCGCAGAGAGCCTGCGAAAGATTGCAGCGTTCTATGACGACCCTGAGATCTCCGCCAGAACCGAAGCTCTCATCGAACGGGAGATGCAGGCGGTCAAAGACGTGAACGAGAAATACAGAAAGAGTCTGGAAGGCAAGCGTGCCGCGATATATGTCGGAGGCGCCTTCAAGGCATTTGCGATTATCCGCCAGTTAACGGAACTGGGCATGGAAATCGTCCTGACCGGCACCCAGACGGGCAAGAAGACCGAGTATGAACGGATGGGCAGTCTGCTCAATGAGGGAACAGTTATCATCGACGATGCAAACCCCGCTGAGATCGAGAAGTTCCTCATCGAAAAGAAAGTCGATGTCATGGCCGGAGGGGTGAAAGAACGATTTCTGGCATACAAGCTGGGAGTCGGGTTCATCGACCACAACCATGACCGAAAAGACGGCCTGATAGGCTTTGAAGGAGCCATTAGGTTCACAAAGGAAGTGTATGCGACTACATGCTCGCCGGTATGGAAGTACGTGAGACATGAATACGGAGAGACAGACCAATGACAGAGTCCAGCCGGAACACCTGCCCGGACACGGTGAAGCTGGTCAATGAGAACCAGTGCCACATGTGTATGCCCCTGGGTGGCGTTATCGCATTCAAGGGCGTTGAAGACACCATGGTGCTCGTGCACGGCTCACAGGGATGCAGCACCTATATGCGTCTCACGAATGTCGAGCACTACCACGAGCCGGTGGATGTTGCCTCCTCATCCCTCAATGAGAAGCAGACCATATACGGCGGAGAAAAGAATCTCAAGAAAGCTCTGGACAATGTGATCCGGGTGTACGAACCGAAGGTGATCGGCGTGCTTACGACCTGCCTCACGGAGACGATGGGAGAGGACCTGAACCGTATCATCGCCTCCTGGCGGACGGAGACCGGGAATGACCACACGGACATCATCCCTGTTTCAACACCGAGCTACGACAAGAGCCATACGGAAGGGTTCTGGACCACCACCCGTGAGATTATCGCATATTATGCGAAGAGTGGCGTTTTGCCCCACGCACGGGTCAATGTGATCATCCCGCACATCAGCACTGCGGACATCCGGGCGATTCAGCAGATGCTGGAGCTGTGGGGTGTTGCATACACCATGCTCCCGGACTACTCCATGACGCTGGACCGTCCCTTTGCAGGAAAATACCTGAAGATCCCGGAAGGGGGCACCTCACCCACAGAGATCGCAGAGATGGGCGGGGCACCCCTGACCATTCAGTTTGGCTGCACGTGTGATGAGAGCATCTCCCCCGGAGCGTATCTCAGGGATACCTTCGGCGTGCCCCTTGTCAACCTCCCTCTGCCCGTGGGTATTGAGAATACCGACCGCTTCATGCAGGCACTCGAAGAGCACACGGGAAGACCGGTGCCCGACCGCCTCCGGTATGAACGCGGATGGCTCATCGACGCGATGGCCGATTCGCACAAGTACAATGCGTCGGCACGGCCGGTCATCTACGGGGAGCCTGAACTGGTGTATGCCTATACCTGTGCATGCATGGAGAACGGTGCGGTGCCGTCGGTGATTGCAACCGGAACTCCCCATTCCCACATCGGACCGATGCTCAAAGAGAGGCTAACGGACGCCATTGAGATGCCGGTCATCCTTGAGGGAGCCGACTTCTCCATGATCGAGAAAGCGGCACTGGATACCGGTTCGACCATCGCCATCGGGCATTCCGGCGGACGCCAGCTGGCCGAGAAGCATGGCATCCCCATCGTGCGGGCAGGTTTCCCTATTCATGACCGTGTCGGCGGGCAGAGAATTCTGTCGGTGGGATATGCAGGATCGCTTGCGTTCCTTGACCGGTTCACGAACACGATACTCGAGAAGAAGTACGCATCCTACCGGACGCTCAGAAGAGAGGAACTGCTCTCAAAGATTGCAGCTGTTCCCTGTGAAGGATACATCACAGACTGATAAACCAAAACCA
Source organism: Methanogenium organophilum (assembly GCF_026684035.1). Classification (NCBI taxonomy): domain Archaea; kingdom Methanobacteriati; phylum Methanobacteriota; class Methanomicrobia; order Methanomicrobiales; family Methanomicrobiaceae; genus Methanogenium; species Methanogenium organophilum. Next base: position 1,040,245 of record NZ_CP113361.1, read on the forward strand.
GAACAGGAGAGAGAAAACCATGCAGAAACCAAAATACCACATCCTTGTATGTACCAGCTCACGGCCGACCGGCCAGCAGCAGGGCTTTTGCCACGCGAATGCCGGTGTGGAGATACTGATGAGACTGGCAGAAGAAATTGACGACCGCGAACTTGGCGGCGAGGTGTTTATCAACAACACGGGCTGCTTCGGGATCTGTGATAAAGGGCCCATCGTGGTGGTATACCCCGATAATGTCTGGTACGGGTCTGTCACGCCGGATGACGTGGACGAGATTCTGGACGAGCATATCGAGGGCGGAAATGTTGTCGAACGTCTGCTGATCTGAATGATACCGGAGATATAAGGTGGATTATATGGCGGCAGAGATTGCAGCAATCGTTGATGCAAACGGAAGGACAGGCCTCCTGAACGAGCCCGGACAGATTGTCGTCTACCGACGAACTGAGGCGGGCTGGGATACCGTAAGAGAGATGCCGGTCTCCCTTGACCAGTGCAGAAACCTGCCGGAGATGCGCCGGAAAATGACTGATATTGTGCAGTTTCTTGGTGAATGCAGGATATTTATGGCCGGGTCAGCAAGCGGAGCCCTCTACTTCGAACTCGAGAAAGCCGGATGCAACATCTGGGAGATTTCCGGAAACCCCGTTGATTTTCTGGACAGTGTGCTGGAAGAAGAGGAGAAGGAGCAACGTTCGCCGGCAGAGGCCGGTATAGCCGCCATCCCCTCTCCCGAGGAGATACATCCCGGAGAATTCTTCATCTCGATAAAGGATGTGCAGGGGAAGATGCCCGGTGTCACCAGCAAACAGATTCTCGCACGGTTCATCACTGAAGGTAATTTCCGTCTTCTGGAAATTCTCTGTGATCATGTGCCGCCATGGATTGAGATGGAGGCAAAACGCCATGGATACGGCCTGCAATCGGAGAAGAACCGACCAAACGAGATTGTGGTCAGACTGACGGGAGCAGTGGCAGGATAAGAGGCCTGCAATCCGGCAGAAGAAGGTCCGGTGGATAGACCGGACACCAGCCCCGCTTCCAGGTATGAGAACCGATGTACCGCATTGTCGAAATTACTGAAATTATGGTGTTATTATGAAAACAGGAAAAACCGCTCTGGTGCTGCTTGCATGCCTGATGATGGGGGCAGTCCTCCTCGTCGCAGGCTGTACCACGACATCAGACGTCACTCCGTCAGCGAATGCAGAGAAGAGCATCACGGTCTTTACGGCAGGTTCCCTGAAGGGCGCCTTCACTGAAATGGCCGCTGCGTATGAAGATGAACATCCGGGCACAACGGTCGTCCTCAATATCGACGGCACCCAGGCCCTGCGGACCCAGGTGGAGCAGGGAGCAAGGGGAGACGTCTTTGCGTCAGCGAATACGAAACACATGGACGCCCTGATGGCAGGGGGGTTCATGGAGAATGACACAGTCAGCGGTTTTTTAGAGAACCGTGTTACGATTGCCCTTCCAGTGTCAAACCCGGGAGATATTCACGGACTCGCAGACCTGTCCACTCCTGGAGAGAAGGTGCTCATTGGAACACCTGAGGTCCCCGTCGGTGGCTACGCCCGGCAGGTACTGGAGAAGATGGCCGCAGACCCTGAGTATGGAGAAAATTATACGGAAGCGGTGATGGCAAACATCATCTCTGAAGAAACGAACGTCAACAACATCATCGCAAAACTCCTCATCGGTGAGGCGGACGCCGGGTTCACCTACACCTCAGATGTCGTCACCCCGGCATATGCTGACCAGCTGACCACCATTCCCATACCGGATGAGTACAATGTCGTCGCCCATTACCCCATCGGGGTCCTCAAAGAGTCCACAGACCCGGAGACAGCAGAAGACTTCATCGCCTTCGTCCGCTCCGGACCGGGCGGGGAGATCCTCAGGACGTATGGATTTGAACCGCTCTGAAGCACTGAAGAGAGGTGAAAAGGCCGCTCTGGCCCTCGGCATCTCCCTTCTTTTTGGGGGGTTCCTTCTTTTTATCACGGTCCCGGTCATTTCGCTCTTCCTGCGGATATCGCCTGAGACCTTCCTCGCATCGCTCTCAACCCCGGTTGTGACCGACGCCCTGATCCTGAGTCTTACGACGGCCGTGGCATGCGTTTTGATTGTCGTACTCTGCGGGACGCCAATCTCCTACATCAATGCGAGATTCGCCTACCGGGGGAAGGATATCATCGATACGCTCATTGACATCCCCGTCATTCTGCCGCCTGCAGTCGCCGGTCTTGCCCTGTTAATGGCATTCGGGCGCTATGGCATTGTCGGGAAATACCTGAGCCTCTTCGGAATAGAGATTGCCTATACAACGCTCGCCGTGGTGCTCGCCCAGGTCTTCGTTTCCTCGCCCTTCTATATCCGGCAGGCACGGGCGAGTTTCGAGGCGGTTGACACGAATCTCGAGGACGCCGCACGAACGCTCGGTGCGTCACCTGTCCGGACATTTGCCCGGATAACGATGCCCCTTGCCGCCGGTGGCCTGATCTCCGGTGCAGTGATGACCTTTGCACGTGCACTGGGAGAGTTCGGTGCGACGATAATGTTTGCCGGAAACATCCAGGGGCGGACCCAGACGATGCCTCTTGCGATTTATACGACGATGCAGGGAGATCTCGATGCATCCCTCGCCCTTGCGGTGATCCTCGTAATCATCTCGTTCGGGGTGATCACCGGGGTGCGCTATACTCTCAGGAGGGGAGACAGTGCTTAATCTGACGGTAACAAAACAACTCAGGGACTATGTGCTTGATGTCCGTGTCGCAGTGAACCACGGGGAGACCCTGGTCGTCATCGGTGAGAACGGCGCCGGGAAATCGACGATTCTCAATCTGGTAGCAGGACTGCTCCATCCTGACACAGGGACAATCACCCTTGCAGGCAGGAGCCTGTTTGATGGAAATACGCAGGTCATTCTTCCCCCCGAGGAGCGGAAGGTGGGTTATGTGCTCCAGAACTACGCCCTCTTTCCGCATATGAGCGTAGCAGACAACGTCGCCTTCGGCCTCCTTTCGCGGGGGGTTTTGAAGCAGGAGGCACAGGAACGGAGCCTCGGGATGCTTGAACGAATGGGCATTGCCGCCTTTGCAGACGTCCGGCCGAACGCCCTCTCCGGCGGGCAGCGGCAGCGCGTGGCCCTCGCACGGGCACTCGTTACAGATCCCGACATCCTGCTCCTTGACGAGCCCCTCGCAGCCCTTGATGTCAGAACAAAGACGGCGATGCGGCGCGAGCTTAGGGCCTGCATCAAAGAGGCAGGGATTCCGGCGGTCATCGTCACCCATGCGCTCAAGGATGCCCTCGAACTCGGAGACCGGATTGCGGTGATCGAGGAGGGGAGAATTGTCGCCGACGGCACGCCTGATGAGATTCTTGCGGGCGGAAACGGATTTGTCTCGCATTTCTTCTGCGGGTGTGTGCACAGCAGAAAGGGTGAGACAGACGGATGAGAAAGGACGTGCGCATATGCCGGGTGACCCGGCCATAAGCCTTCCACACTATTTTACCTGTTCCACCACTCTTTTTTACTTCTTCATCATCTGAAGCGATTGCGGCCATTTTGCCAGTTAGAGCAGACACTGAAGAGAGTAAATCATGGTGAGGTATTCGGGAGAAGGAGGTTGCCCCGAGGACCCGAAGCGCCGAAAGCTATACATCCTCTGCATCATCTCCTGCGCCGCCCTAATCGCAGTCCTGCCGTTCGTTACCCATATGCGATTTGTCATCTGGCTGGTGCTCGGGATTATCATGTACGTAGCATACGGACGATCCCACAGCATCCTTCAGAGAATGACGTAAGTGGTTTCGGGAGGAGGGAGACGGATACTGTTACGTATCCTGTCGCACTCCACCCAAACGAGCGGACTGATGCCGGGAAATATTGGTAAAACAACAATTATGCAGAGATTGAGTGGCATTTTGCATATATCACACGAATGTGCTTGCGAGAGAAAAACACCGTTCATTCAAAACAAAGAGTATATAATCAGACTTTCCATACTACACCTTAGCGATGGAAGAATATCAGGAAAAACTCATTGCTGTCCGGGAGTTCCTTCGGGAAAAAAGCCCCCAACAGATGTCTATTTCTGCCATTTCCAGAAGTATGGGAATGAACAGGGGTACGGTATCCAAATACCTTGAGATTCTCAGGATTAACGGCCAGGTCACAATGGTGTATTATGGCAAATCAAAATTATATACAGTCTCCGATAGAATCCCGGCAGTATCACTCTTTGATTACACAACGGATATCATCATCATAATGGATGCAAATGCACGGATAATGACAGCGAATAAGAGTTTTTTTTCCAAATACAATAGACTAAATGAGAGAACACTCGTTGGATCCAACATTTTTCATTTAGGAATACCAATTTTTTCAGAGTCCTCAGTTCATAAAAATATCAACAGAATGATCAGAGGAGATAAATTTCTGCATGAAATGCAGTACATCGATGAGAGAAACAACCAGATATATTCAATAAAATTCATCCCGACCGTTTCCCTTGACGGAAACAAAAATTGCATGATCGCTCTGAGAGATATTACCGATCAGATACATACTGAAGAGGCTCTTTCCATCAGTGATGAAAAATTACGGACAATTTTTAAGAAAGTACCGAGCGGGATATTGTTTTTCAATGAATCGGGGAATATCATCAATGCGAACAGCGCATCCCTCAGGATGCTCGGGGTGGACAATTATCAGGATCTGATGAAGACAAATCTGTTTGATCTCTTCTGCCGGAAAGAAAAGATAATAAATGCTCTTTTTGACGGAGATATTGGCAAAATTGAATTTATTTGTGATTTTGAGCGTTTAAAGCGAGAACAGATAATGCCAACGTCAAGGTCGGGAATTGCATATTTTGAAGCGTCTTTCACCCATATCTCGAGTGAAACCGGATTTCGGGAGTATGCCACAATAATTATGGATGTTACGGCAGAAAGAATGGCAAAAAAAGAACTCAAATTTAATGAATCAAGATACCATTCATTCTTTAATTATACCTGTACAGGTGTTCTGATCTACCAGCCCGTAGACGGCGGAAACGATTTCATGATTAAAGATGTCAATCAGGCCCTTGAAATTATTTTACAGGTGAAAAAAGAGGAGATAATCGGAAAAAAACTCTTTGTTGCATTCCCCGACCTTCCAATCAGCAGCGTGCGTCTGGCGTTGAATCGGGTCAACAGCACAGAGATTCCCGAAGTTGTTCCGCCTCTCCAGTATATTAAGAATGAAACATCCCCGTGGCTCACTCATTTTATCTTTAAGCTGCCTACCGGGGAGATCGCCTCGTTTATGATGGATATCGCCAAGGATCTGAGGGAGGAAGTGACATATCGAAAAACCCTGTGTACTGAAAACGACTAGTCAGGTCCATCAGAGAAAGTGTGTTCTCCGGTGACATTAGATATCCGTCGAATAAAACCAGATTGCATTCAACCAATAGGTTCAAACACGGTTATATCGGCTTCTGATACAAATGCCAGGTATATTGCATATCATAAATCCCGACAGCTCTGGTAGCCATTATAAAAGGGAAAAATTCAGACAAGATATTTGCATAATATCAGAATAAATCTCGTAATTAAGTCGGGAATACCAGCTTTGCGAGAAATTATACTATTTATAGATGCGCATTTTATGCTATTGACCAGCAATAAAAGTGATAATTATATCTGAAAAAGTAAAGTTTTAATTGTGTAGGATGGAGTCCTGCATAAAAATGGCAGACGGCTTACTGCGTGCATGGACGGGGTTATCTGAAGTTCACTCCTGAAAGTTTGAGGATTCATAAGTGAACAACAGTCCTCACCCTATCCAAATAGAATAGGTTACCTGCAGTATTTAAATTTTGGCTCAGGTTCATGTACCGGTTATTCCTCTCTGTCAAAGAGACGATAATCATGGAAACAAAAGTAGGCTATTTCGCATCTTTGGAGCAGTATACTCCCTATAAAATAATAGGGAAATCTCTTTTATCTCCTATCATATGGAGGAGGACAGAATGAAAGAAACCGGAATTATCGACCTGTACAATAAAGCAAAAATCATCTACCCGGATAAGGAGGTTGATGCAGAGGAAAACTCATGGTACATACATCCAGCCTTTAAGGGAGTATCCCTGAAAGACCTTGTCATGGGGACGGATACGGAAGGTCTGTTCAGCTGTCATATCGTGAGGATTGAAAAGGGGTGTGAAGTGGGCAATCATTCTCATAACGTTCAATGGGAGTTTAATGAGGCAATTGGCGGAAGCGGAATATTTGTTCTCGGAGATAAAGAGATCATGTTTAACTCCGGGTTTTCCTTTGTTACCCCGCCGGGGGTGAAGCACACCGTCATTGCCGAAGATGATGACCTCTACCTGTTAGCGAAGTTTGTCCCTGCACTATAATGAACATCATTGAAGGGATTTAACAGGACATACACAACGTACACACAACGTACCGAAAAACCGTCGGGCAGCGAAATAGAGAGAATCCGGATGTCAACCGTTATTGAGGAGTGGTATGATGTATAACCTCGTAATGGACAGATCTGAATTCACTCGCATTGCATCACTGTCAAAAACGGTCATTACCTTAATCAAAATTTAAACGATTCATCTGACGATGGAATGATACTATGTGAATTCTCTCTGCAGGACACTCCCGGATAGGGGAACTTGTTCTGACGAACCCCGGAGTTCTTTGACCCGAAAAGGAGCATTTGGGTCATAATTGTGTCATTCAGCATACATAATACCTAAACGGCATCGCCTGCATCTGTTGTCTTTCGGAGGAGCGGACATTCCGGCTAAGATTCTGGCGTAGCCTGACACGCTCTTCCCCTGGCTCGCGGTATTCTGCCGAAAGGGAGCGGATTCCGTCCGCAAGTGTGGTGCAGATCCGAAGAGGCGGGCATGGCGTGATGTATCAGTATTCTGAAGAATTATTGAGTGTTATTGGGATGTTTCTAGGGTTAGATGAGGGGTAGGGGCATTTGGCCCATCCGTTCTTTGGTTTCCCTGACCGCTCTCTTTGAACCATTTTATTGGGTAATTCGGGGATAAATCGAGCTTATTTCGTGCTCAGATAAATCCCCGGAAAAATACGGCGTTTATACTGATTAATCACTGAAATTACGGCATATTGTGGATTAATAAGGGGTTGTCATTGCCCGGTATTTTTCACAGGATGTATAAGGCTATCACAATTGCGAATGGTCCCCTCCGGGCGTCTGTGTGGATGTTTTTTTGGGGCAAAAAAGCAGCATGATTTGTTATTTGGCAAACATATGCCCTCATATTCCTGAAAATAGCTCAAAATTCTGAGATTCATAATCAGCATCATTTCCATTCTGGGATATATTTTTCATAATTTGAAATGATGAATAGAATTATTGACATGAGGGAGGTAGCGCTCTCTACAAGAGAGGGGGCACAGGTTGGCATACAGTGCCAAAATGCTAATATAGTGTAAACGTCACAATACTGTTTGGTTTACAATTCCAATAAAATATAATATTTTGTAAACCGCGTGCGACAAACCCCTTGAGAGGAGGAAGATGTGAGAGAGAATGAGCATAGCCGAACGAATAAAATCAGCCCGGATAAGCGCTGGCCTGAGCCAACAAAAACTGGGTGAGGCAATTGGTGTATCGAAGATGGCAATCTCAAAGTACGAACAGGGAAAAACCATTCCGAATTCCGGAATGCTGCTCCGTATTGCAGAGGCGCTGGATGTCAGAGTAGACTATTTCTTCCGCACACCCGCTGTCACACTATCAGAACCACAGTATCGCTGCCACAAAAAACTTTTGAAAAAGGATGAAAACGCCATCCATGGGAAAATATTGGACTGGCTGGAGCGATATCTTGAAATTGAGATGATCACGGATGTTCAGACCACCTTAGATCTTCCAAAAGAAGAGATCTGCCATGCAGTAACTATGGAAGATGTGGAGAAGGTGGCCCAAATGCTCCGGGACGAATGGGCATTGGGACTTGACCCGATTGAAAATGTGATGGATGTTCTAGAACAGCACGGCATCAAGGTTGGTATTGTTGATGCGCCCGATACCTTTGATGCACTCACATTCACCTATGATGGCAAAATTCCGGTGATTGCTGTGAACAAGAACACCACCGGGGACCGCCAGCGCTTCAATCTGGCGCATGAACTTGGTCATCTGATTTTGCAGGTCAGTGGAGACCTCGATGAAGAAAAAGCAGCAAACCGCTTTGCAGGGGCATTTCTTGTCCCGAGAGAGATGGGAATAAATGAGTTGGGTGAGCATCGGAACCGCCTCTTCCTCCGGGAACTGTATGTCCTCAAGCACAAGTACGGGCTGAGCATGAAGGCCTGGATACACCGGGCTCATGATCTGGGAATCATCTCAAAAAATCAGGAAACGGGACTATATATTGAGCTGAATACGTACACCAAGAACAAACAGGAACCCGGAAAGCAAATTCGACCACAGTTGCCGACCCATATGCATCAGCTCATCTTCCGGGCATTAGGCGACAAAAAGATTACCCAGTCACGGGCCCGTGAACTCTTTGGCGGGCCGATTCCGGTTGTGGGTGTGGAGGAGTAAGGAGGACATATGGGAGGACTCATTCCGGAATGCATCATTGATGCCAATGTCATTTTTGACGCAGTAGAAGGTAACATCCTCCCGGAGATCTTTCAACTGGGTTACCACATAATCACGACCGATTTTGTTGTAATGCTTGATATTAAGTCCATCCAGCATTCTGAATTAATTGCTCTTGGTCTAATCGTGCAGGATATGCCGGGAGAATTAGTAGAAGAGATACTGAAATTACGGGAAAAACATATCGAGCTCTCCATTCCCGACTTATCGGTATTCGTTATGGCAAGACATAACGACGCAATTATGCTGTCCGGAGACGGAGAATTGCGAAGAGTTGCAAAGAAGGCAGGGGTCGCATTTCATGGAACATTATGGCTCATTGATGAAATGGTCGAAAAAGAAATCCTCCAACCAGAACGTGCTGCTGAGGCGCTTCAGGCGATGTGTGATAATGATCGGTGGCTGCCTGTAGAAGAATGCAGGCGGCGGATTCGGATGTGGGGTATTGAGAATACCAAAAAATAAGGGTTGTTCTCTACCCGGATTGCATACAGAAGAAACCTTGCTTACCCTCTTGGTGTCTCTGCCGCCTTCATGATCAGTTCATAATCCTCTTCAGGAATGGTCCGCATCGCCTGCCCCCTGATGTGACCAGACCACTGCTTCTTGTTGGTGATGAACGAGAGATCCGGGAGAAGGGGTTTGAAATTTACGGGTTCATCGAATATTTTGATTGGCTTAAGCCTGATTCGAAGCGGAAATACTTCATAGCCAAGTTTTGGTTGAGCAGTAAATATCTTCGTTTCATCTTCAAAGACATCTGAGACTATCTCAAAGCAACCGGTGATCGCCGGTGGGAGGGTGATTTCTTTGTCGATCACCTCTTGTCAAACATAGATCAGCAGGGTATCACCAATTTTTGCCTTTCCGATCTGATTGACGACGCGTTTGGGTACTCCCCAGATATTGTGTCGGATTACCACATCGGAATTATCCCGGTTAGATATTGCAAGCAGACGAGTCATTCAATTAGCTCTGTTTTTAACAAAAGATAAATTGATCCTGCCTAATCCCCCAGCACTTGATCAACATTAATCGGCGAATTCTTTTACTGTCCCTTTAAATGTAATCATTACAGGGGGAACACAACGACAGGTTCCAAAACACCTATGTAATACGCTCATATTATGAGAAAATTCATGGATTATACTCATAACGGAGATATTTTCACAGGATCGATTCCCCTGAAGCAGAACGTGTTGTCCGAAAGTACTGTGCCTGAAACTCTCAATATTCAGATCTGCCCAGTCTCATAATCAGAAACAGGAAAGGAAGAAATGGCTCTCAAGAAATCCGAACTATATAGCTCAATCTGGAAAAGCTGCGATGAATTGCGTGGCGGCATGGATGCGTCCCAATACAAAGACTACGTGCTTGTCCTGCTCTTTGTAAAATATGTATCCGATAAATACGCGGGTCAGCCGGACGCCCTGATTGATATCCCTCAGGGTGGAAGTTTCGACGATATGGTGGCCCTGAAAGGGAGTGATGATATCGGAGATCAGGTCAACAAAATAATCGGCCGCCTTGCTGAGGCAAACAACCTCAAAGGTGTCATTGATCTGGCAGACTTCAACGACACTGACAAGCTGGGGAGCGGCAAGGAGATGGTTGACCGGCTGAGCAACCTGATTGCCACATTCCAGAATCCGGACCTCGACTTCAGCCGCAATCGTGCCGAGGGCGATGATCTTCTCGGAGATGCCTATGAATACCTGATGCGTCATTTTGCAACGGAATCGGGGAAGAGCAAGGGACAGTTCTATACTCCGGCAGAAGTCTCACGCGTGATTGCAAAGGTTGTCGGTGTGAACCGGGCCATCCGTCAGGACCAGACGATATATGATCCCACCTGTGGTTCTGGCTCTCTGCTGCTCAAGGCGGCGGACGAAGCACCCCAGGGCATAACGATCTACGGTCAGGAGAAGGATAATGCAACAGCCGGTCTTGCCCGGATGAATATGTACCTGCATGACCGGCCCGGTGCTGTGATCTGGAAGGACAACACACTCTCCAAACCCCATTTCAAAAACACTGAAGGTAGTCTGAAAACCTTTGACTTTGTCGTGGCAAATCCGCCGTTTTCAGATAAGGCATGGAGCAATGGCCTGAATACATCAGAAGACCTTTTTAAACGCTTTGAGGATGGCGTTCCGCCAGCAAAGAACGGAGATTATGCATACCTGCTGCACATTCTCAGGTCCATGAAGAGCACCGGAAAGGGTGCCATCATTCTCCCCCACGGCGTGTTGTTCCGGGGAAATGCAGAAGGGGATATCCGCCGGAACCTTGTACGAAAGGGAGTCATCAAGGGCATCATCGGCCTTCCTGCAAACCTCTTTTACGGCACCGGCATCCCGGCGTGCATCATTGTTATGGATAAGGAGAATGCCATCGGGAGAAAGGGCATTTTCATGATCGATGCCAGTAAGGGCTTCATGAAGGACGGAAACAAGAACCGCCTCCGCCATCAGGATATCAGAAAGATCGTGGACATCTTTAACAGTCAGACAGAATGTGAACGCTATTCACGGATGGTCCCCCTGACTGAGATTGAGGCAAACGACTACAACCTGAATATCCCCCGGTACATCGACAGCACCGAACCCGAGGATCTGCAGGACATCGAAGCACACCTCAAGGGCGGAATCCCCAACCGCGACATCGAAGGGCTGGCCGCATACTGGGAGTTATGCCCGTCCCTGAAGGACGAGCTCTTTTGTGCCGCTGACCGGCCGGGCTACAGCCTGCTGAAGGTCGATGCCAACGAGATAAAAAGGACCATCTACACACATCCGGAATTTACAACCTATACAAAGAGTCTCCGTACGCTCTTTGACCACTGGCTGGAGAACAACCACGGGACACTCAAGGGCATAGAGAATGGGGCCAACCCAAAGGAACTGATCCAGAATCTTTCCGAGGACCTGCTCACGGTCTTTTCCGAGGTCCCGCTCATCGATACATACGATATCTACCAGTATCTGATGACCTACTGGGCTGACACCATGCAGGACGATGTGTACCTAATCACATCCGACGGCTGGACTGAGGCAAACGCCGTCCGGAAGATCGTCGAAACAAAGGGCCAGAAGAGCAAGGAAGAGGCAGACATCACCATTGGCAAACAGAAGTTCAAGACCGATCTGATTCCCCCGTCACTCGTCATCGCACGCTACTTCAGGGACGAGAAGGTTGCGGTGGATGAACTGCAGGCTGATCTGGAAGCCGCCTCACAGGCAATGGAGGAGATGCAGGAGGAACACGGCGGAGAGGACGGACTGCTCTCGGAGGTCACGAATGACAAGGGGAAAATCACCAAAGGGGATCTCAAAGCCCGGATTAAGAAAATTAAGAACGATCCGGACGAAGAAGAGGAGAGAGCAGTGCTTGAGGCATACCTGAGTCTTATGGAACAGGAATCCAATGCCAAAAAGGCGGTCAAGGCGGCAGAGGAGACACTGGACAGGAACGTGCTGGCCAAATATCCCGACCTTTCTGAAGAGGAAATAAAGACGCTTGTTGTGGACGACAAATGGGCCGCGACCCTCTGCTCCGACATCAAGACCGAGCTGGACCGTGTCTCCCAGAAACTCACCAGACGCATCAAAGAGCTTGCTGACCGGTATGCCACCCCCCTGCCGGAGATCACCGACGAGGTGGAAGCACTCAGCGCAAAGGTGGATGAACACCTGAAGAGGATGGGATTTGTGTGGTAAATACCCATTTAGTCCCAGATAAATGGAATGTTTCCCGGATCATTGACATCGTCGAGAATATTATTGACTATCGAGGTCGAACCCCACTCAAGCTTGGTATGGAATGGGGAAAAGGAGATATTCCCGCATTATCGGCAAGAAATGTAAAAATGGGACGAATTGATTTTGAGGAAGAAACATACTATGGATCTGAAGATTTGTATAACCGTTGGATGTCCAATAACTGTACAAAAAAAGATGATATTGTAATAACAACTGAAGCTCCCCTTGGAAATGTTGCTCTGATACCTGATGATTCAAAGTACATCCTAAGCCAAAGGACAATTTTACTTCAAATAAACCCTACAATAGTATTTAATCGATTTTTGTATCATTATTTTGTTTCAAAACAATTCCAAAATATATTGGCCAAACACTCTACTGGATCTACAGCTAAAGGGATTCAGAGGAAAAAATTTGAGACACTTGAAATTATTTACCCCCCTCTCCCAGAACAAACCGCCATTGCCGCCGCCCTCTCTGATGCAGACACACTCATTACCTCCCTGGACCGGCTCATAACCAAGAAGCGGAATATCAAGCAGGCCACCATGCAGAAACTTCTGACTGGAAAGAAGCGACTGCCAGGAATTAGTAGTGAGTGGGAAATTCAGGAATTAAGAACCATTGTAAAGGAATTTATTGTACCAATGCGTGATAAGCCGAAGGTTTTCAGAGGGGATATACCATGGTGCAGGATTGAAGATTTTAATGGGAAGTATTTAGACGGATCAAAATCAGGGCAGCATGTAGATAAGGAAATAATTAATGGAATGAATTTAAAGATCCATCCATTTGGTACGTTATTAGTCTCTTGTAGTGCAGATTTAGGACGTTGCGCAATAATTAGAAAACCATTGGTCACAAACCAGACATTCATCGGATTGGTTGTAGATGAATCAAAATTATTGAATGAATTTTTGTACTACTATATGACTTTCAATGCTGATGAATTAAACAATATTTCATCTGGAACCACAATTTCATATCTCTCTAGAGAATTATTTGAATCATTTAAGGTTTACATTCCAATCAACAAAGAAGAACAAACCGCCATCGCAACCGTCCTCTCCGACATGGACACTGAAATCGCCGAACTGGAGGAGAAACGAGATAAAGCACGGATGATAAAGGAAGGGATGATGCAGGAACTCCTGACGGGAAGGATACGGCTGGTATGAGCAGGGTTGGGGAGATCGAACGCAGAACCCAGGAACGGGTGATCAGGCTCTTTCGCGATACGCTCGGCTATGACTATCTGGGAGACTGGTCGGACAGAGTTGATGAGGACGGGAAAGGCAACGCCAATATCGAAGAAGCATACCTCCGCCCCTTTTTGAAGGAGAAAAAACAATACGACGAGACCCTGATCACCAAGGCCATCTTTGAGCTGAAGAGGGTGGCAGGCGATCAGAACCGCACCCTCTATGACATCAACAAGGATGTCTATAGTCTGCTCCGCTACGGGGTGAAGGTCAAGCCTGAGGCAGGCAAAAATATGCAGACTGTCTGGCTCATCGACTGGATGCACCCGGAGAACAACCACTTCGCAGTCGCAGAAGAGGTCACCGTAGTGGGCGAACACACCAAACGGCCCGACATTGTGCTCTATATAAATGGCATTGCACTGGGAGTCATCGAACTCAAGCGTTCCACCGTCTCCGTGGGCGAGGGTATTCGTCAGAACCTCGACAACCAGAAAAGCATCTTCATCCGTCCATTCTTCTCTACCATACAGCTTGTCATGGCAGGCAACGACACACAGGGACTCCGCTATGCCACGACAGAAACCCCGGAAAAATACTACCTCACCTGGAAGGAGAAGAGCGATACCGAAAACCTGCTCGACCGTCACCTGATGCAGGTCTGTGAGAAAACCCGGTTCCTGGAGATCGTCCACAATTTCATCGTCTTTGATGCAGGCACCAAGAAGATCTGCCGTCCCAACCAGTACTTCGGTGTGAAAGCCGCACAGCCGTTTATCAAACGACGGGAGGGAGGCATCATCTGGCACACGCAGGGCAGTGGTAAGAGCCTCACCATGGTCTGGCTTGCCAAATGGATACGTGAGAACGTCATGGATTCACGGGTTCTCATCATCACCGACCGCACTGAGCTCGATGAACAGATTGAGAAGGTCTTCATGGGTGTTGATGAAGAAATATACCGGACCAAAAGTGGCGCTGACCTCATTGCAAAACTCAACGACACCAAACCATGGCTCATCTGCTCGCTGATTCATAAATTCGGGAAAAAGGGAAAGGGTGGCGATGAGGCAGATGTGGACGGATTTGTCGAGGAAATCCACAAAGCTCTCCCGAGTAATTTCAGGGCAAAAGGGGACATCTTCGTCTTCGTAGACGAATGTCATCGCACCCAGTCCGGCAAACTCCACGATGCCATGAATGAGATCCTGCCACATGCTCTCTTGGTCGGTTTCACCGGCACCCCCCTTCTCAAGAAAGACAAAAAAACCAGCATGGAGATCTTCGGCCGCAATATTCACACCTACAAATATGATGAGGCAGTAGCAGACGGTGTGGTGCTCGATCTCCGCTATGAGGCCCGTGACATCGACCAGACCATCCGGTCACAGGACAAGATCGACCAATGGTTTGACGCAAAGACCAGTGGTCTCAACGACATCGCCAAAGCCCAGCTCAAGAAACGATGGGGAACGATGCAGAAAGTCCTCTCCAGCAAATCGCGGCTGGATATGATCGTAAGTGACATCCTCTTCGACATGGAAACACGCGACAGGTTACAGAGCGGGCGGGGGAATGCTCTGCTTGTCACCAGCAGAATCCATGAAGCCTGCATCTGTTACGAGCTCTTTGAAAAGACTCCTCTGGCAGGCAAATGTGCCATCGTCACCTCCTACCAGCCCTCAACAACAGACATCAAAGGCGAGGAGAGCGGCGAAGGAGATACCGATCGGCTCCGGGATTATAAAATATACCAGAAAATGCTCGCTGATTACTTCCATATCCCCCCGGAAGAGGGGGTTACCAAGGCAGAAGAGTTTGAAAAGGCTGTCAAAAAGAAATTTATCGAAGAACCCGGCCAGATGAAGCTGCTTATCGTGGTAGACAAACTCCTGACCGGCTTTGATGCTCCCCCCGCCACATATCTCTATATTGATAAGCAGATGCAGGATCATGGTCTTTTTCAGGCAATCTGCCGGGTCAACCGACTCGATGGTGAGGATAAGGAGTATGGATACATCATCGATTACATGGACCTGTTCAAAAGCCTGGAGAAGTCGGTCCATGATTATACCTCAGAAGCCTTCGACGGATATGACAGGGAAGATGTTGACGGGCTGTTGACCGATCGCCTGACCAAAGGACGCGAACACCTCGAGGAAGTCCGCGAAGCCATCAAAGCACTCTGTGAACCGGTCAGGCCACCCTATGACTCACTGGCATATCAGCACTACTTCTGCGCTGAGGATACAACCGATAAAGAAGCCCTGAAGGACAACGAGCCAAAGCGACTCACCCTCTACAAGACCACTGCGAAACTACTTCGTGCCTATGCAAACCTCGCAAACGAAATGGAGGAAGCAGGCTACACAGCAGAAGAGACCAGACAAATACGAAGCGAAGTTGAGCACTATGAAAAGGTGCGAAACGAAGTGAAACTCGCCAGTGGTGACTATATCGACCTCAAGATGTATGAACCGGCCATGCGTCACCTGATTGACACGTACATTCGTGCCGAGGAGAGCGAGAAGATTTCCGCATTTGATGACATGTCTTTGGTTGAGCTCATCGTCGAACGAGGCACTGATGCAGTGGACCAGTTGCCAGAGAGTATCCGGAGAAATCACGAAGCAGTGGCTGAAACCATTGATAACAACGTCCGTAAACTGATCATTGACAAATCCCCAATCAACCCGAAATATTATGAGAAAATGTCAGAACTGCTGGATGCACTGATCATTGAACGCAGAGCAGATGCACAGGGTTACAAAAAATACCTGGAAAGAATTGTTGATCTGACGAGGCAGATCAACGATCCTTCCAGAGCAACACAATATCCGGAAACCGTCGATACCCCGGCAAAACGTGCCCTGTATGACAATCTTGATCAAAATGAAATGCTGGTAAAAGAATTGGACTTGGCTGTTCGTTCCAATAAGCAGGACGATTGGCAGCAAAATCTCATCAAAACCAGAATGATCCGTTTGGCCATCAAAGGCGTGGTCGGGGATGATGAGAAAACAGACACAATTCTGGAACTCGTCAAAAACCAACAGGAGTATACCTAGATGCACCAGATCTCCATTGGTGAGTTGACAGTTGATGTTGTTCGCAAGGATATCAAAAATCTACATCTGGCCGTCTATCCACCAGAAGGCAGGGTGCGGGTAGCAGCTCCCCTGCGGATTGATGACGAAGCGGTGCGGCTGGCTGTGATCTCGAAACTGCCTTGGATTAAACGTCAACAAAAGAAATTCCAGACACAAGAACGTCAGACTGCAAGAGAATATGTCTACCACGAGAGCCACTATTACTTCGGTCAGCGATATCTGTTGAATATCATCGAACAAAAGGGTCCTTCCCATGTCGAGGTTCACAACAAAACCAGCATTAACCTCTATATTCCGATAGGAAGCAACAAATCAAGACGTGAACAGGTTCTTCAGGAATGGTACCGCAGGGAACTGAAGGCTCAGATCCCGCCACTGATCAAAAAGTGGGAGGAGATAATCGGTGTTACGGTGGACAACTGGGGAGTAAAAAAGATGAAAACCAAATGGGGAAGCTGCAATGTCGAAGCACGCCGTATCTGGCTGAATCTGGAACTCGCCAAGAAATCCATCGAATGCCTTGAATACATAATCGTTCATGAGATGGTGCATCTGTTGGAGAGAAAACACAATGACCATTTCAGGGAACTGATGGATCAGTTCATGCCACAATGGCGGTTATACCGTGATGAACTGAATCATGCACCATTAGGTCATGAGAATTGGAGTTATTGAATATCTCTATCATTCCTTTTTAAAAAGCAGGGAACTAATTGGTATTCTTCTCATTTTCAGCTTTTCAGAACGGACAGGCAGCAGCATAAGACCAAACCCTCTGAACAGGTCGATAAAACAGCTATTGATCACATATTATTGCTAAAAATGCTAGTAATGCCAGAAGATCAATAAACGAACTGTCTCCATTACCGACCGTTTAAAAATTAGACTTCAATTAACACTATTGGAAAAATATTCATACACATCAAACATAATCTCTCTAGGGTTGTGGCAGATACGCTGCTGTTAATTATTGGTGTACTTATCTGGATATGGGAGAACTTCAATTTAGGAGATTTTTTCATGACATTTAAAGAAATAATAATCGGATTATTAGCAATGTTTGGTTGGGCGGGTCATGTGGAGGGCTGGATGCCCTCCCCTCCAATACCATTAGGATCACCAATTAATTGACATTAGTGTGAAGTCACATAGACCCTAAAATGGGGTTCAATTCCCCACCTCCACAACTCCAGTTTTCCTCGAAACCGATATCAACACATTCAGATGAAAAAACATCAGAAAATCCCGATTTTCAACAGATATTTCATACCCACACCCCCCCAACACAAAAACCCATAAGTACCCCCAAAACCATCAATCCCCCATACCAAGAGGGGATAAACAATGCTCTACCGCACCATACCAAAAACCGGAGATAAACTCTCAATACTCGGCTACGGCTGCATGCGCCTTCCAGAGGTCGATGGCAAAATAGATGAGGAGCGGGCCACCCGCCAACTCCGGTATGCAATCGACCACGGGATGAATTATGTCGACACGGCCTGGAGTTATCACATGGGAGAGAGCGAGCCCTTTGTCGGGCGTGCACTTGGTGACGGCTACCGGGAGAAGGTCCGCCTTGCAACAAAACTGCCGTCATGGCTGGTGAGGACGCGGGGGGACATGGACCGGTTCCTTGACGCCCAGCTCACGAATCTGCAGACCGACCATATCGACTACTACCTCATCCATGTGTTAAACACCACCGAACGACTCGCCCAGCTCGAGGCGTGCGGCCTCCGGGCGTTTCTTGACGAGGCAAAGAAAGCGGGGAAGATCGTGAACGCCGGCTTCTCCTTCCACGGGCCGGCAGATGACTTCGCCCCGATTGTGGACGCATACCCGTGGGAGTTCTGCCAGATCCAGTACAATATCCTCGATGAAGAGAATCAGGCAGGGACAAAAGGGCTGGAATACGCCGCCGGGAAGGGCCTTGGCGTCATCATCATGGAACCCCTGCGGGGCGGGAACCTCACGGACCCGGTGCCGCCCGAAGTCGGGGACATCTGGGACCGTGCACCCGTCGAACGAACCCCCGCCGAGTGGGGACTGCGCTGGGTGTGGAATCACCCGGAGGTAACGGTCGTCCTCTCCGGCATGAACCGGGAGGAGGACATCGAAGAGAACATCCGGACAGCAGGCGAAGCATACCCCGGCTCCCTTTCGGAAACAGAACTCTCTCTCATCGCGAAGGCCACCGACACCTACCGTGAGTTGATGAAGGTCGGCTGCACCGGCTGTCAGTACTGCATGCCCTGCCCGGCAGGAGTAGACATCCCGCTCTGCTTTGAGCTCTACAACAACAAGTATATGTTCAAAAACCCGGATGCGGAGATGTTCTATGTCGTCCGGCTCTCCGGTGTGCTGACAAGCGGCCCGGAGCAGTATGCCTCGCAGTGTGTGCAGTGCATGGAATGCCTCGATAAATGCCCACAGCACCTTGATATCCCGGCCTTGCTGGAAACGATCGTAGAAGAGATGGAAGGGGAAGGATTTGACGAGAAAAAACAGATGGCACGGGAGATGTTTGCGGAGTAATCACCCTAAATCAGTTTCAGAGAGATTTTCCCCGACACCCGTCACATCTTCTCTTCCACATCCCTCAACACCCGCAGGGATTTGGTCATCACCGATGTCTTCCCTATAAGAGAGGCGATAAGAAGGGCGTCCAGCACCTGATCTCGGGAGACACCCTCCTCGAGTGCCACCCGGATATGCATCTTCAGGCAGGCATCCGCACCCAGGGCAGCGGCAGCGGCAATCGTTGCAATCTCGGCCGTTTTCACGTCCATGCTCTTCGGGCGTGCGGTATAAAAGTCGCCAAGGGTGCTCAACACAAACGATTCGGGCCGTTCGTTCAGGTAGGAAAAGATGAACGGCACCTTCCCCAGCATTTTTTCTGCCTCTGCAGTGATCTCATCTGATATTGCATCAGTATGGTCCAGAAATTCGCGAACGATACGTTCCGTCTCAGGGTTTGTTGCCATAATCTTCTCTTTGGCTGTGGCGGGGAAAAGCTTTTGACACGCAACCCATGATTCATCCCATTGGCCCTGAACACGAATCCGTTGCATCCCCACTGCCGAAAGACAGGCACAACCTTCAGATACCCGCCCCCACATATAAACGTATACATGCTAAACAATCCCTCTCAGACAGAGAACAGCATCACCGTCTCCGATCTGACAGACGCCTTCATCCGGGTGCTTAACAAGGCGGTGGCAGTCGAGAAGGAGCCGGTTGACATCGGGCACGGCGTGCTCATCTATACCTCAGAAGTTCACCTGATAGAATTCATCGCCCGATACCCGGAGGAGAGCATCTCAGCACTCGCCACCCGTATCGGGGTAACAAAAGGGGCCGTATCACAGACAGCTACAAAACTTGAGAAGAAAGGTTATATCAAAAAATACAGCAGATATGGCGATAAAAAGACGATTCTGCTCTGCCTCACAGAACGGGGAGAGGAGGCTCTCGCGTGGCACCGGCGCTACCACGAACAGATGGATCATATCCTCGCATCCCATCTCACCGCCCTCACCGGGACAGACCGTGAGCACCTCCTTACACTCCTCTCCGGGCTCGAGGAGATGTTTGACGCCTGCCCAAAGGTACGGGAGAAGATGTCCTGTGTCCCGCAGAATAACCCTGCCGACCCGTAGCCATCGACATCCGGCACCACCGGACCATCAGCCGTTTTCCTCCTTTTCGTGGACATCACGGATAAAATAGTATAGTACCTATTTCAAAATAGTATAGCAACTAAACAGTATTTAGATCGGCCATATTCACACCACCGACCGGAGAGGAAGACTCATGACAGAATATACCCTGGACGCGATACGCCCGAAAGACCGTACCGCCATCATCGACATCTTCAACCACTACATAGAGCATAGTTTCGCGGCATACCCGGCAGAACCGGTGCCCTATGGAATGTTTGACCACCTCTGCTCCCTTGCCGATGGTTATCCCTCCTGCGTGGTCCGGGACGCCGCCGGCACTGCAGTTGGATTCGGGATGCTGCATTCCCATAATCCGATGCCCGCCTTTGCCCGCACCGCTGAGGTGACATACTTTATCCGAACGGATATGACCGGTCAGGGGCTGGGGAGCCGTATCCTGAACCACCTTGAAACAGGCGCACAGGAACGGGGCATAGCCTGCATTCTCGCGTCGATCTCCTCCAAAAACTCCGGCAGCATCCGGTTCCATGCCGCACACGGCTTCACGGAATGCGGCAGGTTCAGAAATATCGGCGAGAAGAACGGGATCATCTTTGACACCGTCTGGATGGAAAAAGAGATCGGATAGACAGGCAGAATGAGTGATCTGTTATCCTGATCCTGTGCATGACGGACAACCCCTTTCTACCAGTCAATTTTAGAAATATATTTCCCCTGTCAGAATGATGCTGACACATGGAACCGGGCAAAAAAATTGCAGTATCACAGGCATCAAAGTCAGGGCTCCCCCCCGGGACCCTGATCCATGTGGGTGAGCGGGATCCTGCACCAACCCACGTCCGGTATTTTGTCTATAACCAGAGTTTTGCGGAAGAAATCAGCCCGGATTCACCAGACACCATATCCCGTGATCCGGATACCTGTACCTGGATAAAGGTATCCGGCCTCTCCAATCTTGAAGAGATCAAACGGATCGGAGAGCTCCTTTCCCTTCATCCCCTGACGCTTGAAGATATACTCAATACCAGCCAACGCCCAAAATACGAAGATTTTGACAATTACCTCTATCTGGTCCTGAAAATCATCCGCATAGATAATAAAGGGAACGCAGACACCAGAGACCCATCTCCTGAGTTTAAAAAAGATATTTCCGGCACCATACCGGATACAACGGCACAATCTGAAGAAAACAATTCCATCGCATCCTCTCAGTTAAGCATAATCCTCACCGATCGGGTCGTCTGTTCATTTGAAGAAACCGACAGTGATATTTTTGACGCCATTATCAGGAGACTTTCAGACAAAAAAAGCCGGATTCGGAGATACGGCCCGGATTATCTGATGTATGCCCTCACCGACTTTGTTGTTGACAACTACTTTTCGGTCTTTGAACGAATCGGGGAGGATATCGAGAACCTTGAAGAGCGGATCATTGACGGGGATAACAGGGATGTAATGGAAGATATCTACTCCCTCAAACGAAATCTCCTTAATATCAGAAAACAGGTATGGCCGGTTCGGGAGACAATCTCAGGACTTATCAGGAATAAATCGAATTTCATATCCGAACAAACAGGGGTATTCCTCAACGATGTTTCGGATCATCTCTATCAGCTCAACGATATTCTTGAGTCATACCGGGAGATGTCAACCGGAATCTATGAGATTTACCTCTCAACCCTGAGCACCCGGATGAATGAGGTGATGAAGGTATTAACCATCATTGCAACCATCTTCATCCCATTGACGTTCATTGCAGGCATCTACGGGATGAACTTCGCATCCATGCCGGAACTCCAGTGGGAATATGGTTATCCGGCTGCCATCCTGGCAATGGTTGTTACTGCCGCTATCATGGTGGTATACTTCAGAAGAAAGCAGTGGATCTGACAATAGTCAGGATACATCCTTTTTCCGACCAGATTCACCCCCACAATTTAGACATCATCATTCGATTTCATAAGGTGGCCAACTCAGGAAATCATTTTTACTCTACCGGCGGTCGCAAAGGTGCAGGAGCTCTCATCAAAACGCTCGTACTTCGCACCAACATTCATTATCGATCCGGTGGAGTAAGGCGTATGAAGAAGATCCGAATCGGAACAAATGTCTTCCTCCCCATGCCCGTGGTCCTCGTAGGGACAGAGATCGCAGGAAGGCCGAATTTCCTCACGGTCGGCTGGGTTTCACGGGTGAATACAGACCCTCCGATGATTGCCATCGGAATCAACCGGGCCAACGCTACGCCGGACGGTATCCAGGAGAACAAGACCTTCAGTGTCAACCTTCCCACGGCCGAAATGGTAACGGAAACCGACTACTGCGGCCTTGTATCCGGTAGGGACACTGACAAATCAGGCATATTCGACCTCTTCCGGGGCGTTCTCACCGGGGCGCCAATGATCCAGAACTGCCCGCTGACCATGGAATGCCGACTCACCGAGACCATTGAATTACCCACAAATCTGCTTTTTATCGGAGAAATCGTAGCGGGGTATGTAAATACAGGAATGGAAAGCGGGGGAAAACCGGACATGAAAGCAATAAATCCTCTCCTTCTTACGATGCCCGACAACAGTTACTGGACCCTGGGAGAGTATGCAGGGAAGGCGTGGGCGGAAGGAAAACGCCTCAAAAACAAGAACTGAAAAATCCTGTTTTGTATTCATCCCCCCTATACTCACCCTCTCAATCAGGTTTCACCCGGCGCGGTATACCTGACTCCGGAATCCAGATGGCATTCGCTATCCAAAACGTCCACCATGTACGAACAATCATTTCGACCCAAAATCCCAATATGCGACCGGAATCATCACCCAAAATAGCAGGTCACCATCCAGCCACTTTCGCACCACCCGGCATCCACTCATTAGGTGATACCCCTTCTCTTATCACACAGCCCAACAAACAGAATGAGACAATCCTCCCCGGCGCCATTACCACAAGAGCCTGAAGAAAATCAGATTACTGACCCCGATGGCCCACACCCTCCCGGAATCGGTATGCGGCCCTCCGTGATGGCATGCCAGCAGGGGGGAGCCCGGCAAAGAAAACCGACCAGAAAACGACCCCTCCCGTTCGATAACATCATCGACCGGATAAAGAGGAGGCCGCAGGAGAATATGGCCATCAATGGATGCACCACCGGTCGCCATGGATACCGGTATGACCCGCTATCAGGCAAACATCCATTGGATATTCTCTGCACCCTGAACGAAAGATCAGACCCATGACAGATTCAATCACTAACAGTATCCTGAGTGCCCGCTATCTTCGCAGCGGCGAAACAACATTCGAAGATGTGTGCAGGCGTGTCGCTCGTGCCCTCGGGAAGGATGAGAGCGAAACCGCCGCATACTTCGAGGAGATGCGCTCACTCCGGTTCCTTCCAAACTCACCCACCCTGATGAACGCGGGCACCGACATCAATCAACTCTCCGCCTGCTTCACCCTGCTGGTGGGGGACTCCCTCCCTGAGATCTTTGACGCCCTCAAGTGGGGCGCCCTGATCCACAAAAGCGGCGGCGGAACCGGCTATAACTTCTCAAATATCCGCCCGAAGGACGCACCGGTTCTCTCCACAGAGGGGGTCGCCTCCGGCCCGGTTTCCTTCATGAACATCTTCAATGAAGCAACCGAGGTTATCAAACAGGGCGGCAGGCGCCGGGGAGCAAACATGGGGATACTCAATGTATGGCACCCGGATATTTTGGAATTTATCCGGTCGAAGACCGAGGAGGGGAGGGTCAAAAACTTCAACATCTCAGTCATGATGAATGATGCATTCATGGAAGCCGTCGACGCAGGCGAAATGGAGAAGGTCTGGATGACCCACCCGTATTCCGGAGAGGAGGTCCGTGTCGGTGATATCTGGAACACAGTGATTGACGGAATCTGGAAGAATGGAGAGCCAGGAGTGCTCTTCTATGACGAGATCAACCGGTACAACCCCACCCCACATCTCGGGGACATCGATACCACCAATCCGTGTGGGGAACAACCGCTTCTCCACTTCGAGAGCTGTGTTCTTGGATCAATTAATCTCTCGAAATTTGTTGAGAACGGAAAACTCAATGAAGAACGGCTGCGTGCGACCGCACGGATCGGCACACGATTCCTTGACGCGGTGATCGACAAGAACTCCTTCCCCATTCCTCAGATCAAAGAGGCCACGGAAAAGACCCGGAAGACAGGCCTTGGCCTCATGGGTGTCCACGACGCACTGCTCCTCCTGGGGATACCCTATGACACAGAGGAAGGGCGGGCATTCTGTGAACATGTGATGGAACTGGTCACTACAACAGCAGTAGACGAGTCACACCGCCTCGCAGAGGAACGCGGCGTCTTCCCCGCATGGGAGGGGAGTACCTGGGGTGACCGGACGATGCGCAACGCCGCTCTCACCACCATTGCGCCGACAGGCACCATCTCCCTCATGGCAAACTGCTCCAGTGGTATCGAACCGGTCTTCTCCTTTGCCTACACCCGGAATAATACCGTGGATAAGTCGTTTGAGATCCTGCACCCGATATTTGCCGCTGAACTGAGAAGGGTTATTGCCACACCCGGTAAATCCACGGCCGAATGTGATCGCCAGGTCCGTGAAGTGATCGACCATGTCCATAAAACCGGGACCGTGCAGGACATCGAATGGCTTCCGGCATCGTTCCGTCAGGTCTTCCGGACTGCAATGGACATCGGGTGGAAGGACCACATCCTGATGCAGGCAGTATTCCAGAAGCATGTCCATGCCTCAATCTCAAAGACAATTAATATGCCTGAAGAGGCGACCAGAGACGACATGGCACAGGCCGTCATGATGGCATGGAAGAACGGCATCAAGGGAATGACCATCTACCGCACAGGGAGCAGAAGCGAAGTTGTTCTGTCCCTCAGTGAGAAGGAACCGGCAGAACCCCAAATACAGGAGCGGTGCCGCCCGAAGGAACTCATAGGCAAGACCTACCTCTGCCAGTCCGGGTGCTGCCGCCTCTATGTGACCGTCAACCTTTTTGAGGGGACGCCTTGGGAAGTATTCATCCGGACCGTGGGGAGCGGCGGGTGCGAAGCAAACTCCAATGCTCTCGGCCGGGCGATATCAACAGGGCTGCAGAGCGGCGTTCCCTATACAAAATATGTCAAACAGTTCCGGAAGGTGAACTGTCTCTCTGCGGTGAAAAAGGCAGAGTCTGAAGGATACTCCTGTGCTGACGTCGTCGGCAGATGCATCGACCTTGCGGCCCACATGGAGACTATTACCACTCTCGATGACTGGGCCATCACTGATGTCTCCGGGGAGGGAAAGAACCGTTGTCCCGAATGCGACGCCGAACTGGACTTCGGGGAAGGCTGCAACCAGGGGATCTGCAAGAACTGCGGATGGAGCGGATGCTCATAACTTTCTCTGCATCGTTTCGCATCGACAGTGCCCCGTTCAGGGCATACTGATCGGCATAAACCATCATGTAATTTTCAGACAGAACAGCATCCTCCCTGAGCCGAAGAACAGAACTGTGGAAGGTGCGTATAATCCCCATACATAACCTTAATTGCGAATAGGAAGACTACTTTAGAATAATTCCTTTCCGCTGACATTAACCGGGTTATTACGTGATTTACGATGGCATTTACATTCTTTTTCAGGGATTTACAGACGCTGCAAACGATTATTGATTATATGCTCCCTTCATTCCGGTCGCGGCGATTCATTAACATCTGGAGTGCCGGGTGCGCAATGGGCCAGGAACCATATACCATCGCCCTCCTGCTCAGGGAGAATATGGGCCAGATGATCTTCAGGAACGTCAAAATATATGCAAGCGATATCGATACTTACGAAACCTTTGGAAAAATAATCACAGAAGGTAGTTATCCGGAGAACGAACTCCAGAGAATGCCCAGAGATATCTTCGCGAAACACTTCTTTCCAGACGAAAATAAACCCGGGAATTATCAGGTTTCAGATGAGATAAAAAAACGTCTCGTGTTCCAGAAACATAATCTCCTCAGCTTCGAGCCATTCAGAAACAACTTTTCATTAATAGTCTGCAAAAACGTGCTTCTCCATTTTACTGAAGAGGACAGGAGCAGGGTAATCAGGATGTTTCATGGTTCACTCGAGGAGGGCGGCTTCTTTTTAACAGAGCATACACAGAAAATGCCAGAAGACGTCGAACATCTCTTTGAACAGATTGTTCCCAATGCACATGTATACAGAAAAATTTCTGTCAAATAATGAAGATCTCAAACCTGACCGAAGGCATCACCACCTATACATCGAATGTGTATCTGGTTACCGGCGTGTGGAACGCATTAAAGGATAAAAATACGCTGATCGATGTCGGAAGAGCCCCCTCAATAGTGGACCGTATCAATCATGCATCAACCGGACTGGGCAAGCACAAGGTGGATCAGGTTATCCTCACCCACAGTCACTATGATCACACATCCCTTCTTCCACGCATCCGGGAGGTATATAAACCGGAAGTCTACGCCTTTTCGAAATATCTCAAAGATGTCGACACCGTGGTCAGGGACGGTGATCTGCTGAGGATCGGTGACGAAACAGCTGAAATAATCCATACACCTGGCCACAGTTCGGATTCAATATGCATTTATTGCAGAGAAAGCCATGCACTCTTTTCCGGAGACACGCCGTTGATTATCAGATCTGATGACGGCACCTATGACGAACAATTTGTCCTGGCACTTGAAAGGATCTGCAGAAAGGATATTTCCGCCATTTATCCAGGCCACGGTGATCCTCTGCGCCACAACTGCCAGGAAATCCTGCAAAAATCGCTTGATAATGTTCATTCGGCCATACAGAGACATCATTGATCCGGGAGTGGTGCAGACCACTTTCTTCCGACCAACAGGCCAGATCAAAACAAAGGGAAACAGAGACAGCATATTGTGATGCTGAGGTATGGTTCAATCTCATGCTTCAATTTCCCCTGGAAAAAATACGCTTCATTACCATCACCGGAATTTCAGGTGCTTTCGCAGAATATATTTCAGATCTTCCTGAACTGAGAATTTCCCGGTTTGTGTCTGTTGAATAAATTCTGACATACTGAACCTTTCTCTGCCGAAAGAGAAAAAATACCATAAGTGCAGGTTTGCATGGTTCATCTCCTGCTGGGTAATCCCGTACTCAGATTCGGGGCCCATCAGTTACAATATACTAAATCCGGGAAGATCTCATGCAAATGGTAATCAAAACCATCCAGAACACGATAAAATACGTAACATCTATAGCAATCGAATTCGGGAGCTATTTTCAACTCATTCCCGGTCTCCAGAAAAGAGAGTTATTATAAAATAATTCATTCAATTCCGTTGCATGCACACAGCGCATCCGGGAAAGGATACGCCCCCGAATGATATTCTCTCCCCTAATTGGAGCATTGGATTAAGATTACATCTCCAATGCTCCGGATGGGGCACTGAAAATCTCCCAATTATGAAAGACTATCTCTGATGGTTATATATGAGGTCCCCAAGGACTTTCTCCATATCGAGCCAGATCACCAACCCTTCTTTCTTAGTTTCACCCTTATTTACCTTAATGATCCCCTTGATAAATCCATTTGAATCATATGATAAATTCTCCTCCATCTGCTCGATATCATCTTCGGAAACTACATTGACGGAATGCACTTCATCGACAATGATCCCAACACCCGACCCTTCGTTCTCAGGAGGGATAAGGACAATGATTTTCTGGTCCTCAATAGCTTTCCCACTATTAAGTGAAAGGAGCCCATCGATCCTGATTATATTGGTAATCTCACCCCGGAGATTGATGATTCCTGCTATATACGGTGGTGCGCCGGGGACAGGGGTGATTGGAATCATCTCAACAATCTCCCTTGCAAGATGAATATCAAAGGCATAATTTTCACCCCCGATTTCAAATACCACCACATCAATTGTTGCCATCTTCTCCTCACTCCGGGTTTATACCTCAAATTTATCCATGGTCTGTTTCAGTCCCCCAGCCATGTTCTTCACTTCATAGATGGAGCTGCCAATCTCTTCGGTTGAGGCACTCGCCTCTTCAGCGAGTGAGGCAAGTTCTTCTACCTGTCTCTGATTCTCACGGGTCAGCCGGTTGCTCTCCTCCATCGCCTCAACGATGCGGTTTGCCATGTTCGCCTGTTCTTCAATCGCCTTGGCAATCTCATCGATGTTAATCCTCACATCACGAGACCCCTGCACAATCTCGTTGAGAGCTTCAATTGTCGCGTTTACGCTCGCAACACCGGAGCCTATCTCATTGTGTGCCGAACCGATCGCCTCGGCCGTCTTTGCACTGATTGCCTGGACACCTGCGATGACCTGATCGATCCGGCCGGTTGCCTGCTTGGCCTCCTCTGCCAGGTTGCGAACTTCCCCTGCTACCACCGCAAAGCCACGACCGTGTTCACCTGCCCTAGCCGCCTCAATCGCCGCGTTGAGGGCAAGCAGGTTGATCTGGTTTGCGATGTCATTGACCTGTTTGACGACGTTATCGATCTCCTGCATCCGGCTGTTAAGATTCTGGATCTCGTCCACACTCTGCTTGGCGATTGTTTCGACGATATTCATCTTGCTGTTCGCCACGGCACCGAGCTCCTGGGCCTTCTCACCAATCTCGGCCGTCTGAACCGCATGCTCGTGCACCTCCTGCGAGGTGCTGGCAATCTCCTCATTACTTGCAGAGAGATCTGCAACCTGTCGGTCTACTGCTTCGATCTGCGTGATAAGCGAGTTGCTCAGATCCGCACAGAACTGACTTGTTACCGCAACCTGCTCGGCTGCCTTTGCGATCTCGTCTGCCCCACGAGTTGTCTCATCGGCGGTGACATCCAGCTGGACAATCGCGGCATTCATTTCGCGGAACGGCTCGTTGATGATGTCAAGCGTCTGGTTGAGACCACCCACAATCTTTGCATAGTCACCGGAATGCTGTGAGATATCGGCACGTGTAGTGAGTTTGCCTGCCGCAGCAGCGTCAGCCAGCATATTTGTGTCCTTAACCAGCAGGTTAACTGCATCAATACACCCATTGAGGTTGTTCTTGATCTCGTTGAAGTCACCTGCATAATCATCCATTATCTTGGCAGGGATGTTTCCTTTCGAGATACGGTCCACATATTCCGCCGTCACATTCAGCGGCCCAACCACCGCATCCAGACAGTTGTTGATGCCCCGGATTACCTCACCATATGCACCCGCGTGACGGGTCGCATCAGCACGCACATCGAGCTGCCCTTTTACGCCGGCTTCTGCGAGCATCTCTGCATCGTTCACCACCGCCTCAAGCTTTTCCATCATGTCAACAAATGATGGGATCATTTTGTCGTTTTCAGAACGCCGACCCACAGCCTTGTAGGCACTAAGATCACCCAGGTCACCTGCAGCAACATTCTGCACCGTATTCTGGATGTGAAGCAGCCGGTCTATAACTTCATTGAGGGAGGAGGCGACATCGGCATAGAGACCGACATAATTTCCTTCAACCTTCGCTGTGTAGTCATTTGCAGCAACTTTCTGCAGCACCAAGTCGGCTTCAACAAGTCCGCCAAGACCATCGATACACAGGTTCAGATTATTCTTGATCTCGTTGAAGTCACCGGCATACACATCCGTGATCTTTTCAGGAATATCTCCCTTGCCGATACGGTCCACATATTCGGCGGCCACGTTCAGCGGCCCAACCACTGCATCCAGACAATTGTTGATGCCCCGGATTACCTCACCATATGCTCCCGCGTGGTGGGTCGCATCAGCACGCACATCGAGCTGCCCTTTTACGCCGGCTTCTGCGAGCATCTCTGCATCGTTTACCACCGCCTCAAGGTTTTCCATCATGTCAACAAATGATGGGATCATTTTGTCGTTTTCAGAACGCCGACCCACAGCCTTGTAGGCACTAAGATCACCCAGGTCACCTGCAGCAACATTCTGCACCGTATTCTGGATGTGAAGCAGCCGGTCTATAACTTCATTGAGGGAGGAGGCGACATCGGCATAGAGACCAACATAATTTCCTTCAACCTTCGCTGTGTAGTCATTTGCAGCAACTTTCTGCAGCACCAAGTCGGCTTCAACAAGTCCGCCAAGACCATCGATACACAGGTTCAGATTATTCTTGATCTCGTTGAAGTCACCGGCATACACATCCGTGATCTTTTCAGGAATATCTCCCTTGCCGATACGGTCCACATATTCCGCCGTCACATTCAGCGGCCCAACCACCGCATCCAGACAGTTGTTGATGCCCCGGATTACCTCACCATATGCACCCGCGTGACGGGTCGCATCAGCACGCACATCGAGCTGCCCTTTTACGCCGGCTTCTGCGAGCATCTCTGCATCGTTCACCACCGCCTCAAGCTTTTCCATCATGTCAACAAATGATGGGATCATTTTGTCGTTTTCAGAACGCCGACCCACAGCCTTGTAGGCACTAAGATCACCCAGGTCACCTGCAGCAACATTCTGTACCGTATTCTGGATGTGAAGCAGCCGGTCTATAACTTCATTGAGGGAGGAGGCGACATCGGCATAGAGACCGACATAATTTCCTTCAACCTTCGCTGTGTAGTCATTTGCAGCAACTTTCTGCAGCACCAAGTCGGCTTCAACAAGTCCGCCAAGACCATCGATACACAGGTTCAGATTATTCTTGATCTCGTTGAAGTCACCGGCATACACATCTGTGATCTTTTCAGGAATCTCTCCCTTGCCAATACGGTCTACATATTCGGCGGCCACGTTCAGCGGGCCAACCACCGCATCAAGTGTGTCGTTGACACCTTCCACGATCTGACGGAAGTCACCCTGGTGCTTTGATGCGTCGACACGTGTATCAAGTTTCCCCTCAACACCGGCCACTGCAAGCGTACCCATATCTTTGACCACAGCACCAACGGCATCCCTCACCTCATCAATACTGCCATTGATCTGAGTGAATTTGTCACGTATCGCAGTAGTGTAATCATTGCCCACATCAACTACCGAGTTAAATTTCAGATCGCCGCGTGCGAACATTTCAAGGTTAACTTTCAGTCGCTCAACCTCATTATTGAGATAATTCTGTACCGAGAGGTCCTTCGTGCGGTCCTGATATATGTAATAATTGACGAGGATGTCCCCATTATCATCAAGAACAGGTACCTGAGAGAGGGTGACATACGTTTTCTCGCCATTAGGCCACTTCAGCTCCATCTCGCTTACCGCATGCCGTTTTGTTTCAAAGGAGGCGTACATATCATCGCCACCCGTGACCATGATGTCAAACTCGTAGAGCTTCTTGCGCATCAGCTCTTCATACCTTCCCCGCCAGACGCGCTCATACTCCCTGTTGATGTCAATACAGGATTTATTGGGACCAAGCACAGCAATAGCCAGAGGGTTTTCCCGGATGAACAATTCTGCCTTATTCTGGAGAAGGTCGACCTCCGCCATTATGTCCATTGCTATATTGAGTGTTTCACCAAGTGATTTCAGTGAACCGTCAACGATATCAAGATTTATCCTCGCTGAGGTATCTCCCTTGATGGCGGATTTAAGAGTTTCCGCCCAATCATCCAGAATTCTATCCCCTACATTTTTTCCATCATTCGATGGATACGCCTCAAATAATGCTTTTCTCCCAATTGTTTCCATATATACGCCTCATTAAATTATTATATGAATTTTGATGGTTTATCAGGCAATTCCACTATGAATTAATCATTTCCGCGATTTCACGATAGACACGGGCAGCCTCGCATTGAGGTGCAAACTGCGCCAGAGGAAGGCCATTCACTTGTGCAATCTGGACGTTTGTATCAAACGGAACCGTGTATACCGTATCAAACGATTTTTTCACATCATTCTTAAATGCAGACAATCGTTTTGGTTCTACTTCTCTACCAGCCAGGTCAGCTTTTCCAAAAAAGAGCTGCTTTAACCTTGCTATAAATCCTTCATCTGAAAGAGAGATGACAGGGGCACTGTCCCACCGAGTAAGAACAGCCACATCAGCGACCACTTTTTCGCCAAGATATGCCTCAACATCACCCATGATAGCCGAGAGCGCCTCAGCCCCTTTCAGGGCAAAAATACCACTGTCAAATGTAACAAAAACCCGATCTGCAGCAACAAGCCCGTTGAGGACGAACTGCCCCATACTCGGGGGAGTATCAATGAGAATGTAATCATACTCACTATGAATCTTTGATATCGCATCTTCCAGGATCATGGCGCGGTCGGTGATGCCATAGAGGTACGGCTCTGCACCAACAAGATCAAGCGATGAAGGCGCCAGAAAAATGCCGGATTTTGTATTTGTGATTATATCCGTCAGGCCAACAGGAGCATAGTCTCCTGCATAGGACATGAACACATCATACATACTCAGGCGAACAGAACACGGGTCAATGCCAAGGCCCGATGTTGCATTTGCCTGTGGATCACAGTCGATAACAAGCACACGCTTCCCACTTTCATGCAAAAATCCAGCTATATTTAAACATGATGTGGTTTTTCCAGTACCACCCTTATGATGGGCAAACGTTACAATCAAAATTATTTGCACCCCAGTATAATCATCAAGTTTATCAATTAGATCTAGGAAATATAGTATATAAAAAGATCCCTGAACAATTATTTTGATTTTAAAACAAGTTAATATAATTAACCGTATTAATTGCATAAATGCATTAAATCCGTGAATTTGGTTATTATTATTTCTCACCACATGCCTACCAAACAAATAATGATTAATGTTTTGGAACCATATTTCCATACATACATTATTTATATATTTTGAATTAAAATATGAGACATGCCAAGTACAATCACAGATATTAAAATTCAAAATACATAATAAAAATATATTCATGCACAATAATGCCAGTATTTTGAGACAATTCGGATGCGAATTCATGCAAAAATATTTAATGCTATACAATAGCGCATACTACAACAAATACATTCTAGAATATAAATATCATCCATTTTCCACAAAACAGATATAATATAGTTCATCAGGTAGCAGAAACATTCATCTAAAAATTGAGAATATTTCCTCGCCATAAAGAGCAGATTCAAGAAAACAAGATAAAAAAATTATCATATAACATTCAGATTTAAAAAATAAGTAATTTGATGGAATGAATTACAATAAAATGCTACAAATAACGCAAAATGAGAACAAATGACGTC
Source organism: Methanogenium organophilum (assembly GCF_026684035.1). Lineage (NCBI taxonomy): Archaea > Methanobacteriati > Methanobacteriota > Methanomicrobia > Methanomicrobiales > Methanomicrobiaceae > Methanogenium > Methanogenium organophilum. Next base: position 1,073,875 of record NZ_CP113361.1, read on the forward strand.
CATATATGCACCTTCAGGCACCAAAACCCAGCCCAAATGGCAATTATTCGGCCGTGTAGAAATACTCTAAGAAAATAGCAACCGAAAGAACGATAATACGGGAACCCCAATTTCATTTGACCACAAATTAACAAGGGATTTCTCAAAGCAATGTCTGAGAACAGGTTCATCAATCTTGTGAAAACCCTCTCATCGTCATCAAAAATTCTCATTTTCCTCTCCATTCGTCCAAATTTATGAAGAGTAATTATACCAGGCATCAGCTTATGACCATGAAAATTTTTAGGAAGAAATAGCAATGAATTATCGTGATTTTACTGATCGATACAGATATAAACCCCAATAAGGAATGTCCTTGAATTGAAAAGCATCCCGCATTTTACTACTCTTCAAAAATTTATAACGCGCATACCCTCCCTATCTCTTAAAATCATTCTGAAATGTGCGATTTGACTATTGCATGAAAACGGAGGGAAGATCAAAATTAAATTGATTTATCCAACGGGGTTTACCAGCTCCTATGCAATCCACCACTATTCGAAAATGAACAATAAGACTCGAAGAAGTTTCATCAAGGCTTCAATTGCTGCGGATTCAGATAAAATGATATCATGGGTTAGTAGTTTTCAAAGCTGCCGGTGCGTGACTCTCAGCATGCAAAATCTCTGATTAATCAGGCCCAGAGGATAACCTCATCAGAGTGCTTTACGATGGACAAAGGGTATGATTCTGAAGAGATACACAGATTCATTAGGGAGATTATTGGAACTGAATCAGCAATTCCGATTCGTGAATAGAATGGAAATGTTCACTCTGGAAAATATCGGATGGAGATGTTTGAGAATTATGATCAGGAAAACTATAGTCAGAGGAACATGGTTGAAACGGTATTTTCGATTCTAAAGAGGAAGATATTGAAATACCGTTCGAACGGGAAAATATTACAACCAGATTAAAGAAATCAAGATTAGAATGAAACCCCACCATATGACTCATAAAATGGGGAGTAAGGGCTTTAAAGAGCCAATCATTCCACATCTCAGAACGCCACATTTTACATTTATATTCCCACCAGCCCGATTCAGTCGGTCCATCAACAGATAGCATGCAGGGTAGACCCGCATTTCTGAACACGGCAGGTGGATTCTTGTTTCCATCCATACCTTACCCACGAAAAAAAGCGTCGTACCTGCGAGGCAGAAATACCAGAGCCTGCAACACATGATATCATCAGATCATCTCCGCATGAAACCGTAGATGCACGATCACATGAAGCACAGAAAAGAAGAATTAGATCAGTTTTTCCCCGGCGCCCGGGCCCGGGGCGCACTGGAAGACTTCCCGGATCTTTACGATTAAAAGTCCCTTTGCCGGTGCCTTCGCCATCTTTGCACGGACGGTCTGCTGCATCTTCTCAAAATCCGCACCAAATGTCTTCAGTTTGACGTCACCTTTTATCTGGAAACATCCTTTCGTCTCCGGGCCCCAGATATAGATAGAAACTTTCGGGTTTTCACTGATATTCGCGAGGGTCTTTTTCATAAAGTTGTCTGCGATCCATATTGTCTCGTCATCAACGAGCTCCACAAATCCAATGGGTACAACGTTCGGCCAGCCATCCTTTGCGGCAGTAGCAACCGGGAATGCCTTCATCGTCGCGAAGGCCTTTTTCATTTCTTCTGTAAGTGCTGCCATAGCTTTTCACCACTCCCCCCTCATACGTACATACATATAAACGAAATGGTCATCCTGAGTCCCCGGTTCTCTGCGACTGCAACATGGTTCGGAGGAAAGCCCCCCGGCAATTCATTATATACCCCGGCGTGCTGATGAAGGGGTGAGGAACACCCATGACACCGGATACCGATACGGCACCCGCCGAAACACCACCGGCGGTCGCCATCATCTACCACTCCGAAACCGGCCATACACGGGCCATTGCCCGGAATGCCGCAGAAAAGACCGGAGCAACCCTGATAGAGGTACGGCCGGAGCGACATTACTGCAGAATGGGAAAATATCTCCGGGGAGGCATCAGGGCCGTAACCGGCCGGAAGGATGCTATCTATCCTGCCGAGATCAACATATCCCCCTTTGACATCATCATCATAGGCACCCCGGTCTGGTCACAACATCCGACACCCGTTATAACCGGGGCGGTTGCAGCATTGCGGGGGGTAAAGGAGGGTACCCGTGCAATTGTCTTCACCACCTGTATGGCCCATGCCGGGAGAGCCACCGCTCCGCTCAAAGAAGCACTACGGCAGGTGGGCATCCCGGTACAGCAGTCGTACACATTCCCCAACCGATACCCGGCAGGCGCGTGTGGCACAGTTCTTGCAAAGGGAGTGGAAACCCTGCGTACGGCAAAAACAGGAGAGAAACCTAACTGAAACATGACCGGAAGCCTCACCACACACATCCTTGCAGCACGCTATCTTCGTGACGATGAGAACTCCTTTACGGACGTCTGTAGAAGGGTCGCAGACGCCATCGGAGAGACACAGCGTGAAAAAGAGACATTTTTTTCGGAGATGCACAGCCTCCGTTTTCTTCCGAACTCTCCCACCCTGATGAACGCGGGAACGGAGAACGGGCAGCTTGCCGCCTGTTTCACGCTTCCTATCGGCGACTCTCTCCCAACAATATTTGATGCCCTCAAATGGGGAGCACTTATCCACCAGAGCGGGGGGGGCACCGGATATAACTTCTCAAAAATTCGCCCGAAGGCGTCCCCTGTCCGCGAGTTAGACGGCATGGCATCAGGGCCGGTCTCGTTCATGCAGATCTTTAACCAGGCGACCGAGATCATCCGGCAGGGAGGGAGGCGGCGGGGGGCAAACATGGGCATCCTCAATGCAGACCATCCCGACATCCTCACTTTCATCCACGCCAAGGAAAGAGAAGGGGATCTCGCAAACTTCAACATCTCGGTGATGGTGACAGACGCATTCATGGCATGTATCCGTGACGGAAAACAGGATTCAGTCTGGACAACTCACCCTGCCACGGGGGATGAGGTAACGGTGGGCGACATCTGGGACGCGATCACAGGCGGCATCTGGAAAAACGGGGAACCCGGCGTCCTTTTTTATAATGAAATAAACCACCACAATCCCACGCCTCTCCTCGGGGAGATCGATGCCGTAAACCCCTGTGGGGAACAGCCGCTTCTCCCGTTTGAGAGTTGTGTCCTCGGTTCGGTGAACCTCACCCGGTTTGTCAAAGAGGACCATATCGATGAGGTCGGACTCAAACAAACGACCGGAATTGCGGTGCGGATGCTGGATCGGATCATCGACAAAAACACCTATCCGCTTTCCCGGATTGAAACGGCAACGAAACGGACCCGAAAGGTTGGGCTTGGAGTAATGGGCGTCCACGACACCCTCCTTATGCTGGGGATACCATATGATTCAGCCAAAGGGCGTGTACTCTGCGGGCATGTTATGGAGTGCATCACCACAGCGGCGGTAGAGACTTCACATGTTATTGCCGTTGAATCCGACTCATTTCCGGCATGGGACAATAGCAGATGGAATAAATGCCCAATGCGCAACGCCGCCCTCACCTGCATCGCCCCGACAGGCAGCATCTCTCTTCTCGCAGATTGTTCGCCGGGCATCGAACCAGTGTATTCCTATGCATATACCCGCAGGCATACCGCAGGATCTTCCTTTGCGATGCTGCACCCGCTCTTTGCGCAGGACCTCGCCACCGCCGCACGGGACCGGTTCTCCTCACAACCGGAAGTAGATCAGGAGATCAATGCCGTCATCTCCCATCTCCGCCGCACGGGAACAGTGCAGGATATCAACTGGCTCCCGGCTTCCTTCCGAAGGCTCTACAAAACCGCGACCGACATCAGCTGGAAAGACCACATCAGGATGCAGGCAGTATTCCAGCCGCGTGTACACGCTGCCATCTCCAAGACCATCAACATGCCTCATTCAGCAACAGACGACGATATTGCGGCAGCCATTCTCTTTGCCTGGGGGAGCAATCTGAAAGGCATCACCTGTTACCGGACCGGAAGCAGGAGAGAAGTGGTTTATGCCATCGGAGAAGAGACAGAACCGTGGCCGTGCATCTGCTCACGCCCGCCGGAGGGCTGAAGAGGGAAAAACGGAGATCAGGGGGTCCCGGAGACCATCTTCATCGTCTGGTCTCCAGACGAAATTTCTGTTAGTTCCAGCGGGGTGCCCCACTGCTGGATGGTCATGACATCGGTCTTCGCAACGCCGGTGAAGGTGATGGAGAGGTTATCCTGTGCAAACTCATCGGGCAGGTTGAGAGGGAGATAGGGGGTGCCGTCATCGGTGACGATGCCATAGAACCCGCCTTCGAGGTTCTGGTACACAATCGTTCCGTTGCCGCTCACGGCGTTTGGATCGGTCGGTTCGTCTCCTATGCAGCCGCATGCAAGAACCGCTGCCCCCAGACAGCAGCAGAGAAGTCCAATGAATAATCCATACCGTTTCATATCAGTTCACAGCAGAATGATGGACGGATAACCGGATGAACCTTCCGTTGACACGGAAGGGAGACCGCTCAGACAAAGAACGCGAGAACAATGCCCCCTGCATAGACCGCCATCGCGGCATGAAAGAGCGGCAGTGCCCGCAACCCTGCCTCCGGCGTCCCGCTGCTTTGTAATAGTATGCCGTTCGCCGCGATTACCAGCAGAAATCCAACAAATAGCGCCGCCTGAGCCACCGGATCCAGGACACGGGCAAAGAGAAACGCCATGATGCCGTGCAGGACGGTGCATGCCACAATCCAGATGATCGTTCCCCGCACACCATAAAGCACAGGAACGGTCTTCATGCCCCGGGCGATGTCATTTCTCAGGTCGGTGATGTCGTTTGCCGCGAGGTGTGCAAGGGCGTACGGGTAGAAGAAGAGGAAGTAGAGAAGCGCCGTCCCATCCGGCATCCCAACCGCGAGATACCCCGCGACGGGGAAGAGGGCGAAGTCGGTCCTGCCCACAAGCTGGGCGACGGGAAATGTCTGCGAGCGCTTCTTCACCTGATAGAACACCTCGACGGCATAGCTGTAGCCCATAATGAGGGCAACAAAGAGAGAATGCGGATAGGGAAGCGTAAGAGTCAGGACGAAGGCGGCAACCGCAAGAAGGAGAACAACATTTCTGGCATGCCGGGCCGGGATGAGCCCTTCCGCGATGGGGCGGGTCCCGAACGGACGCCAGTATCCGGTCATCCGGCTCTCGACATCTCTCCGGTCATAGATGCGGTCCACGTAGTCGTTGAGGACCATTCCCGCCTCGAAGCCGAAGAGACCGATCAGTGCGATGGTGAAAAGATACGACCACGAAAACCCGTCATAGGCCGCGAAGGCCAGAACCGCACCTGAACAGAAGAGGAGCGGCCATGCAAAGGCAAAGTGGAGCCGGAGGAGATCGCTGTATGCCCGTAGGGTCCGACGATGCATCAGAAATCCTCACGCAATAATTATAGATATCTCTTCCTGCGGATAGCAGCCTGTGCGGTGCAGTCAGTCACCCAAAAAAAGTCAGAGGAGTCTGTCCCCTGCATCCGGGCCGGGACTGCAGGTGTAGACCTCGTGGATCTTCATGACCATGAGACCCTTTGCGGGCGCCTGTGCCATCTTTGCACGAACGGTCTCCTGCATCTTGGCAAACTCCGGACCTTCGGTCTTCAGCTCCACCTCTCCTTTGATCTGGAAGCAGCCCTTCGTCTCCGGGCCCCAGACATAGACGGACATCTTCGGGTTTTCCCGGATATTGGCAAGCGTCTTTTTCATGAAATTGTCTGCGATCCATATCGTCTCGTCATCGACCAGTTCGACAAATCCAATCGGGACCACATTCGGCCACCCATCTGCTGATGCGGTGGCAACCGGAAATGCCTTCATCGTTGCAAGGGCGGTTTTCATCTCTTCTGTGAGTGCTACCATTGCTGTTTCACCATATACTCTGTCGGCGCATACAAATATATACAAAACCGTCAGAAAAATACACAAGAGCAGGAACCGGTACAGATTTCTGACCCGGCTATCCGAAGCAGATGGAGAAACATGAAACCGGAAACACTACCCGTTAACGAAATTCGCGAACTAAAATCAGAAATTTCTGCCCTCCGCTCCGACCTGAACCGCTACGCGGGGCAGGGGCCCGGCCTGCAGGGGACAGCCCTCCTTGCAGAACTTCGAAACAGCTGCGCCGATGCCATTGTGACCGGCTGCCGGGATATGGGGTGCGACGCCATCGGGAAAAAGGCAGGCGACTGCCCCCTCTGGGAGAAATGCCGCTCAACCTTTCAGATGCTCTTTGAAGGAGTCCTTGAGAGTATCCGCTCGGGACATCTCACCCCCGGGGAAATTACAGCTATTCGCACCAGAATGGCCGAAATGAAGGATCATGCGCCGTTCGACCGGTGCGCATCCTGCTTTGCCGAGTCGGAGCACCAGCTGAACCAGCAATTCAGGATGCTTGAGGCGATCGGGGCCTGTCATGAGGAGATGGATACCGCCGTTGCCGTACGATCTCTTCCGGAGGAGGCCGCCACGCTCTTCAGCGATGCCCTGGGAAGTGCCGTCAGACTCCAGGTGCTCAAGGCCTGCTATGATGATGCAAAGACCTTCACAGAACTTTCAAACCTGACCGGCCTGCGGGGCGGCAACCTCCTCTTCCACCTTGAAAAGCTGATAAAAAGTGATATCATCCGACAGAAAGGCGAACGTGGCGAATACCGGATCACCTTGCGCGGCTATGAACTGGCAGGGTCCATCGCAGAACTGTATCAGAAAATCCGGTAAAAAGGGGAAGTCGGGAACCCTCTACCGCGGCCGGTAAAAGATCCCGCGGGCCTCCCGCTCCTCGGTGATGTATCCATCCGCGAGGAGGGAGTCGATGTACTTGCGTACCTCATTTGGGTGCAGCCCGAGGATGCGGCTCAGATCGTCTATCGTGCAGGGGCGTCTCCTGATGGTTCCAAGGATAGAATCCCGGACATCCTGCGAGAACGAGGCGATATCTGAACGGGAAGGGAGCCCTTCCACGATCTCTGTCCCGGGAAAACCGAGTGCGCCTGCAATATGTTCCATCTCCTCTTTTGTGGGTGTCGTAATCCAGTCATAGAGGCCCGGCCGGTCCAGTGTATTGAGCTGCACGCGGTCAGGACGTATCTCTGCAATCGCATCGCGCAGGAAAAGCAGTTCCTCTTCGGAGTCATTCATACCGGGGATGATGAAGATCTCAAGCCAGATTTCGCCTTTAAACTCCTTTCTGAAGGTGACAATACCTGAGAGGACATCTGCTGCGGTGATCGTGGAACAGGGCCGGTCGATCTTTTTGAATATACTCTCGGATACCGCATCCATCGATGGCACGACGACATGCATAAGAGCTGCCTCCGCACGCACCTCAGGGTCGGTGAGGAGACTCCCGTTTGTAAGAAGCGCCAAGCGGTACTCCGGGAAGTACTCCCGTATATGTTGGGCAATTTTCCCCATTCCGGAATGGAGCGTTGGCTCACCGGAGCCGGAAAACGTGATATAATCGAGATGCGGATGCGTTGAGAGATAGTCGTCAATTTCCCGGATTATCGCGTCTGTCGGATAAAATTCGGAACGAACGGTAGTCATATCCGTCGTCTTGCCGCACTCGCAGTAAATACAGTTGTAGCTGCATGTCTTGTGGGGCACAAGATCGATTCCAAGCGAGACTCCCAGACGCCGGGACGGCACCGGGCCAAAGAGGTACTGGTAACCCATAACTGAAGAATGAAATAGCAGGTGACACAGCATTAACCTGATCACTGTTACAACACACAGAACAGAGAAAACACCTCAGAAGGTGGAACACTCAGACCCCCCACATGGCGCCGGAGTCCTGTGAAAATGATTATTTCTTCAGTATCTGCTGCTCAATCTGTTGCTGAAGCTGGTGGCAGAAGGTAGGGTCTTTATCCATCGTCTCCAAAAAGAGGCGGATACGGCGCACTGTTTCTGGATTGAGCTCATGCTCCATAAAACAGGCATCCTGCTCGGCAACCTTATCCGATACACCTATCAACAGAAGAAACTTCTTCAGGGTATCGTGGCGGTACTTGATCACCTCGGCAATCCTGCGCCCCTCCGGGCGAAAGACCACCCCTTCATACCGCCGGTATTCAACAAGGCCCAGACTGTCCAGTTTGCGGAACATCTCGACCACACTGGAAGGGCTGAGCCCCAGCTGTTCGGCCACATCCTTCGTCCGGGCATAGCCTTTCTCAAGAGTCACATTAAGGATAGCTTCCAAGTAGTCCTCAGCCTTCCTGCTGAGGTGTTTTGCAATGTATCCTTCTTCCATACTCTTCCTATAATGATAATCATCTGCAAAAGATGATAAAATGGGTGATTCAAAAGGGGCCCGAACCCGTTGGTTCAGGAATCATCAGTGTCATGTATCCGAATCAGATACACAATACCCAGGGTGAACGGGAGCAGAAGCACCGCCGGCGTATAGGGCGGAGCAAACGCCGCCAGGAACCCGGATACGGAGTTAAAGAACGCAGGTGACGTTTCACCCGCAGGAATCGCCCCACAGAGCCGGGCAAAAATATCCGTGCCCGCAATAAGCCAGACAAGAACGCCACCCAGAACCACCTTCGCGGACTGCTGGAGTGATGTGACGCGGGTGCACCCCGCAAGCATGAAGAGGCCGGCACAGACCACGATAAAGCCGCCCCATGCCCAGCGGAAGAAGTCATCACCGGCAATGGCAAGGATACCTACCTGAAAACCGGGGCTGACACCTGCCCATACAAGGATATCTGCCATGCCAAACGCAACTGTCACGAGACCCAGCAGAGTGACATATATTCCGAGGGGAGTTATCTGACGGTCTTCCTCTGTTTTCATATCATTGTGTTCCATATTATGCGACCCCCAGGAGGATGCCGATGCCGTGGATAATTCCACCATAGATGAAGACGACCACGAAGAGCACCGCGATTGCGGCAAGTAGTTCTTTCCAGCCTTCCCGGAGCATCACCACAAAGGTGGCCACACACGGGAAGTAGATGGTGACGAGCACGACTGAGGCGACCATCTGATAGGTGGTCATCGGGATAGTCGAGAGCTGTGCAATGGCGAGGTCCTTTCTAAGGAATGCCGCAATGAGCGGCCCCACGGTCTCTTTGGGGACGCCAAACCAGGTGACAAAGACCGGTTCGAGCAGATTTGCAAGCCCCTGTATCACACCGCCAAGATAGAGGAGGTTGACGACCAGGATACCAAAGAGCACAAAAGGCACCGCCTCTTTCAGGAACCCCTTGGTCCGGTTCCAGAGTTTCTTTGCGACATACTCCTTCACAGGCCAGTGGTAACGGGGCACATCCACAAGGATCTCGGGATTTTCTCCCGGTATCACCGTATGTAAGACAAACCCGAAGATGCCGAATCCAACAATGAGGCAGAGCATCACCACTCCCACAAGGTCCGGGAGGACACTCATCATAATACCCAGCTGGGCCCCGCAGGGAATGAAGAGGGCAAGGAGGGTCATCATGATGAACCGCTGTTTTTTCGTCTCCAGAATCCGGGTGGCAGTCACCGCAGGCACATTGCACCCGAGGCCAAGAATGATAGGGACAATTGCATATCCATGCAGCCCGATGCGGTGGAGTACCGAGTCCATAAGGACCGCGAGTCGTGGCAGGTACCCCGAGTCTTCCAGAATGGTCATCATCAGATAGAAGACAAGGACCGCCGGCAGCACTACACCTATCGAGACAAATAGTCCGGACGTGAGCATCCCGAACGCCTCAAAGCAGGTATCTGCCGCAGGATTCCCCACAAAGAGGAAGTAGAGCCAGCTCTCGGGGTCGGGCCAGACGGACTGCATCCACGGCAGCCAGAAGCCGTCAAAGAACTTCACCATGAACCCGTCGGTCACGAGCGTCCCCGCAAACGAGGTGAAGACACTCCAGAATGCATAGAGTGCCGCAACAGCCACTGGTATCCCGGTGAGGGGTTTGACGGTCAGGTCTCCCAGCACATCGCCAAGCGTCTGTTTATAGGTGCCATAGGTGACCGTCTGGCGGGTGATGGCGTCCACCATCTCCCAGCGGGCGTCAGAAGAGAATACCATGACGTCAGCACCCCCCGCATCCGCCGCAGCCACCACAGCCGCGGATGGGGTCACGTTCCGGCTCTCCGCCCCGCAGGCGCTCTGCGATGGCCCCGATATCTGCGACCTGTGCCTTCCTCAGCATCTCTGCAAGGTCACGCACCCCTTCACCGCTCGTTGCGGTCGTCGAGACCACCGGGACACCCAGGATACGCTGGAGACCGGGAATGTCAACGGTGATCTTCTTTTCATGGGCGGCATCCATCATATTGACCGCCACAATACAGGGCATTCCCCGTTCCATCACCTCAAGGGCAATATAGAGGCCCCGGTCCGTCTTTGTGGCATCCAGCACTATCATCACCGTTGCATCCGGATAATCCCGGAGCATTTTGACTGCGACCTCTTCTGCTGCGTCCCGCGGTTCAAGGGAGTAGGTGCCTGGCACATCGATGATCGTATAGGTATGCCCACCCTCGATGAGGGTTCCGCTCGTGAAATCGACGGTTGTGCCGGGATAGTTGGATACGATGGCGTTTGCCCCGGTCATCCGGTTAAAAAGCGCACTTTTGCCTACATTCGGGTTGCCGAGCATCAGGACGACCGTCCCTGCATCAGGACTACCCTCTCTCCCGTCAGTCATGCACCTGTCCTGGTCTCTACCACAATCTGTTCAGCGGTCTCAATACCCATCGCGATCTCCAGTTCACCCAGAAGGACGACCACCGGCCCCTTGATGGGCTGTTTGGTAATCATTTTCAGTTCTTTGCCGATGCGGAGTCCCAGGCAGTTCAGGTCATGCGCCGAGGTCCGGATCTCCCGGACGACCGCCCTCTCGCCATACGGCAAATCTGAGAGTTTTATCTGCATTATTCCACCTTCACAACCTGTATATGGCGGGCCATGCAGCGACCGAGGGCCACCGTGTTCCCCCGAAACTCCACCGCCACCGGCCCGCATGATGATGATACCATGGTAAGCGTACACCCTTCCGCAATACCCCGCAGGGCAAGTTTCTGCCGGACACAGTGTCCACCCGCAATCCCCGTGACACGGCCGCGTTCACCGGGATGTAACTCATTCAGGATCATAACTTTCTGCTATACTTTCTGCGGTTCGGTCGGTATCAAGAATAGCCCAAAGAAATTCGGTTTTTTCCATATAACTGAGAAAAGTTTGGAAATTATTTGAAAAACCGAAATATATCCCGTCTGAGTGACAACTCCAACGTGTGCCATCCTCTCCAAAATCCTTTTGAACCACCACCACCAATCCACGCATATGTTGCCTGACACCTTCCCCTGCGAACTGATCACCTGGGAGCGCGCCGCAGCACTCGGCCGACGACTGGCACAGGTCGTCCGTGAATCCGGCTACCGCCCGGATCTGGCGGTTGCCATCGGGCGGGGCGGATATGTGCCGGCACGGGTGCTCTGTGACTATCTCCGCTATGAGATGCTCACAAGCATCAAAATTGAGCACTGGGGTGAAGCAGGGGAAGAGAAACCGGAGACCACAGTCCGGTTTCCGCTATCCATTGATGTCATCGGTTCGCGCCTGCTCGTCGTCGATGATGTCACCGATACCGGGGACACCCTGACCGCGGCCGTTTCCTACCTCAGGGATTGCGGGGCTGCAGAGATCAGGACGGCCGTCCTGCAGCACAAGGGGACATCAGGGTTTCTGCCGGACTACTACGCAGAGATAGTAACAGACTGGCGCTGGATCATATACCCATGGGCAGTATATGAAGATCTTTCCGGATTCGTGCTCCGTATTCTTAAAAAAGGCCCTGCCACACCGGAAGAAATTGTGGATGACCTCACAGAGGATTTCAGCATCACCGCAGACACCCGGATGTTCGCAGAGATCTGTGCAGACCTTTTCCAGCGGGGCGAAGCAGAGCTAAGGGACGGGAAGATTCAGATATCCGGATGGGGCAACCTACACCACCAGTAATAAAAAAATGAAAAAACGTAAGATTAAGGTGTGAGAACGGCGTTGATATGGTAAACGGATGTCCGGTACGGCCGTGAGGTCCAGCGTCCGAATGGAGCAATGATGAACTCAGCAGATGTGTACCCCATAGGCATTGTCAGATCCCCGTACCAGAACCGCGGTGACGCCCCGCGACAGGGACGGTTCACACCAGACACTGAGATGGATATCGAGATCTTTGAAGAATATCAGGATGGCATCAGTGACTTTGGAGGTATCAGCCACCTCTTTGTCCTCCTCTGGTTTGATCGGTCCTCACGAACATCCCTCTCGGCACGCCCCTCATGGGCCAAGGGCATCCAGCCAGTCTTTACCACCCGGTCCCCGGACCGCCCCAACCCGATTGGCCTTGATATCGGGAAGATCATCAGCGTCACCGGCCGGACCATCCGGGTGGCAGGACTTGACGCACTGGACGGGACGCCGGTCCTCGATATCAAGCCCTATGCACCATCTATCGACGCCATACCTGATGCAGCAGAACCGTTCCGGCCCCACGAGTAAGGTTTGACACTTCCGGCAGATACCCACCCTTTCCAAAGAGGGCAGAACAGCAATACCCATGACATGAAACCATGAACACATTTTTTCAGGAGACCACCCTTCTTGCTCTCAGCCTCCTCGCCCGCACTATCCCCATGATGGTGGCAGGCGTCATCGCAGCGGAACTGATACTCGCATTTAATGCAACAGAACGCCTTTCCCGGTACTCCCGGCCACTCACCGTCTGGTCCAACCTCCATCACGAATGCGGCATATCCTTCATGATGGCCTTTATATCACCCAAGGCTGCCAACGCCATGCTCGCGAAATACCACCGGGACGGAACCATCACCCGCCGTGAGATGGTCATCGCGGCGCTGATGAACTCTTTTCCCAATGTGATGATGCACTGGCGCTATCTTTTGCCGGTGTATGTCCCTCTTCTCGGCCTCATCGGACTCATCTACTTCGCAATCCTTGTCGTAGTCGGGATCATCAAGACCATGATCGTGATGGTCGCCGGGCGGTGGATGCTGCCTGCGCCCCACGACACAGAAAATAAAAGGAGGGGGCCGGTTCCGCGGCCCACATGGAAAGACGGGGTGCACACCGCACTAAAGGCTTCCGCCGCATCCCTTCGTCATATCCTGATCATCAGTGTGCCCACGATTCTTATCGTGGCGGTCTTCATCAACCTCGGATTCTTTGATCTGGTAGCCGATCAGATGCAGGGCATCGGCTCCTGGTTCCCGGTGCCCACTCCGGGATTTGCCATCATCGCCGCTCAGTTCGGGTCATTCATTGCCAGCGCAAGCGTTGCTTCCACATTGCTTGCAGCAGGGACTCTCAGCCCGCAGGAGATTATTATCACCCTCCTCGTGGGCAATATCCTGACAAGTGTCACCCGGGCCATTCGGTGGTACGGAACCTCATATGCAGCAATATTCGGTCCGCGAAACGGTGCCCTGATCCAGGGACTTTCAACCGGTCTCCGTGTTGTTGTTATGATTGGTGTCGTCGCCCTCCTCTCCCTTATCTGGTAAAAACCAGGATACATCCACTTTTCTTGCACCATGCCCCCTGCACAAAGAGGAGCAGTGCCCGGCAAACCTGCATTAATATCCAGGTGCATTCATCTCCGGATACCCGCCACAAAGAGAGGAAAAATATGCCCTATAAAAAGACGAAAGAGTTACCCGGACAGGTACGTTCCCACCTGCCCGCACATGCACAGGAGATCTATCTCGCCGCATTCAACAGTGCATGGCTCAGCTACGAAGACCCGGAAAAACGGCACGGCAATGAGACCCGGGAAGAGACAGCCCACCGTGTTGCCTGGGCCGCGGTCAAAACGCACTACCGAAAGAATCCCCAGACCGGTGAATGGGAAGAGAAAATCCCAAAACAGATGAACTGAACAGAACATCAGGACAACACTGCACAATCATTCCCGGAGAATAGACCAGCGCTTCCGCTCAACACCGTCCGCACAGCATAACCGCATCGTCTGATAAACAAGTGTACGAGTGCTGCCGGGGACAGAAACCGAATGAATGGCCTGTCTGCCGGTATTCGAACAGGCCACACCCGCACGTATGCAATGATACTCACGAAAACAGCAAATATTCCCAGGATTATTCGTCGTCGGGAATCGCCTTATTCATCACCCGGAACGATGCACCGAGGATACCAGTCTTACCGATGAGCCCTGCTATGCTGATGGTGTCGCGGATCTGTTCACGGGTGGCCCCCTCCTTCAGGGCGGCACCGATATGCACCTTCAGGCAGGCATCCGCACCGATTGCTGCTGCAGCAGAGACAGCAAGCAGTTCTGCTGTTTTGCGGTCCATTGACTCCGGGTTGAATGTATATAAATCACCGAGCCCGTTGAACACAAAGGAATCGGGCCGCTCACGAAGAATCGGCAGGATAAAGGGGACAAGACCGAGTGTCTCTTTAAAGTCATCCATAATACCGTCGCACACGTCTTCTTTGTTGTCGAGGAAATCGTCAATGGTCTTCTGTGTCTCTGGATTCATAGGATATCACAGATCTGTATGTCAAACGCCACCATATATCCAACCTATTTTGCACCGCTCCCCGTGCGCCCTGTCCTGCAGCCCCCTCCAAATATCCAACCATGTTTCCCCGGATAAAAAAGAACGAACCGGCTATTTCAGAACAGGAAAAGAACCATTCATCTTTAGGAGAGAAAGGTAAGGTATGGCAGTAAACGCATGGCTCTCCCTTTTGGTGGCAGGGATCATGGAGACAGGATGGGCCATCGGCCTTAAATATACCGAAGGATTTTCACAACTGGTACCATCTGTTGTGACCATCGCCCTGATGGGAGGCAGTTTTTATTTTCTCTCAAAATCCCTCGAAACTCTTCCCGTCGGCACCGCCTACGCCGTCTGGACGGGAATCGGTGCAGTGGGAACGGTCATCCTGGGTATTGCTCTTTTCGGGGAATCGCGAGATATGCTTCGCATCCTCTGCCTGCTCTTCATCGTTTCAGGCATCATCGGACTGAAGATTTTCAGTGTGGATTAATCGAAATAAAAATGTAATAATTGGAAAAAGAAAAAGCAAACCAACCCGAATACCCCCTCATTTCTTTTTCCTGTCCATATCATTGTCACGAAACAGGGATTCATTGAATGTGATCGGCTGGAGAAAATAAAGCACCATCCGCGGAAGGGTGATCACCGCTTTCAGCAGAAGAGAGCCGAATCTTTTCACTGCACCATCCCTCATAGGTCACCTCTGTTTTGTAAACTGAAGATATTCAGAATAAAGGGCATCCGCATACGCATCTGACTTCTTTGTCGGGACATAGTTTGCCGCCTTCACCGCCAAGAGAAGGGCTTCTTTCACCTGCACCGGGCCGGACCATCTCTGCCACAGCCTCCAGTATCCGGTCAGCCCGCTTACGCCAACCTTTTTTCCATCCACCAGAATCACCCCACATTCCCTGCCTTCGGAACCATTCCGCCGCAGATGGTGCAGTATCCCCCTTCATCGTCTGCCATATCTCTCTTCAGTCCTGCTATTCACTCAATTCTTAACACCGCAACGCCCCTGTATCTATGCTCGGATCATCACCAGCATCATCTTAAACCGCTTGACGGCAGAGAGGGCATGCGGCGCATCCGCCGGGAAAATTATGGTATCGCCCGTTTTCATCTGATGCGTCTCCCCAGACAGCCATACCTCACACTCCCCGTCCAGAATCGTGACCACCACATCATATGGCGCTGTATGTTCGCTCAGTTCCTCGTCTTCGTCAAACGAGAAGACAGTGATACTTCCCAACGGTTTGTTCACGATCATCCGGCTGGCAACCGCACCCTCCTGGTAGTCCACGAGGTCTGCGAGATGCAAAATCTTCGCCTTTAGTTCATCCCGGTCATTTTCTCCCATATTTCTATCATACTCATGGCATGCAATGTACATGCCCTGACACCTGTTATTTGGGAGATGGGTGCAATAAAGATTGCACAGGCCAAAATTAGCCCATCACAAATACGCCCTAAATTTCTCTTCGATCCATTTTCACGGTTTTCTATAGCACGGGTACTGCGAAATTACATAGAATACTACCCATAAAAGGACAACGATGCCCAGCACCGGAAATAGCAGCCTTCCTGCCGGAATATGATACACATACTGCCCGGCAATCACCCCTGCCGCCATACAGACCAGACATTGTGCATATCTGACCGGCCGGTGGTCGCGATAATTACCTGTATTAATACCGCCTGAGAGGTGAAGAGAGAAAACTGGTAAAAACGGCCGCAGACCGGTTATCGTGCAGCAGTCACCTGCCAGATGGAGCAGGCCCCCGCAGAAGATGCCCGCATACACATAGAATACATTATATGACCACCAGCCCGCATCTTCAAAGAGAATACCGGTGAGTATGGCAATGACGATCGTGGCGACATACACCCCGCAGACAGTATGAAGAGACTTCCGGTGGCGCCCGTCAAAACGGCAGCCCGCCACCTGGTAGAGAAGTCGTACCATGCATATGACAGCAAGGCTTGCAGCAGAGAAGAGAAAACCCGAACAGGACCGCACATTCAGACCTTCTGTCGCGGCCACATCCATGTCCGGCAGATGACTACCAAAAAACAACCCGGTCAGAAAACAGACACCACACCAGAGACAGTCTGCAGTGAGATCTACCGTTACCCATGGTGACAGACAGAGAAATGCGGTTGCCATTGAGAGGACAACATGATCATCCCCTCTCACCTGTATATCACCAAAACGTCAGACACATCACGTCCTCGTCCATCGAGCGGGACAAAATTATCCCCTTTTTGGGCAGACGCATACCATTGAGACAGGAAAAGAACCATTCCATCACGGTTGACATCATTTGAAGATAAATGCGAGGAGTGGAGCACGAAAGTGTTTGCGGGTATTTTTTACAAAAAACAGATAAAAAAGAAATTTTTCATTTCAGAGAATCTGTGTACCTGTGGTGGGTTTCGGCACTTTCACGACGAGCACCCGGAAAACACTGTCGCTCCGGTTAAACCAGCGATGGGGAATTTTTGCAGGACTCTCTACAAGCATATCCGGCCCAACCTCTTCTGTCTCATCCCCGATCTCAACGATCCCCATTCCTTCGAGGACATAAAAAAAGACGTCAACCGGGGTGATGTGCTTTTTCAGTTCCTCACCCGGCTGCAGGGTGATGACGACCGCGACCGCATTGTCGGTGTCATACGCCACGCGGGCATCCACATTGTGCGGGTTTTTCCCGATTGGAAGGGAGGCAATATCTGTAATCTGCATACTACTCCTGATGGTTTGCGAAGTAATAAAGATGACAGTACCCGGCAGTACCCGGGTGGATACCTCCGGAATTTCTCCCCCTGTTTCAGTCTCCCGGAACAGGATCACCCGCTACCACTGGCCCGTGTCTGCTCCAGTGCCCGGCGGACCTGCACCTGCACATCATCTGCAAAATCCGGCACCTCACGCACATCCTGTTTTCGGTCCATTCCGTCTGCCCATGCCGTGCCTCTGAGCGGGATACCTGCGGTCGCAAAAAATCCTGCTGCAATCTCTTGCAGGGGTGCAAAATTCTCATCTCCTTCACGACCGCAGACACCAAAGAAAAGTCCCGCCTGATGAGGTGCGGCGCCTCCCCCCATGACACGCCGGTGAGCGTCATAGGATAAAAATCGGTCTATAAGAATTTTCAGGGCACCGGGTACACTACAGGTATATACCGGGGCACAGACAGCAAGCACCCTGCAGCGCTGTACCTGCCCGAATACCTCGTCCATATCGTCGGCAAAGGTGCAGAAACCCGAGTTATAGCACTGGTAACACCCGATACAGGGGCGGATATCCATATCATCCGGATAGAGCACCCGCACGGTTCCCCCGAAGCGGACCGTCTCTTCTGCGATCCATTTGGCAATCTGTCCACAGTTGCCGTCCGGACGAGGGCTTCCCTGGATGACGACCACATCAACTGCTTCTACTGCCGGCAAACACCGGGGATGGATATTGCTGAAATACTCCATCATCTCAAACGGTTTTGCGGACAACTCTTCTTCCCACTCATCAGCCATATGAAAAACCGTGGTTTTCGCATCCAGCCCCATTGCCGGCGTGTACTCATAGGTATTAGTGAAAAACTCCGAGAGCGTCCGTCCTTCAGCAGTCGTCACACGTATCCCATACCGTCCCATGCCGGGATAGAGATGCGTAAGACTGCTATAGACAACCGTGATGGTGAAGTCACCCTCATGCGTCTGCACCGCCCGCTCTTCCAGCATCCGTTCCGGAATCATGCTCCTACCTTCTATTCCTGTCGCATACCAAAAAAAGACCACCGGTCAGCAGTGTTTGGAAAAATACAGCAGGGGGCGTATGATCAGGCGTATCCATAACGCCAACCACCGGCCGGAATATGAATCGAAAAACAGGCACCCTCACCTTCGGTTCCCGTTTCAGCGATCGAGCACCCGGTGATGCCCAGTACTTCACGGATAATAAAGAGCCCGAGACCAGTATTTGACCCGATACCCCGTTCAAATATCTGCTCCTTCTGACCCTCAGGTACCCCAACACCATTATCAGTGACAAAAAGAGTTCCGGAACCATCCGATTCTTTCGTGAAGGAAATCTGTATCTCTGTAACGGTTGCCCCGTGGCGCTGTGCATTGTCAAAGAGATTATAGAAGACCTTCACCAGCATGGCATCTGCATAGACTTCCAGCGACTCTGTTGTGCAGGAAACCTGAATCGCACTCCCCTCGATGGCATCGGCACCTTCTTTACAGACCGCCTCCACCATCTGCCACCGGGGGGCCTCAATCCCCAGATCCTGATAATCCCGGGTAAAGGAGATCTGCCGGTATATGCGCCGGGACGCATCTGACAGTTTCCTGATGTATTCACGGCCCTGGGCATCATCGGGTGTTGTCTCCTCTAAGAGTTCGGAATAGGAGAGCAGCACCTGTACCTGGTTTAGGATATCGTGCCGGGTGAGAGACGAAAGGATATTCAGTTTCTTGTTCGCCTCCTTTAGTGCGGTCCGGTAGCGCTGCATATCTGTGACATCCATAAACGAACATACGATATTCAGTGGTTCGTCATGGTCAGATGAGATGACTTTTGCCGACAAAAGCAGATCAATCGTATGTCCGTCCACTGTTTTTGCATGCTGCTCGCCAAACCACGCTTCGGTATGGACAAACTCATAGATCAGATCTTTTCCCAAATTTCCTCCATCACAAACATCGCTGATAGAACGACCGACCAGTCCTGTCGCATCCTCATATCCAAGCATCCGCACAAGTGCTGCATTCGCATACCGTATTGTGCCATCCATAGAGAGCAGGGCAATTCCGCTCTGTGTCGACTCGATGGCAGCATTCTTCAGATGGAGATCGCGCTCAGCCTCATGGATCTCGGTGACATCTTCACCGGAACTCAGAGTCCCGGTGATCATGCCATCTGCATTCCGGATTACGGTATTATGCCAGAGCATTCTTCGGAATTCACCCTCCTTCGTGAGCACAAGATTTTCGCCGGTCTCATCACCAGGCCGGACATTTCCGGCAAACATATGTCTAAAACGGTTGCTCACCTCGTCCCGGACCGGCGACGGAAGAAAGGTAGCATACCAGTTCTTTCCAATGATCTCCTCTGCAGGGTACCCCAGAATCTCTGCTCCTTTCCGGTTGATGAGCTGCACATCTCCATTCCGATCTATCACGATGAACATGACCGGTGCGAGATCCAGGTACTGCTGAAGGCGATCCCGTTCGATTTTAACCATCTCTTTACTCTGCCGGAGTTCACGAAAGACCGTCTCGTATGGCCGCCTGAATGCAGAGACAACAAGAGCACGGTAAATCAATGCAAAGGAGACAAGCTTAAACAGATGCCCCACAACATTCGAGATCCCATATACGCTGACATAGAAGGTGAATGCCAGTTCGGCACAGATAGTGCAGATAATTGAGGCGACCACCAGCCAGAAAATATCATCTTCAAAGCGGTCACGGTGATACCAGAGAAGAACGATTGCACTCGCCAGCAGAAGGGAGATGACATACTCGCTCACGACCTTAAAGAGGGTGAGACCGGAACCCTCCACATAGCAGGCCGGGAAGAGACCGGGTACAAATACTGCTGTTACGAGCACAACGGACACCGCCGCATAGCTGCCCAACACCCGATACGGCCGCACGGTTCGGCCAAACATCAGAGGTGCGGCGACAAGGGTGATCGCTTCCATATAACGGGCAATGATCCAGAGCTGGGTGGGAAGGTCTGCATCATACCCGGTGAAGATACTCATTCCCGCATAGGCAAGCGTGTGAATAAAATCGAATCCCCCAATAAAGAGATAGGCAATTCCCAGTATGAGGAGATAGTTGTTTTCGAGATATTGCCGGGTATTCCATACAATAATGAAAATGGCCCCTGCGATGAGAACGGAGAAAATCTCAATCGTCACATGAAAGAGAAGAAAACTGTAAAGTGAGGTGAGCATCACCCCTATAAGCATCAGCAGCAGGACGGCAAAAAATACCCGGTTCTCTGATAAAACCCTACTCCGGACACCTGAAGTATTTGTTCCTGACAAATCCATCTCTTCATTCTCCTGTACTATCAAATTTATTAACTGCAGTATGAATACCAAAACGATACTCATCGTAAAATATGATAATTTTACCTGAAATACAACCCATACTGTATCTCTCAAATACAAGGATAATTGTCAATAGATTCGACATTATGCCAAAATTTAGTCTTAATTCAGGGCACAGGGATTATTATCGGGAGAAGATAACGGAATTGAACCCGAAGACAGAGCAAGATATAAATATTTCCATGAAAAATAACTATCGTGGCGGATCATTCCCATAAATACATATAAATTGGTTCAGAAAACGGTGAAAAAATGCAAAAATATATCCACTATATCCTAACCCTCATCCTATTGATATGCAGTGCCGCATACATCATACCGGCATTTGCTTTCTGATATCGTTATCCACCAGCGCCCTTAACCGGGAAATACCGATATATTCTACCTTCGCCGGAGGTCATATACCCAGCGTGATACGCCGGGCGCTACATGACCACAACGGCGAATCCTGTTTACCACACATCCCATCCCACGGAATTTTGCCGCAAGAATATCAGTCTCCTGGGGCACGGTGAAGGTATAGAAATGAATAACCCCACCCCGACGGATGAGCGGAATGACTTCATCGAGTGCAGTATTCAGCCCATAGGGCGTGGGAACAATGGCCCGGTCATATTCGCCTCCGCATGACGCAAGAAGCTGCATCGCATCACCCTCAATCAGCGTGACCATATCCTCCATATCGTTCTCCCGGACATTTTCCCGAAGATATCGGCAGGCATCCGGATTTATCTCAATTGCCGTCACCTGTCCCCCTCGTTTTGCCGCAGGGATCACAAAGGGGCCGACCCCCGCGAACGGAACCAGCACCCGCTCACCTTCCCGCACCTGCTTTGCCACCCGGTTACGTTCGGAAGCAAGCCGGGGATTGTAAAAGGCTTTTTTTACATCAAGGTGATACGGACAGCCATACTCCCGGTGAACAGTCTCAGTCCCCTCACGTCCAAAGATCACGGCATAACCAGCCGTCCGGCGGGTGCCTGCCACAGGTGCTGTACGCATACAGACCGACCGGATGTTATGACGCTCCTCGGTGATGCACCGGCCAATAACCTCACGGTAGGGCAGCAGGGCATCCGGCAGGGTGATGACAGCCACATCACCGATGACATCGTAGTGATCCGGCACGATGCGGGCAGCATCAGGGGGGAGACTACCAGCACAGCGGTTAGAGAGGGACATCAGAATATCCCCACCATATAACCACGGAAAGCGAATATAACCTCGGATATGCTGCGGAAGGGATGGATGCACGCAGTCATGTAAGTCCGAGATCTTCTTTGATGCCCTGTATGGCCGCAACTGAGAGCGTATAATATTCCGGCAGTTCCATATATGCCTCAATTCTCCGGATTCGGTCACGGTTGCACCCGGCGGCAAAGGATTTATCTTTGAACTTCTTTTTGACCGTTTTAGCCGTTACATCGCTTACAGACCCGCCCTTCACCATCGCACAGGCGATCACAAGACCGGAGATGTTGTCTGCCGCGGTAAGAGCAACATCCACCGGAGTGTCGGTGTCATCGTACTTCTGGAAATTGTGCCGGCGCACCGGCCCGGCCACCTCTTCCCCGAGACCGGCGGAAATGAGCATTCCAGCTCCTACGTCCCCATGGCGGTCCATATCTTCCCCGACCTCTTCAAAGTCGATATCATGCAGGATGCCGATCTTCTCCCAAAGGTCTGCGTCCTCCCCCAACGCTCCGGCTGTTGCCCGCATAATAGCTGCGGTTGCACGGCAGTGGGCGATGAGGCTTTCCTTGTGGACATGCTCCTGCAAAAGCAGGATGGCATCATCTCTCTTCATAAAGAATGGATTTGTGGCAGAAGAAATAAAACCCGCCATCCGGCCCGCACAGTGCCAGCAGAAACCATATATAATCACAGGAGTAATTTCGCATATCACGAGTATCCCGGTTTTCGCCGCACCATTTTCTTGCCGCCACCATCCTGGAAAGAAGAGAGACTCTGCGGAGAGACCGGAGGACCATTTTCATGAAGCATACACTACGATCAGTATCCCGGCAGACTATTACCGATGTTGTCTGCCACCGGAATTTTGTGAAACTTCTTGACTTTGAGCCGAAAGAACTGCAGGCACTGCTTACTCTTGCAGCACAGCTTAAAGCAGCCAAAAAAAACAAAAATGAACAGAAATATTTAGAAGGACGTCAAATTGCCCTCATATTCGAGAAGAATTCGACCCGGACCCGCTGCTCATTTGAGGTGGCGGCCCATGACCAGGGAGCACACGTCACCTATATCGGTCCGGAAGGCTCCCAAATCGGCCATAAGGAATCGATCAAGGACACCGCCCGTGTCCTTGGACGCCTCTATGACGCAATAGAGTTCCGTGGATACTCGCAGGAGAGTGTGGAGACCCTCGCCACATATGCCGGTGTGCCGGTATATAACGGCCTGACCGATGAGTTCCACCCCACCCAGATCCTCGCAGACATCCTCACAATGACTGAATCCACCAGCCGCCCACCGGAGGAGATTTCTTTCTGCTACCTGGGAAACGGACGAAACAATGTGGCCAACTCCCTGATGGTCGGGGCCGCATTGCTCGGCATGGATATCCGGATCTGCGGGCCTTCCTCGCTCCGACCGGACAGGGAACTGACAGACACCTGCCGGGAAATCGCGGCCCGGACCGGCGCCTCCCTGACACTTACTGAATCAGTGCCGGAGGCTGTCACCGGCGTCGACGTAATCTACACCGACGTCTGGGTCTCGATGGGGGAACCTGCCACAGTCTGGAACGAACGCATCAGCCTGCTTCAACCCTATCAGGTAACGATGGACGTCATGCGGGAGGCAGGCAACCCGGACGTCCGTTTTATGCACTGTCTCCCCTCCTTCCATAACCGGAAGACCAAAGTGTCAGAAGAGATCTTCCGTGCGACTGGCCTTGCAGAACTGGAAGTGACCGATGAGGTCTTTGAATCGCCATACTCCATCGTTTTTGACCAGGCAGAGAACCGGATGCACACCATCAAGGCCGTAATGGTCGCAACCCTTGCGGATGTTCCCTGTGGAGAGGCGCAAACCGGAGCGGAGAACCGATGAGAATCGTCATAGCCCTCGGGGGAAACGCCCTCCTCCGCCGGGGAGAACCGATGACCGCAGCAATACAACGAGAGAATGTCCGAACGGCAGCCGAGGCGATAGCTCCTGTCACGGCCGCCCATGAAGTCGTTCTCTCCCATGGAAATGGTCCGCAGGTGGGCCTCCTCGCTCTCCAGGCAGCGGCGGCCGTCACCAGTATCGGAACACAGGAAAACACGACCTTTCCGCTGGACGTCCTCGGCGCAGAGACCGAGGGAATGATCGGTTACCTCATTGAACAGGAACTGGGAAACCTCCTTCCGGAAGACCAGCCGATGGCGACCCTTCTCACGATGGTTGAAGTCGCAGCAGACGACCCGGCGTTTACCCGTCCCACCAAGTTCGTCGGCCCGCTCTATACCCGAGCAGAGGCAGATGTTCTCCAGAAAGTCCACGGGTGGTCATTCCGGGAAGATGGGGATTCCTGGCGGCGGGTTGTTCCTTCACCAGAACCCCGGAGGATATTTGAGATACGCCCGATTCGATGGCTTCTGGACAAGGGCACTGTTGTCATCTGCACGGGAGGCGGGGGCATCCCTACCATGTTCACCCCAGACGGGAAACGGATTCTGACCGGTGTTGAGGGGGTCATCGACAAGGACCTCGCAAGCGCCCTCCTTGCACAGGAGACAGAGGCGGATCTTCTTATTATGGCAACCGATGTGGAAGGCGTATACACGGAATGGGGCACGCCGGACGCCCAACACATCACCTCTGCTTCCCCTGACGCCATCAGTGCAGGGGACTTCCCCTCCGGATCAATGGGGCCAAAGGTGGAAGCAGCCTGTCGGTTTGCCCGCACTCCCGGAAAACGGGCGGTGATCGGTGCACTGACGGACATTTCTGCAATGGTTGCAGGGAGAGGGGGCACCCAAATATACACCGGCGCTTTATACCGGACAACAGCCGATACCACAAATGAGGAATATTTCCATGTCTGAGATTGGAGTCCATTCCGAAACCGGCAGGCTCCGCTCCGTGCTTGTCCACCGCCCAGGTGATGAACTGCGCCGCCTCACCCCTTCAAACCGGCGTTCCCTCCTCTTTGACGATGTCCTCTGGGCTGAACGCGCCGCAGCCGAGCATGACGAGTTCACCCGCCTGATGGAATCAGAGGGGGTGCAGGTCTTCTGGCTTGCAGACCTCCTCTGTGAAAGTATCCGCCGGAGTCAGGCATGTCGTGAAGAACTGACGAACTCAGCCCTGCAGGCCGCCGGGACAAAAACACCGCTCAGAGACTCCCTGCATACATTCCTCATGGAGAGCGAACCCGACGAACTGGTCCACCATCTCATCACAGGTCTGCGATTCACTGACCTCACCAACGCAGGCATACAAAATTTGCAGCGGTATTCCCTGGTCGCAGCCGCCGCTGATCCAGAGGGTTTCATCATTCCACCGCTCCCAAATACGATGTACACCAGAGATACATCCTCCTGGTTTGCGGGCGGTTATACCCTGAACCCAATGAACTGGCCCGTCCGGCGGCGGGAGACACAGAACGTCGCTGCAGTATACCTTCATCACCCCTTTTTTGCCGATCCAGACATTCCCGTCTGGTATGGCAAAGATTCCACAGGCACCATCTCCACCCCGGAGTTCGGCGATACACCATCCCTGGAAGGGGGGGACATAATGCATGCCGGCAGGAGGACCATTCTCTTCGGAATGTCCAGACGCACCGGCCCGCAGGTCATCGAAACCATTGCATCCCGTCTCTTTGCAGCAGACGCCGCAGACCGCATCATTGTCTGTTGCATCACTCCCGACAGGGCCCACATGCATCTCGACACCGTCTTCACATTCCTTGACCCGGCAACAGCCACCATATATCCACCGGTGATCAAAACCGCTCCTGCATTCTCCCTTTATCCCGGAGAACAGACGGATTCAGAAGAGGTGCCATTCACTGTGGAGACCGAAGAGAATTTCACAGACGCCGTGGCAGACGCCCTCGGGGAGAGACGGCTGACGCTCATTCCCACCGGCGGGGACCGGTATGAGGCGGAACGGGAACAGTGGGACGATGGCAACAATGTGGTTGCCCTCCGCCCTGGAGTGGTTGTCGCCTACGCACGCAATACCCACACCAACCGTAACATGGAGAGAGCAGGCATCGATGTTCTGGAGATTACCGGAGCTGAACTCTGCCGGGGACGGGGGGGTACGCACTGCATGACCTGCCCTCTGCAGCGGGATCCGATATGATTCCAGCAGATTTCCATCCCCATGTCTGGCATACTCCTATATAGTCCGAGCGGATGATAGAGCGTACCACCTGGCCTCCGGGAGGGTGCCAGGCAGAATATCCATGGGGGGATACATTCTGATGGAAGAGATTATGTACACTTCACGGTCCAGGGATCCTGACATAGACAGGAAATATGAAGAGGCCCTGGTCGCAGTAGAATCTGAACTGGGTCAGGTCCACCCGGCACGGGTGGCAGGAGAAGAGATATTTGCAGATGAGACCTTTACCGTCTGGTCGCCCATAGAGGACGGTCTGAAGATCGGTGTGTTCCAGCAGTGTGGGGAAATAACGGCAAAGGCTGCATTCAAGGCCGCATGTGATGCATACACGGCATGGTCGCAGACACCGTTCGAGGTCAGGTGCGCACATATTGAGGCAGCAGCCGATCAGATGGAAGAGGACTTCTTCCGGCTGGCAGCGACAATTACCCTTGAATGCGCAAAGACCAGAACCGAGGCACTGGCGGAGACCGGTGAGGCGGTGGCGCTTCTGCGTTACTATTCATCTGTAATCCGTGAACAGAACGGATTTCGCCAGCCGATGCCTGCAGACACCGAAACCGACAGATATGAGAGCGTTTTGCGCCCGTATGGAGCATTGGCAGTGATTTCGCCCTTCAATTTCCCTCTGGCACTGGGGGCGGGAGCGTCCGCCGCGGCTCTCATTACCGGCAACACAACCGTCATGAAACCTGCTTCTGCAGCGCCGCTGTCCATGCTTACCTTCTGCCAAATCCTGGAAGAGGCAGGGATGCCGGAGGGTGCGGCAAACTGCATCACCGGGAGTGGCCCGGTATTTGGGGAGATAATATCCCGCTCGCCCGATTGTGCCGGAGTAACTTTCACCGGGTCCCGGGACGCTGGTAGGTGGCTGCAGCAAGAGTACACCACCTGGCAACCATACCCGAAACCGATGATCCTTGAAATGGGAAGCAAGAATCCCTGTATAGTCACCGCACAGGCGGACCTGAAAAAAGCGGCAGAGAGCATCTGCCGGGGTGCCTTTGGATACAGTGGCCAGAAATGCAGTGCCACCTCACGAGTATATGTAGAAAAAACAGTCTTTGCATCCTTTGCAGAACTGCTCGCAAACCGAGCCGCGCACTGCACCGTTGGTGATCCGAGGGCAAAGGGGGTTTTCATGGGGCCGCTCATCAACACAGCAGCGCGGGAACGGTTTGATGCAGCTGTTGCATCCGTAATAGATGCAGGGGGAGAGGTCCTCTCAGGCGGGCAGAGTTACTCAGGGGAAGAGACACACGGTGCACAGTTTGCAGAACCCACCATCGTCGCAGGCATACCGGATGACCATCCGGTGATAACAACCGAACTTTTTGCCCCTCTGGTGGCACTTGCTCCGTTCACCACAATGCAGGAGGCGCTGCATTTAGCCAATGATACCGAATACGGTTTGACGGCAGGAATATTCTCACAAGATAAAGCAGAAGTAGAGGCATTCTTCTCGGGAATCCGTTTCGGTGTCTGTTATGCCAACCGGGAAGGCGGTGCGACAACCGGCGGATGGCCCGGCTACCAGTCATTTGGGGGATGGAACGGCAGCGGGTCTACCGGAAAAGGTGTTGGAGGGCCATATTATCTTCTTTCCTACATGCGAGAACAGGCTCAGTCAAGACACGCCGGGTGATCACGGTGATGAGAAGTATACGGCCTGTTACGGGCAGATGGCATCTCGCAGGTCTGAAGGAGGCCATATCCTGGTGCAGAGTATGTAATGAGCGGGGAATTTCGGGGATTATGCACCCACTGGGTGAATTTGCAGAAGACCAGGAAGCAGCTGAAGAATCCGGCCGCGCTTATGAGGACTGTATCTCTGCCATTCACCAGCATGGACTGAACGCGTCGGTGGCAGTGAAACCTTCCGCCATCGGGGCAGCCCTGCAACCGCAGACATTTCAGGAACTCCTTGAACAGATTATCTCCCAGGCAACGGCAAAACGGGTAGCTGTCGGTATCGACATGGAAGGGACGCCGCTGGTACAGGACACTATTAAGGGAGCAATCCGGGCAGCAGAACAGGGATACGCCATAACTCTTACATTACAGGCATATCTGGAGCGGACACCAGCAGATATCAGCCTCATGGCGGACAAAGGGATCAGCGTCCGCCTCGTAAAGGGCACCTACATCGGCGATCTGCACCAGCGCGATGAGATTACCGAAGCATTCAAAAATCAGGCGTTCCTGCTTGCACGTATGCATCAGGATTTTGCTGTCGGCACCCAGGACATGGATTTGATCCAGTGGCTACAGGACTCCATACCGGAAGCACGATCACGCATAACCTTCGGATTTTTAAAAGGTCTCGGGACAGAGACAATGCTCGGAATGGCCAATGCCGGATGGAAGGTGCAGGAATATATACCCTACGGCGAAAATCACGGGACATATGACCGGAGACGCGAGATCTATCTTGCTTCCCTCACAAGCTCTCGAATACGGCCGCTTCCCTGATATGATAGGGAAATACCCGCAGAACGAATCCAATCCCACCCATTTCTTACGGTTACAAAAATCAGCGTCTATTTTTAACCAGGGATAGTAAAATCACCCAGAAAGTGCACGATTTGACCAGAAAAGGGCACAAAAATAGTTATTACTTAAAGAACAGAACATTCGTATGCACTCTGATGAGGAGACCGCCATGCAGTACCGCACTGTCCCCAAAACAGGAGACCGTCTCTCGGTACTGGGATTCGGGGCGATGCGCCTTCCCATGAAGGGTCGTGCCATCGATGAGGAACGCGCTACGGCCCTCATTCGTGCAGCAACAGTCGGCGGGATAAATTATATCGACACCGCGGTGCCCTACCACATGGGAACTTCAGAAGCATTCGTCGGCCGTGCGCTTGCGGGAAAATACCGGGAACAGGTAAAGGTGGCAACCAAACTGCCGCCATGGACCACACACAGCCGGGCCGATATGGATGCAACCCTTGCCGCCCAGTGTTCCCGTCTGAAAACCCATTCTATAGACTATTATCTATTGCACAGCCTGAACCGGGAGAACTGGGATAAACTGCTTACCCTCGGGGTGATGAACTTTCTGGATGAAGCAGAGAAGTCCGGTCGCATCAAGAATGCGGGGTTCTCCTTTCACGGCGACCCGGAAACCTTTCAGGAAATCGTGGATGCCCGTGACTGGGTCTTCTGCCAGATACAGTATAATATTCTCGATGAAGAACACCAGGCAGGAACCAGAGGGCTCCGGTATGCCGCAAAAAATGACCTTGCCGTGATGGTGATGGAACCACTGCGGGGCGGCATGCTCGCGAATACTGTCCCGCCTGCGGCACAGGCGTGCTACGATGCGGCTCCTGTGCAGCGCAGCCCCGCCACGCACGCCCTGCGCTGGGTGATGAACCACCCGGATGTGACCGTTGTTCTCTCCGGGATGAGTGATGAAGCACAGCTCATCGAGAATCTGCAGACTGCCCGTGAGGCACGTCCCGAATCGCTCACACCGGATGAGGAAACGATGATGAGGATGGCACGGGATGCCTGGCGACGGGCAATGCAGATTCCCTGCACGGGATGCGGGTATTGCATGCCATGCCCGTACGGGGTGAACATCCCGGAGTGTTTTAATCTCTGGAACAACCACTCTCTGAGGGAACAGAAGCGGGGTGCGAAGACTGAGTACGCAATTCGCCTCGGCGGCGGACTCGGAGACTCTCCCGGAAACGCCGGCCTCTGTCGGGACTGCGGGAGATGTAAGGTACGCTGTCCGCAGCAAATTCCGATTCCAAGCGCACTAAGGGAGATGCAACATATGTATGAAGGCCCGTTCTGGGGGGCTAAAAAGGTATTTATCTCCTATGCCGCCGGGATTGCCACCCGGATACTGGCACACCGGGCACACCAGGGACGTGACAAATAATGCAGGAATTACAGATTGAATGGAACGGCAGAACCGTCACCGTGGACGGAAAAGCATCGACAGAGACTGACCGGTTTGTTGAGATGCTCGCAGATGAGATATGGAAGTACAGCGGATATACCATAACAAGCGGATATGCAGCATCTCTCTTCGGTCATACCGGGCCGTGCGAAGAGGTTGAGTTCACCCTCCCCATCATCTGCCGGGACCGCTTCTATGCCATGATCGAGTCCCTCTATGAGGCAGGATATCATGTGATGAATCCGGGGGAAGGTGAGGAATGGTTCCGCCTCTTTACTTCCGGTGCGGGTATCCGCATCGCACGGGAAGAGGGATATTTCCCGAATGTGCATATCCGGGCAAACCCACGTGACACTGACCGTTACGCCTACCTCAAACGCCTGAAGGTGATGGTGAACGGGAAACGTTTCTTTGCAGCACCCCTCGAACTCCTCATACCCTTCATCCTGATGCCGGGTGACCGGGGTACCCCCGAACAGGCAGCATACCTCTATACCACCTGCAAAGACCATATCGACGAGACCGATATGCAGAACTGGATGGACCATCTCGGTGTCGAGCGTAGCCTCCTCCCGGTCCAATAACAATAATCCTTTTTTAATATCTTCTCCATCAGTAATTCTCAAATAATATCTGCTACAACAGGGTCGGAATTACAATATCGTCCGTTACAGGCCGGAGTTCTGCCTCCCAAGGTCCCGGACAGGAAAAGAGGTACGGAGGTACACTCTCATGTTTTCCCGTTCTTTACTGTCCATTTCCCAAATAACAACACATATGTCCTTTTCACAGAATACGTAACATTAATATGCCCCGGACAAAGAGCATTCAGGAATACAAGGAATCGCCGTGGGGTCCTCTACGGTCACTTGTTGCAGGCGCCGCCATATTTGTGATTCTCGTCGGAATCACGATGTTTACCGATATCTTTTCCGTGATCCTGCTGGGGCTGGTGCTCGCCTTTCTCGCAGCACCCTTGCTCGTCTGGCTGGAGGGGAAGAAGATACCCATATGGGCAGGCACCGGCATCATCACCCTGTTCTATCTCCTTATCGGCATTGGACTCTTTTTACTCTCGGCTGCCTCACTCGTAGTCTTTGCCAATGAAATTCCGAAATATCAGGAAGAGCTAAGCGCAAATATCTCCAGTCTAATTGCGTTTCTGGGAAATTATGGCATATCCCTCCACGATATTATCGGGCCGGACACCATTAAACTCCAGACCTTTGTGGAACCCGCGATGACACTTGCAGGCGATATCTCGGCAGTGGTCGTTAACGGGTTCTTCGTTCTTGTAGTCACCGCCTTCATCCTCCTCGAACTACCAACCCTGCAGGAGAAACTGAACAGTTCATTCGGTCCGAAAAGCAGTGTCAGCCGCAACCTGCCCACTCTCATCCGCAACACCTACGATGTCATGATGGTGCGGACAAAGACCAATGTCGTCCTTGGCGGCTCAATCGGTGCATTTTTCTATGTGGTTGGCATTGATCTCGCAGTACTCTGGGGAGTTCTCACGATCATTCTCAGTTATATTCCCTATATTGGCCTCTTCATCGCCTGTGTACCCGCTGTGATCCTCGCATGGCTGGAGTTCGGGTGGGGAGGCGTTCTTCTCGTCCTCGCAGGGATTGCCATCCTCAACTTCGTCATCGAAAACATCGTCTTTGCAAAAATTGCAGCAAACGATATGCGTCTCACCCCGCTTGCGGTCGTCATCGCCCTTTTAATCTGGACAGCGGTCCTTGGCATTGTCGGCATGTTCCTTGCAATACCACTGACCGTCATTATGCGGACCCTGCTTGAAGGAGACGATCGCACCCGCTGGCTTGCCGTCCTGATGAGTGACGACGAGCCAGACGGAGAGCCTGAAAAATAGGTTCCCGTACCTTTTCCCCTCTGTTCAGGAGGAAAACACGGAACTCCGTGAAATTTTCCAGTTTTCCGGAGGTACGGTAAGAGAAAAGACAGCACCCCTCCCTTCATTACCCGTTTCCTGGATAGTGATGCCGCTGACAGAAAGGATCTCCCGTGCGAGGTACAATCCATACCGGGTTTTTATTCCAACACCCCGTGAAAATATCTTGTTTTTCCGATCATCAGGGATACCGATGCCATCATCGGAGACAGTGATGACAGCACTGCCCTCTGGTGTAAGGGTGCAGGAGACCATGATTGTACTCACGTCACCCCCATGCCGGACCGCATTCGTAAAGAGTTCATGCATCACCCGCTCCAGCATTGGATCCGCATAGACACTGATATTCCGGCAGGTACAGGTTATCGTAAGAGAGGATAATTCATCAGACAAAGCGGCAACACGGTCCACCATCACTCCAATATCCTGCCAGGCATGGGGCTTCGAACCGAGATCTTCATAGTCGCGGGTGAAGACGATCTGGTGTTCTATTGCGAGCGCAGCCTCATTGATCTTTGCGAGCTGAACCCAGGTATCGGAGTCCGGGTCCACCTCACCAGTCATTTCCATAATATCAAAGAGCATCCGGATGACCGTCACCTGATTGAGAATATCGTGCCGGGTCACTGATGAGAGCATTGCAATCTTCTTTTGCGCCTCACGGATAGCCTCATCCTTCTTCACCGTATCCGTAATATCCTGATGGATTCCCACCACCCGGAGGACCGGCTTTGCATCCGGACTCCAGAATACCTGCCATTGTGAACGGACCCATACCCAGCTGCCATTCCTATGTCGCAACCGCATTTTCAGGGAGCCAGTCGGTCGTTTGCCCCTGCTCCATCCTGAGAAAAGGCTGAGAAAGGTATCCCTGTCATCCGGATGCAGATACTCCAGGAACGCATCGACGGTAAGTGGGTTCAGCTTCTCGGGCAGATAGCCAATCATATTCGCCCAACGCCCATCAACTCTCATCTCACCGGACCGGACGTTCATATCCCAGGTCGCAAGGTCAGCACACTTGATAGCGAGATTGAGCCGTTCATCATTATGCTGCGGTGCATTCAACGTGCCCACGTTTTCAGAAACCGGAATGAGATGGAAAGAGTACCATTCTCCGTCATTTTCAGACCCGCAGGACACCATGACATCAAGGGGTCTGCCGGGATTCTTTCGTCCCGCGGGGATACCTGAATAGGTGAATGTTCCGGTTTTCCGGGTTTTGCAGGAGATATCTTCCCAACCACTGAGACCAACCGGGATAAGAAAAGAGATCGCTGGTTTACCGAACAATCCATCCGGCGATGCACACCCCAGAATCCGAGCTGCCACAGCATTGGCCCAGATAATCGCTCCATCCGGATCTGCGAACAGCAGACCATATGGTGCATTCTCACAGAATTCACGACACCTGTCCGCCAGGGGCATATCTTTTCCTTCAGACAACTAGAACACCTTTTCAGGAGAAACAGGCATGGACCCATCACAGACCAGACCAATAAACATCCTCTATATTATTAGTACTATGGAATACAGACTAAAAAAAGTTCAGCATCATACGCATGCGCCAAATGGTTTCATTATCAATAAATACTCACAATAAAAGACACTATCCATTATTCGAGAGAAATCCAGAGAAATGACTGGAAAAATCCGTCATAATATTAAATACAGGGCTCACGACTATATCCGATTTCTCGGCCCCGGCCTTCTGCTGGCAGTCGCTGCCGCAGGCGAGAGCGGTATAGCAGAGGCTGTCGAAATTGGCGCCCACTTCGGTTATGCCCTCATATGGGTCATTGCAATCACCCTCATCTATAAATTTGCATTCGTAAACGGCATTGCCCGCTACACAATGATCACCGGAAAAACCATCTTCCAAGGTCTCATCTCCATTCCCGGCCCGAAAAACTGGGGAGGCATTCTTGTGATGGCTATCTATTTCCTTGAGATGTTTGCCTTTGCAGGGATGTTGCTTTTGGGTGGTATTTTTATTGATTACATCATCCCAGGCATCAACTCGACTGAGATGATCGTCTTCATCTCTCTTTCGGCTATCCTGATCCTGCTCTGGAAAGAGTCATACGAACGGCTGGAACACACAATTGTTGCAATTGCTCTCCTCCTCTTCATAGGAATTGCCTTCTCCCTCACACAGTTTCCCATCTCCCTGAGTGCGATGATTCCAGGACTGGTTCCCCATATCCCTCCCTCGTCTCTCCTCTCCATTATGGCTCTTATGGGTGCGGTTGGTTCATCCCTGAACCTTCTCTTATACTCCATCTGGCTTAAAGAGAAGATAGGCGATGAGAAGGGGCCGGCATTCTATCGGAAGGCAATTCAGGGGGTAAATCTGGACCTTATCATCGCCTTCCTCTTTGTGGGCATCATCACCGTTCTCTTTATTTCTCTTGGTGTCACCGGATTCTCCATCTCATACCTGGAACATGGAGAGGTATTCAGCGTTGACGCACTTATTGCTCAGGTGCTCTACGTCATATCCTCCATTCCATATGGACCACAAACCTTTCTTGCAACCGGCTACCTCATCATGTTTGGTGCTGTCCTCACGGGGATGGATGGCCGGGCACGAGCTATCTCTGAGGTTCTGCACACCGGATATGCGATGAAATGGGACGAGCGGACCACCTTCCGCCTCATCCTTCTGCTCTTCACCATGATCATTGTGAGCGGCGTTCTTATCGGACAGCCGATGATGCTCGTCCACGGTGTATCAGCGATTGCCTCCGTGTTCTTTGCCGTGATGGGATTCATTATTATTTATCTTAATATGGAGATCAAAGAGCCGGAACGGCCCAACCGGCTCTGGACAGCGGTCATGACCATCGGTAGCCTGATCTTCCTCATGATGGCTCTCTTTATGGAAGAGGGCATCATAATGTTCGGCATTCCCCTTGCAGAACGCATGATCGTTGTTGCCTTTGTGGTCCTGATCTTTGCCGGTACCACCCTCTTCCGTGACCTCATCCAGGGAAACACGACCTGGATCGACCGATTTTGGACTGCCCTCATATTTGGAGCACTCTCCATCTACGGAACCTTCCGGGGGATTCCATTTGAAGGGGTGATCATCAACTTCCGTGACTTGGGGCCAATACTTGCAGGAATTGTCGGAGGACCTGTCATCGGGGCAGCGGCGGGCATCATCGGTGCGGTATACCGCTACCAGATTCCCGGAATGGAGAAGACAGCCCTTGCCTGTGCTATCGCAACCATCGTGGCGGGTATTGTGGCAGGGTTTTTTACCCGAATGTTTCGTGGAGATATTACCTACCTTCGTGGATTCATTCTTATCGCCATTGTCGAAGCGATACACATCTTCATCATCGTGCCTCTCTTCTCTGACATTGGCACCTTTGCTGATTTTATGATCATCGTCCGGGCCACCCTACTGCCGATGATCTTCGCAAACACCCTCGGGGTAATACTCTTCTGCTACATCATCCAGATGAAAGGGTACTCTTTGACCACCCGGTTTACCAAAACACCTGAGGAGAAACCGCTACAGGAAACAGAGGGAGAGCAATGAAGAAGATAGCCCTTGAATACCTACCTTTCATTATCACAGGCCTCATCTGCTGTTTTATATTCGCAAATGCAGTTATTAACACGCCTGATTACGGCGAAAATGAAACGATCAAAATCGGCATTATGGTTCCACTTTCTGGTGGTCTCGGGGAATATGGGATGGATGTAAAAAT
Source organism: Methanogenium organophilum (assembly GCF_026684035.1). Taxonomy (NCBI): domain Archaea; kingdom Methanobacteriati; phylum Methanobacteriota; class Methanomicrobia; order Methanomicrobiales; family Methanomicrobiaceae; genus Methanogenium; species Methanogenium organophilum. Next base: position 1,109,563 of record NZ_CP113361.1, read on the forward strand.
CGGCGTCGACATGGCGGTCGATGAAATCAATGCAAAGGGTGGTATCGGGGGTAAAATGGTTCAGGCGGTATATAAAAACACCTGGGGCCACCCGGAGCGTGATGCAACACTTATGAAAGAATGTGCAGACGAGGGCATTCCTGTCGTCATTGGCGATATCACTAGTGCAGGTGCTCTGGCATGTGCAGAAATTGCTGAAGATGAAGGAATTGTCCTTATCTCCCAGGCGGCCACCACACCGGAGCTGAGCGGGTACGGTCCATACGTCTTCCGCACCATCTCATCCGATACCTATCAGGGGAGAGGCATGGCAAGAATCTTCCAGATATTCCACCCCAATGCAGACAATATCACCGTATTGTATATTGACAATGCTTATGGCACTGGTCTCGCAGAGGCATTTATGCATGCTAAAGAGGAGGGCGGATTCACCGTGCAGCAGTCTATTCCCTTTGAAGAGGGACAGCGCATCTTCACCCATGAAATTACGGCAATTCGTGAAGCAGATTCAGATGGTATCGCCCTTATCGCTCATGTCACTGAGGCAAATTACATCCTAAAGGAAGCGGAGGCACAGGGACTCGACGTTGCCTGGGTTGGGTCAGACGGCATCGTCACCACCGAATTCTATTCCCATGTCGGCACCTATGCAGAGGGCTTCATTGCGACAATGCAGGCAAGCGAGGTTCAGGACCCGGCATTTATTAACGAGTACCGGATACGGGCCAAAGAGAGCACCGTCAACTGGATGGCCCCCTATTCCTATGATACCATGATGGTCGTCGCCGAAGCCATTGAACATGGCGGATATTCAGCAGATGCGATTCGTTCATCGCTAGAAAATATCCGTCACCTTGGTGTATGCGGACCGAAGGTCTTTGAAGATAACGGCGACATCCCCCCCGCATATGATGTGATGCGGGTTGAAAACGGAATTTGGACACGGGTCTCATGGAAGGAGATCACATCTGAGACCTCGCTCCACTGAAAAGAGACCTGCCCCATGATATCTCGCACTGCGATGGACACAGCTGATCATTCAGAAACATAATGCTTCACATTACTGCGAAAAAAGACAGACACATGGTAGTACTAAGAGAGGAGACACAACCATAATTCCTATGCATAAAGATACGCATTATTGGTTTTTTTCTAGCAATGAGGCAAATTTAGGACATATTTTTTTAAAAAAATCCAAATAGAATAAATTAATCAAAATTAACCCCAAATATTATCCAATATCGGAAACAGCCATAGAAAATACTGCATCCTGACAAATATATAAATATCAGCAAGACTATTCCGGAATTATCCGCGCCGGCAGGTCCATCGGGGGGCTTGGAAGGCATTTGCGCTGGAGATCACCAGGAGGCAAAGAAATGATGGCAGAAAAAATGCTACCCAAAACCCATAGAATAAAAGATTCCGCGACCGAAAAAATTCCCATTGGCAGAAACGTATTCATCTGCCCAATGCCGGTTACTATTGTGGGCACCCGTCTGAACAACCGCCCCAACTTTCTGACCGTCGGATGGGTGACACGGGCAAATGTTGACCCCCCAATGATCGCTGTTTGCATTAATAAGTCAAATGCATCTGTGGATGGTATTATTATGCATAAGGTATTTTCCGTGAATTTTCCCGGCGCAAATCTCATTGAAGAAACAGATTATTGTGGACTTGTTTCCGGAAAAGATAAGGATAAATCCAGAATATTTGACATATTCTATGGTGAATTAAAGAATGCACCGATGATAAAAAACTGTCCGATAACACTTGAATGCCGCCTGACAGAGGCCATTGACCTTCCGAAAAATTTCCTTTTTATCGGTGAAATCGAGGGTGCATATGCCGACAAAACCAGTTTTTCGGAAGGGAAACCTGATATTACAGAGATAGACCCGCTTCTCTTAACCATGCCGGACAATTCATACTGGCAGATCGGCAAATACCTTGGTCATGCCTGCAAAATCGGCAGAGATCTGAAAACCGAAACCTGACACATCAAGCAGTATCAGGAGAATACCGACAGTTGTGCTTCTGCATAAAGAAGCACCTGTTGCCCCAGACAGTGGAAAACGGTTTCTGTACCGCGGACAAGTGCAACAGTGGAGCTTTGGGTTCGGAAAATGCCATAATGATGTAGTCAGCGTGAAGATAACAGAGAGAGATAATCGGATCCAGAAATCTGCCCGTGCACATTCATCTGTCCAGATGATATAGCAGCAAACGATGCTGTTGGTATTGAAATTTTCTTCACCAGAGAGTCTCAGAGGGAAAGCCATTTGGGCATACTGGTTTTCAGGACGAAGACGACGCCACATTGGCACAGCGTGCACCATCACACAATGGGTTACCATTTCGGGTGCAGCATGATATGCCAGAACAGGAAACCGGCTGTTCTTTTTCTTTTCTGTCCCCAGGCATCTTTGAGCATTTATTGAAAAGAATGACCGAAATGCATACATCTTCCCGGGATGGATGAGTAACAATATAGTTCTGGCGCCCTACGAGGCGATTGTGTACTGGACCCACCACCTCTCAGATGAACCGTACACCGGATAGAGAAGTAGTCCGGGTGCACCCAATGACATAATTGCATAGTACTTTGCCAGACAGCCAGTATCGTGCAAAGAAAACCAAATAATACTGCATACTTCCTTAAAAGCCAAAGCGATCCTCCTGCCTGCCCAGCCTTAGAGAGTATACGGAAAACAGAAAAGAGAGTCAGAAACTGATGTTCATGGAACACCTCTCAATACAATAAACTCGAATACGGTTTATGAAGAAAATATGCACTCATACCGGGGAAAAGAAATATATATTGACTCCGGGAGACGGCCCCACACGTCTCCCGGACGCATGCCACCCCGATTATTTCTACTCAGGAATGACGTATGCGTGAATCAGTCTGCTTCGTCGCGCTCTGAAACCATGACACGTATATCATCGTGGCCATCCACATGCCACGATGACGCATAATCCAGACAGTAGACGTCAGAGACAGAGGAACAGACCAGTTCATCACGCTCTTCGAGATCATACTCTCCTAATGGTTTCAGACACTCAATTCCGGTAATTCTCATGAACTCCATGATTTCTCTACAAAATGATAGTCATAGTGCCTGACATATATACTTTTTGCATGCTGCAACTTAAAATACGGGCGGCAATTTCCTAAAAAACATTTAAAAACAGGCAAATATTGATTTAAACAGACAAATGGCTGACGATGCTAAAAATACGTAACATTGATAGAGAAAATGATCAAAAAAACTCAAAATATTGATCCATTTGTAAATTCATACGATTTTTATCAGAATAACCTCAATGAGACAGAATCTACACCACCAGGAGGCATGCAGACGCGCAGAAAATGGTACCAAAAAATCGTGATAAATACTGACAGTGCCGCAGACAGGCATATAAATATCCGGGCAAACGCCATCATGTTCCACATGACCTATATATGAACATATCCCTACAGCTGTTGCAGATACCTTCCGGCAGGGACCCGCGGCAGCGTTATCCGCCCACTTGGCACGCACAGCAGAAAGACCATAAGTTCATACAAGTCCGATAGGCAATACCCTTCAGAGCTCAAATGTCCTGAGCAGGGCCGCCCGTATAGACTCCTTCGGATATGCACCAGTGAGTCGCCCTGCAGGATAGCCGCCAGCAAAGAAGAGCAGGGTCGGTATGGCAGAGATCTGGAAAGCCCGCATCACACCCGCGTTCATGTCAGCATCACATTTCCCGAAGGTGACCACATCTGCAAACTCTCCTGCAAGTTCTTCAATGACCAGTGCGGTGTTCATGCATGGACCACACCACTCCGCCCAGCAGTCCACTAAAAGATATCGATGGGACTGAACAAGTTCTGTAAAATTCATGTCGGTCACTTCTATAATCTGAACATGAGAACGGGGGGAGAAGTTCGTCATCCCCCCCATCTCCATTTCCATCTCCCTGAGGCGTTTCTCGCGCAGGTGTGCAAGCTCATCATCGTCCGGAATATCATTGACCATGAAATGATGATGTGACAATATTGCACTTAATGCTGCTGGAATCTGACAATTCGCATCAAAATACCCGTAACGTCTGTTGAACGGGATGAAAACATATATCATGGTGTGAACCATAGTAGTATGGCACACAGTCGATGTGGAGCGAGGTGGGGTAGTTAGGAAATCCCGACGGGCTCATAACCCGTAGATCGATGGTTCAAATCCATCCCTCGCTATATCAAGTATTTTTGTGATTTTTAACATTCCAAAAACATTTTTTCTCCATAGTTCAAAGTAGGGAGTGGGAAGAGTCTGTCTCAGAGCAGAAGCTCAGTCCGGAAACTTCCATATCGGTAAAGAATTTTAGTTCCAAAACATCCATGTCCGGGCACTCATCCGTTACCCCCCACAGCCATAAACATGGCAGCCAGACAATTTTAAAAAAGATACGCCGAATCATTCACCGGAGAATGACTCAAGTCCCGCCTGATAGTGTTTCGCAACGCAGGTGACCTCACGTGGACAACAACGCTCTGAGCCGATGGCAAGAGGATACTCACCCGTAAGGCACCCGGTACAGAGATCCTCCTTCGGGATACCAATGGCACGGATCAGTGCCCCGATTGAGATATGATGCAGCGATGTCGCCCCGATAGACGAACACACTTCCCCATTATCCAGATCACTTGCAATCAGTTCACCCCGGGTAGGCATATCAACACCCAGATAACACGGGGCCTTAATTGCAGGTGATCCAATACGCATGTGTACCTCTCTCGCTCCCGCATCACGAACAATGTTCACCAAGCGACGCGAGGTAGTCCCGCGGACAATGGAATCATCGATCAGAATCAAAGACCGATCCTTCAGGTGACCCCGAACCGGATTCAGTTTCATCCTGACAGCAGCCTCACGTGCCTCCTGTGTTGGCATGATGAAGGTCCTGCCCATATACCGGTTCTTGATGAGAGCCTCCCGGTACCGGATGCCAGATTCCTCCGCATACCCTGCGGCATGCGCCATCCCAGAATCAGGGACTGGAGAAACAAGATCTGCCTCAACCGGCGCCTCTTCACAGAGCGAGTGGCCAATATTGCGCCGCACATCGTAGACAAGTCGCCCGTCGATGACAGAATCCGGTCGTGCAAAATAGACATACTCAAAGATACAGTGCGCCCGGTGGGAGGCCTCTGCAATCTGATGAGACTCAATGCCGTTCCCCTTCAGACAGACCAGTTCACCCGGACGGACGTCCCTGATGAATGAACCACCCAGTGCGTCAATTGCAACAGACTCCGACGCCACCATATAGCCACACTCTGTTCTTCCGATACAGAGAGGACGGATACCAAGAGGGTCACGAAATGCCCAGACTTCATCGTCTAGCATCATCACAACCGAGTATGACCCCTGAAGACGGCGCATACACATACCAACCGCCTCCACAACATTCAGGGAAACCCGGTATTCATCAGCAATGATGTTGCCGATCACTTCTGTATCTGTCGTTGTGCAGAATATCTGCCCACGTTTTTCATATTCCTCCCTGAGATTGACAATATTGACAAGGTTCCCGTTGTGGGCCACTGCTACTTTCCGACCCCGGAAGGTAAAAGTGAAGGGCTGGATGTTCTCCGGAATCTTCTCACCAGTAGTTGGATACCGGACATGTCCGATACCCGCCCCGCCCTTCAGACCGCAGAGGATCTCCTTATCAAATACATCTGCAACAAGGCCCTGACTCTTGTACTTATAGAGCGTCTGCCCATCATATGTTGCAATACCTGCGCTCTCCTGCCCCCTGTGCTGCAGGGCATAAAGCGCATAATACAGGGGGAATGAGACATCGCCTGAATCGACGATGCCAACAATTCCGCACATAATAATCCCTAAAATTAAATAAATTCAGGTCTTTATTTCTTCGTCGTCCAGTTGTACTTCCGCAGGCGTGGAGACTTTCCAAACCCGCACGACGCACAGACTCCATGACGCTTGTGGAATGAAATCTTACCACAGCGTCTGCAGACTATATGCGTTGTTTTTTGCCGTTTACCCATTGAGGGTGTACCTTTACTCATTTTATGTCACCAACCTGAATGATATCTTATTCCACGGACGGAGATATGTAGATCACATTATCTCCGCGAACGATTAAAGTGCCGCGCTTCTCAGCCACACCGTCAATATCCTCCTCTGCATTATCAAGGACGAGGTTCATGTGAACATCATAGCCCTGGAGGATACCCCTGATCTCCCTTCCGCCTTTGAGACTGACAATAACCGGTTTCTGGTTAAGGGCCTTATCTAAAATTTCCAATGGTCTTCTGGTCATAAGACTCCCTGCTCTAATCGATGAGGATTAGTATAATTGCGCCAGTAACATAGATAAATATAGCGACCTGACCCACAGAGCAGGTGAAAAACAGAACAAAAGACGCAAATTGACGGTGAATTGTAAAAATGGCTAAAATTAACTCGCGAAAAAGACATACGATACGAAAATCAGATCTCTCCCGCCTCTTTCGACAGCTGGAGGATGAAATTGGCCCAGATACCGATCTGTTCCGCTCAGCGAAGGTCGAAGTTGTCGACACCACCGGAGATATTTCCCTCTATCTCATCGAGAAAAAGCCCCATCTGATGGAGTACCAGGAGATGGTCTTTCCAACACTCAGGGGTGCCATCGCCCACCCGTTTTCGGCCCGGAATGTGGTTGTTGATGCCGGTGCCGTGCGATTCATGGCAAAGGGTGCGGATGTGATGCGCCCGGGCATAGTCCGCGTGACAGATGATGTCCGGGCGGGTCACCCTGTCCTCATTACCGAAGAGACCTATGGCAAACCGCTGGCAGTGGGCATCGCAGCACTCGATGCAGCGGAGATAGACGCTGCAGAGACCGGCAAGATGGTTCGCACATTCCACTACGTTGGAGACGAACTATGGAACCTGGAAATCTAGACAATGTCCGGAAAAAAGATACCATTAAATAAAATTCACTCTAAAACGATTTTCATGGCTAAATTTCTGGATTCCATCCTTGGCAGGGGCTCCTCATCTGCAGCAGAGTCAGATTATATGGAGCTTGACCTTGCATCGTTTGAATCCGTTTCAGGAGATGCGTCACCGGCCTCAATGTATGTCAGGATCGCAACAATAACCGACCTCAAAGATACGCCGCGTGTCAAAGACGAAATCTACAACGGAAACATCGTCATTGTTGATGTGTCCCGGCTGAAAATGGACAAGATCACCTATGAACGGGTCTTAAAAGACCTCCGTGCCGTTGCACACGACATCAACGGAGATATCGTCGGACTGGGCGACCAGAAGTATGTTATCTTAACTCCGATGAGCGTGAAAATCTCCCGAGAGAAGATCGGTGGAGGGGTCTGAAGGTGGAACGGGTCATCCGTGCCCCATGCCTTCAATGTTCAGAAGAGATCGAATATCACTATAAAACCATAGAAATACCGTATTTTTCCGACGTTCTCATCACAACCGTCATCTGTGAATCCTGCGGATTCCATTCTGTTGATGTGATGATACTTGGAGAGAACGAGCCTGCGCGCTATACCCTCACGGTCTCCACACCAAAAGACATGGAGAGCCGTGTAATCCGTTCAACGACCGGCACCATAGAGATTCCCGAACTAGGTATTCTCGTGGAACCAGGGCCCATCTGTGATGGGTTTATCACCAATGTGGAAGGGGTGCTTGTCCGTGTTGAGGATGTCATTGATCGTGTGATTACCTGGTCAGAAGGGGAGGAACTGGACCGTGCCCGGGAACTGAAGGGACGTATCGAGGAGATGCGCTCGGGCACCATTCCCTTTGTTCTTGTTGTGCAGGATGAAGACGGGAACAGTGCAATTATCCATCCGGATGTAGAGAAAAGCGCACCCATCCCATACGAAGACCGGACATAATAACTGTCCCACCCATTTTTTTATCTCCGATCCCGATATCAGGCGAAGAAAACCCATCACGGATCGGGGACTGACAGGCAGTTAAAGGTGTTGCCGGGCGCGGGCATCGTCTGCATTTTTTCCAGACGTGATCTCTATCAGGACAACATACATTTTTGTTATTTCGAGGTATTACGGTATTTTACAGCAGGATTCAGGAGAACAATCCTGATTTTTCAAAAAAAAACGATCTACATGCATCCAATCCATAAGTGTGGTATGAAACACCGAATACTCAGTATGGAACCGGACGTCTCCCCGAACATTCGGATACCGGAATCTACAAACAATAAATTCGGACATAATATTGGTAACAGACGATTTAAAGCCATAATCCTATCGTTTTTTTGATCTCAATTTTGAGTCCCGGAAAGGTTTATAACACCCTGCAGGGACTATGCATCACCTACCGGACAGGAGGTGATAAGAGAAGGAAATAGACCTGGATTCATGTGAACGACAGATAAATACCAACAGCCATCGGATTATGCCCTTTACCCATGAAGGAAGATATCCAGTATGGCCAACATGACCAATACATGAGTCAATGCGAGACTCAAACGCAACATATGGCAGGCATTCCCCGCATTCCTGTAAAAGGGTTACCGATCATCTATAGGGGTACGGAAAGAAGCGACGCCATATAAAGATACAAAGTGCACATGCGAGGCATGTGACTGAATGATACCGTAAGGATTCGGAAGCACCCAATCCAATAACCGAATACCGCAATACCCCAATACCCTGATGTCGCCCATTCTGACGGAGCAATTGGGCGGCATTTCCCACCCACCTCATTTACGATGGAAATCGCATTATGATTTTTCATCAAAAAAGCCTGAAACATTCGTTTCATGCCCGTTTCTGCATGTTGTCGCACCCGAGGCACACATACACAGACAGCATGCAGAAACCGACCCCTCAGAACATTCGTCAGGGAGTCATTTCTGCATTCATTCTGAAGAAACGGCCAGCCTCAAACGAGACGAAAAAGAATCACCATATACACTCAAAAAAAGAAAATACCCAAATTGGGTTAGATTTAATTTTAAACGGATTCAATAGATTCGCCGCGGAGGAAGACACCAGGCGTGTCTGTGATCCTGCCCACAGGACGGGCATCGGAAAAGACCCTCTGTACCGTAACAACAGATTCCTCCGGGACGATGAACACATACCCCATACCCATGTTGAAGGTGCGGTACATCTCTGCCTCCTCTACATCGCCCACCGACTGCATCCAGGGGAAGATCGGCTGCGGGATGAGGGGATCTGTGATCTCATAGCCCCAGTCGCCCAGACGCAACAGATTGAGAAGTCCGCCTCCTGTGATGTGACACATGCCATGCACCTCACAGGCAGCGGTGACGTCCAGCACACCTGCATATATACGGGTTGGTGTGAGAAGTTCTTCACCAAGGGTTGTCCCCCACGGCATCTCATGATCATAGCGTGCATAGGAATTTACCAGTTCCCGGGCGAGCGTCAGACCATTTGAATGGATACCGGATGACGGCACACCCACAATGACATCACCTGCAGTAATTTTCTCCCCGGTAATGATGGCATCCTTCTTCTGGATGCCAAGACAGGTGCCTGCCACATCAAGGCCGGTCACCATACCCTTCAGGGTCGCAGTCTCGCCGCCGATGACCGTCATATTCGCCTGTCGTGCCCCCTCGTTTAAGCCCATGCCGACCTGCTCCATTTTCTCGATGGAAAGTTTATCGGTAGCTACATAATCAACGAAAGCGACCGGTTCGATGTTCATTACATAGAGATCATTTACGTTCATTGCAATACAGTCGATACCGATGGTGCTCCAGTCCTCCATCACATCTGCTACAAGCATCTTGGTGCCGACACCATCCACTGCCATCGCAAGATAGTAGTCGCCAAACTCTATCAGACCGGCAAAATGCCCACTCCCGCCCGCTGGTGCACATTCACCTGTCCGCCGGAAGGTCAGCGTAGAGACCAGTGCCTTCACAGCTGTTGCCTCAAGGCCGATATCCACGCCTGCTTCACTGTATGTATGTTTCCTGCCTAGTCCCGTCATTCTTAACTCTCCTCCGCAAGTCCGAATTCCTCATGCAGCACACGTACAGCGCGCTGCCCGTCTGCCTGCTTCACCACAAACGAGACATTCACCTCAGATGAACCCTGCGAGAGCATCATGAGATTAATACCTTCCCGCCCGAGAGCAGTAAATATCCGGCCGGCAATGCCGGGAGTGCCCGCCATGCCGACACCGACCACAGCAACCGCCACCACATTGCGGTCATGCTCCACTTCCCGGATATAACCGCGCTGCATGACTTCATTGAGGGCAGCGAGAGCGGCTGTGAGATGCTCGTCGTCCACAATCAGGGATATATTTGCTTCAGATGACCCCTGCGAGATCATCATGATGTTCACCTCAAACTCACCCAGTGCTGAGAAAATCGCACGGGCAACACCCGGCCGTCCAACCATCTGGGCTCCGGTGATATTGATCAGGGATACCTTGTCGATGTAGGTGATCGCCTTTACCACCCGGTGATCCTGTGCGCTTGCATCCACCAGACAGGACCCCGGCGCATCCGGATTGAATGTATTTTTCACCCGGAGAGGGACACCCTTCTGCATCGCCGGTTCAATGGAACGCGGGTGCAGGACCTTTGCCCCGAAGAACGAGAGTTCCATAGCCTCATGATATGAGACTGAAGAGAGCACCCGTGCATCCTCGATCAGCCGGGGGTCAGCGGTCATCACACCATCTACATCAGTCCAGATCCAGATTTCATCCGCCTCGATTGCCGTGCCTACAATCGCGGCTGAATAATCCGAACCGCTGCGCCCGAGGGTTGTTACAATACCATCACCGGTACAGCCCATATATCCCATGACAACCGGCACCGACTCACTGAGAAGAGGGACCACCCGCGACTGGATGTGGGTACTGCTCTCCGGCAGCACCTCGGCACACCCGTGGCGACCGTTCGTACGGATGCCTGCCTCACAGCCATTGAGTGCGACAGATGGGACGCCCGCCTCACGGAGTGCTGCAGAAACAATGATAGCAGAGAGGCGCTCACCAAACGATATGATGTAATCACGTGACCGCGCTGTCAGTTCCCGCAGATTGTATACCGCCATCAGAATATTCTTCAGGTTTGCAAGACGCTCGTCAATCACTCCCATTACAGTCTCGTACTCACCTGGTGCCACTGCCTGCAGGACCTTTCCATGACGTGCCCGCATTGATGCAATAAAGGTGTCAATAGGTGGATCATCGCGGGAACCTTCAACCTCTGCTGCAATTGCATGGAGTTGATCAGTCACTCCTGCCATCGCGGAAACGACAACACAAAGTTCATTTCCCGCTGTATGGTGCTTGTTTATTATTCCGACAACCCGGTCGATACAGTCCTCGTCACCGACCGAAGTGCCGCCAAATTTCATCAAAAGCCTCATTCTGGCCCTGCCATCCATCTTATTTCTTTATGTAAGTATACGGCATAATGGTTAATATCATGCCTGGAGATCATGTAGCTGACTGCCATGTGCTTGTCATCGGCAGCGGAGGGGCCGGTTGCAGGGCGGCACTCGAAGCAAGCCGATATGGCGAGACGGTGCTCCTTTCCCGGACGCTAACGGGAAAAGGCGGGTGCACTGTCATGGCGGAAGGCGGATACAATGCAGTCCTTGCAGAGGATGATTCAACAGGACTGCACTTTGAAGACACAATGCGCGGGGGGGCCTACCTCAATGACCCTGACCTCGCTGAGATTCTGGTGACCGAATCACCGGACCGGTTCCGGGACCTTGCGGCCTGGGGATCGGTCTTTGATGTGGAAGAGGACTGTGTGCCGGCTCAACGGCCCTTTGGCGGCCAGCAGTTCAACCGGACCTGCTATGCCGGTGATCGCTCGGGTCACGAGATGATTGCAACCCTCACTGAACAGATCAGAAATGCCCCGATTGAACAAATTCAGGAAACAAGTGCCATTGACCTCCTCATGGATGGCAGGAGGGTAGCGGGTGCCATAACACTGGACGGGGACGGCAACCTCGGAGTCATCACCGCTGACGCGACTGTCATCGCCACCGGTGGCGGAACCCGGTGCTATAATATCTCTACCAACTGCGCTGCAGGAACCGGGGACGGCTTTGCCATCGGATACCGGGCAGGGGCCGCCCTCATCGATATGGAGATGGTACAGTTTCACCCGACAGGCGCTGTATACCCGCCCGATTCACGAGGCCGTCTCATCACCGAGGCAGTCCGCGGGGAAGGCGGGGTATTGAAAAACAGCCTTGGAGAACGGTTTATGGAGCGCTATGATCCAGAGCGGATGGAACTCTCCACCCGGGACGTGGTCTCACGCTCGATTGCGACCGAGATCCTCGAGGGGCGGGGAAGTGAACATGGGGGTGTCTACCTTGACGTGACCCACCTGCCGGCAGACGAAATTGAACGCCGCCTCCCCATCATGCTCGAGCAGTTCCTCCAGTTTGGTGTGGACATACGGGTGCAGCCAATGGAAGTCGCCCCGACCGCCCACCACCTCATGGGTGGACTGAAGATCACCCCGGATGCTGCAACCACCCTCCCCGGACTCTATGCCTGTGGAGAGGTGACCGGAGGTATTCATGGTGCAAACCGCCTCGGCGGCAACGCCCTTGCTGACACACAGGTATTTGGGAAGCGTGCGGGAGAATCCGCCGGAAAAGCACCTGTTGCTGCCCTTTCTGTAGACATCGACAAGGCCCTCGTGAGAGAAGCCGCGCGGTTTGACGCCTACTGCAGCGGAACCACCCCGCCGCACGTGATCGCTCGTGAACTGAAACGAACGATGTGGGATCATGCCGGCATCTTCCGGACGGAGGCAGGCCTAAAAGAAGCAGAGGCAACTGTCAGTCGTCTCCAGAATCTGGTGCCAAAGGCTACTACCCGACGGATGCTTTCGGAGTGCTGTACCGTTACCAATATGCTCACGGTCGCACGTCTCATCATTCAGGGGGCACTCCTGCGCAAGGAATCACGCGGTGCTCACGTACGAACGGACATCATCCAGAACTGGACCCCTGCAGACTCACCCTTCGGCCATACGGTGCAGTCCCTGTCCGGGACTGCCATTGAAACACAGGAGAGGACAGCATGAATACGATTACCTTTACCATCGAACGATTTGACCCCGATACCGACCCCGCACCCCATACGGAGACCTATACCGTGGAAGTGAATGAGGGCGCACGGGTACTCGATGCCCTGCATGCCGTCCGGGAGCAGTGTGATCCCTCTCTCACCTACCGCTACTGCTGCGGGTCCGGGCAGTGCGGCAGCTGTTCGGTCCGTGTAGACGACGAACCGGTACTCGCCTGCATGCAGGAGGCCTCTGACGGAATGGCGATCACCCCCCTGAATCTCCCTGTGGAACGCGATCTCGCAGTCGAGATGAAGAGTTACCTGCAGGAGATGGGGGGTATCACGGCAGGCATCTTCACCGGTTACCTTACGATGGAGGCAAATGAGGCAATCCGTCCCATCCGGGACTGTATCGAGTGTCTCGCCTGTGTCTCCGAGTGTCCTGCCCTTGCGGTCACCGACTTTGCGGGGCCGACTGCCATGCGCCAGGAGATGCGTATTGCTCTTGATCCAAGAGACGACCGTGACCGTGCGGCGCTCACAGTCGATGAAGGTCTTTTCACCTGCACCACCTGCCAGCGCTGCCTTGAGGTCTGCCCGAAGCATATCAAGATCCCCGGGAAAGCCATCGAAAAACTCAGGGAGATTGCCCATCGCGAGGGGCTTTCTCTTCCACGCCATGAGGCAGTGGCAGAAATGGTTCGCACGAGTGGCCGGACAGTTGACCGCATCATGGGTACTGTTCTTGAACAGGTTGCCGAAGTCATCGAACCGGTGGGCGAGGTGAGAGGAGAGGTCGGATTCTTTGTCGGCTGTATGTACAACGGCCGCCTGCCGGAGACCGCGATGAAGATGCTTGCCGTCCTGCGCAGAAACGGCATCCGCGTTATTATCCCGCCCGAACAGGTCTGCTGCGGATCACCGCTGATACGGACCGGTCAGACGGATTATCTCCCGTCGCTGCAGCGCATGAACATTGAGTGCTTCACAAAACGCGGCATCGACACCGTCCTCACGATGTGCGCCGGCTGTGGCTCAACGCTGAAAAATGACTATGAGACACCTTACCGTGTCATCGACATCAATGAACTGCTGGATGAATATGGCATAGAACCGCCGGTATCCTCCCCAGTGCCTATGACCTACCACGACCCCTGCCATCTGAAGCGGGGTCAGGGAGTCACTGAAGAACCGCGGGCCCTGCTCCGGAAGCTCACAGATGACTTCCGTGAGATGCCCGCCCGCTGCTGCGGGGCAGGCGGCGGCGTGCGTTCCGGCCTGCCGGATGTGGCGGCCGACCTCGGCAGTGACCGGCGTGAGGCGATTGCAGAGACCGGGGCAGCCATCTGTGTCACCTCCTGTCCATTCTGTGAGTTCCATATCAGTGAACACTCCGGCGTGCCCGTCATCAACATCACGACACTGCTCTTTGAGGCATACGAGAAGAAGGATGAAGAGACAGGAGAGAATTCGGACTGGAAGGACCTCCCCTGCAGGGAACAAAATACCCAGCCACCCAAAAACAGCAAATAAAATACGATATGGGTGACCTGATGGTCCCCTCTTTTTTGAATATTGATTCTCACTGTCAGACAGCCTGTGCTGTGGCAGTTGCATTCTCTGCAGCGGTCAGTGAGTCATCCCGCAGTTTTGCAGAGAAATAAATTGACTTAATGAGGGCATCTGCTTCACGGGCATAATCTGTATTCTGACTCAGTGCTGCCACCTGCAGCGCAGGGATCGCCGGTTCACCGATGCGGATGATCACCTCTTTTACTTTCTGTGTGTCAGAGTCACCCTGTTCAAGGGCGTCCAAAAGGTACGGCACCGCTGGCGCACCGATGCCCACAAGGGTCGTCGCACAGATCATCTTGGTATCCGGGTCATCTGCATCCAGGGCGGCAACAAGGGAGGGGATAGCCGGTTCCCCGATCTCCTGAAGGATGAACGCTCCATAGATACGAGTCTTGTTATCACTTGCCGCAAAGGAGTTGATGACGGGCTGCACTGCCGGTTCGCCGATATCCATGAGATACGTGATAGCCGCAAGTTCAGCATCAGGATCACCAGACGAAAGTGCCTGTATCTGCTGTTCAATTGCACTGTTGGTGCCGTTCCCTCCTGACGTACTGTCCGTGCATCCGCAGATGCAGGCAGCAAGGGCCAGAATAATGAGGACACCGGCGTTCCATGCCGAAGATCGTCGCATATATACCCGTTTTGCCGTACCATGTAAAAAATCCCACCCACCGGATATACACAAAAGAGGGGATAAAGAAAGAAAGTGGAGAGGAGAGGCTGTTCAGTGCTTCAGTGAGAGATACTGATACGCCTCAAGGGCCGCTTTGGCCCCCTCTCCTGAAGCGATGATCACCTGCTTGCCGTGGATATTGGTGATGTCACCTGCCGCAAAGACACCGGGGCGCGAGGTCTGGCAGTTCACATCAATGGTGATCTCACCATGTTCGTTTGTCTCCACAAACCCGTCCAGAAACCCGTTATTTGGTTCATGCCCAATGGCAAGGAAGAGACCGTCCACGGCAATACGGGTCTCTTTGCCGGTCTCCCTGTCTGTGATAGTGATGCCCTGCACGAGGGTTTCACCATGGATGGCCGTCACCACTGCCGGTTTGTGGGTGATGATATTCTCAATGGATGCATACTCTTTCCGGTAGATTTCATCGGCCCGCAAATCTGAGCGAACGATAAGGTGCACCTCTTTTGCAATCCCACTCATCTCAATTGCCGTGGTGAGCGCATAGTTACCACCTCCGATGACCGCCACCGACTTCCCAACAAAGAGTGGACCATCACAGGTGGAGCAGATACTCTCTCCCCGGCCGATGAACCGCTTCTCCTCCGGGAGGCCCAGCCACCGCGGACGCATTCCGGAGGTGATGATAACAGAGCGGGCGGAGAAGGTACGCTCTGAAGCGGTCTCTGCTACGAACCCGCCATCCTCCCCCTCATGTAACGCAGTGACCGAATCAAGTTCAAGGGTGATGCCTGCCTCCTCACGCACCTTTTCCTCAAACTTCTGCATCAGCTCCCCGCCTGTCACCAGGCGAAAACCCATATAATTCTCAATGGCCCATGATTCAAGCGCCTGACCGCCGATATTCTCTGAAAGAACGAGAACAGAAAGCATCTTACGCGAGGCATACATCGCAGCCGTGAGGCCGGCCGGCCCCCCACCAATGATAAGTACATCATAGACATCCGGCGTCTCCCCCGACCCGAAGAGGTCCCGGAACCGGGCCACATCAAACCCAACGATGACCTCCCCATCCACAACCGTGACCGGCACCCCGTATTGCCCGGAGAGTTTTACCATCTCTTCTGCGGCTGTCTTGTCCTTCCCCACATCAATCTCTGTATAGGGCACTCCCAGACGGGAGAGATAACTCTTGGTCAGACGACAGTACTGACAACCTTCCGTAGAATACACAGTGACATCCGGCATGGTTTCATCTACATCACCGATGCAGATAAGGCTTACCTGCCGGTCAAAAAATGGGGTTATTCAATCAGTTCAAACTTTGTACCGGGGACACCGCAGATAGGGCAGCGTTCCGGCACTTCACCGAGCACCACATTCCCACAGAACGGGCAGAGGTGCACAGGGGTTTCCTCCAGATCTCCTCCTGCTTTCACGGCGGCAAGTGCATCGGCATAGAGACCTGCATGCACCTGTTCTGCCTTCATGGCATGGGTAAATACCACTTTTGCTTCAGATGCCCCTTCTGCTGTTGCTTCCTCAATAAAGGAGGGGTACATCTCGGTATACTCGTGCGTCTCTCCTTCCACCGCACCGGTCAGGTTCTCCTCCGTTGAACCCACGGCCTTCAGGGCTCCAAGAAGACGTCTTGCATGTATCTCCTCTGCTTTTGAGGCTGCTGCAAAGAGTTTTGCAACGACCGGATATCCCTCATCCTTTGCCTTCACTGAATAATTCGCATATTTGCGGTTTGCCTGAGATTCTCCGGCAAACGCCTCCCAGGCATTCTCTTCGGTTGTCATAATAATCTGGTAACCCCTTCTTTTTCGATAGGAATAAGACAGCCATACTATCATATAAAATGTTCGTCTATAACAACGAAAATCTGCATACCGTCACCGTTTTATTCCCTGTTAGCCATTCTCTCATTTATCCGGCGTTTAGGAACAGGAAAGATATCATATGGCAGTAAAACGGATGCGGGACACTGATAAAATCGACCGTCCCCGGGAACGGATTGCAGCAGCAGGACCCGAGGTTCTGAAGAATCATGAACTCGTTGCAGCCATCATTGGCAAGGGAATTCCCGGCCATGATGTTAATGCGATCGCAACAGACATCACAGCCCTTCTGGATGAGAAGGGTACAGGGGTTACCTACAATGATCTGGTAGAGATTCAGGGAATCGGGGATAGCAGGGCATCCCAGATGGTCGCATCCTTTGAACTAGCCCGCCGCTACCTGACACGGTCCAAAACCACCATTTCACGGCCGGAGGATATTCTGATGATGACGACAGACCTGCTCCACAAACACCAGGAATACTTTGTTGCCTTTACACTCAATGGTGCGGGAGAAATAATCCACCGCCACACCATCACCAAAGGGACCCTCACCCACTCACCGGTACACCCCCGTGAAGTATTTGCACCCGCCCTCATTGATCGCGCCGCCTCGGTGATTTTTGTGCACAACCATCCTTCCGGCAACACCGAACCATCTGATGCAGACATCGCAATCACCCGCACCCTTGCAGAAGCGGGGGACATTCTCGGGATCCGGGTGCTTGACCATGTCATCGTTGCAGCAACCGGCCATACCAGCCTGAAGGAGCGCGGCCTCTTCTGAAAAGAACAACACTTCCAATCTATTCAGACCAGAGAGTGGGGAGGGAAGAGAAGCTCTATTCTGCCATATCACGGGCGATTAGCTCACCCATACGATATCCCTTCTCATAAGCATCCTTCATCACCTTGGGGCGTGTCGTGATATCGATCACCTCGTCCATATTATTCTGGAGCACCGCATCCCAGTATGGGCAGTCGATGATGTCACAGAAGGCCTTCATGGAGAGGATGAGACCGTCAAAATCATGTTCGATGTTCTGGCCGCCGATGCTCAGGAGAAGCGTTCTTCGATGTGCCTTTTTCTCAGGCGCCACCAACGGCTCCTGCCGGAAATACTTTGCCATAAAAAAGACCTGAAACCGATCCATAAAGGACTTCAGGGCACCCGGAATACCCATCGTCATCACTGGGGTAGCCACAATAAGGCCATCTATATCCCGAAATTTTTCCAAATAAGGGGTTACATCATCATTCATGGCACAGGCTGCATGCTCCTGACAGTAGAGGATCTCTTTACAGGGCGAAAACGTCAGCCGCGGCACATGGACAGTCTCTACCTCACAACCGGCATCACGGATTCCACGCAGCGCTTCATTCATCAGTTTTGCTGTATTCCCCTTCGGACGAGGACTTCCCAATAGGGCAATAATCTGTGGTGCCATTATGGGAGAGTACGGTGCAAACCATCATAATAATTCCCAAGGAAAAAACACCATGTGACATATATTGCACATTATAATCCGAGAAAGGTTTATTACACCATAATATGATGTAGGCATAGAGGTGAAAACCGATGAGTGAAACCCCAAAGCGAGTGAGAGCAGGCGAAAAAGTAGGACCAGGAACATACAAATGTGTTGACTGCGGTCTTGAATTTGCCATTAATGAATCAGACAAGGATCTCAGAAAATGTCCCACATGTGCCTGTGAAGTCTACGACTGTTTCCCTATGACGCATATCCGGGAAGATGTGAAAACACCGGAAGATGCAAAACATCCACCAAAACGCTGAAAATTATGATAATGGGGAGGTCACGCTTCCCCATCAGGAAGTGAAGAAGACGATGGTAAACGTTACAGATGAAGGGCAGATCTTTGAATGCGAGATCTGCGGAAATATTGTTGAAGTGGTAGAAGTGGGCGGAGGAGAACTCGTCTGCTGTGGTGAACCGATGGCCATAAAGGAGTGAAAAGAATGGATGCACAACTCAAAGAACTCGAAGAGGAGATCGGCAAAGTTCCGCTGATCGTTAAGAAATGGGCAACAGAAGACCCTGAACTGAAAGAATGGGTCACAGAGATGGACAAACACGTCTGGAAGGATGGAAAACTGTCACGCCAGACAAAAAAGATTATTGCTGTCTGTGTGGCAGCAGCCCTCCGCGACCGGCATGCCGTCCGTGCACAGGCAGCAGGAGCATCACACCTCGGTGTTGACTATGACGAGATGGAAGAGGCGCTCCGCGTGACATTTCTGCTCGCAGGGATGCCGGCCTATACCTATGGGCGCACCGCAATCGACGACCTAATGAAGAAATAGTCAGTCTGGATCTTTCACGACAAAAATCCCCCCATTATCCAGTGATTTGTACAGAAGAGCAGGGAAAGAGCGGATGGTTCTGGATTGAAACACTGAAATCCCAAGCCTTCCAATCGATTTTACCCCTCCATCTTCCGATGAGGATTTTGAAAAAAACGGTCCTGCCGCCCGGCGTCAGTGATCGTGTGGTGAAGAGGAATAAGTATGTATGACGAAGAGATGTTAGACGATTACCTCTGTTGTCAGCCAGGGCCGCCGGTATTGAATGAACCTGCACCGGAATTCTCTGCTGTGACAACACAGGGACCAATGGAACTGGAAGATTACCGGGGAAAATGGGTGGTGCTCTTCAGCCACCCCGCGGACTTCACCCCGGTCTGCACCACCGAGTTTATGGCTTTTGCCGGAGTCTACGAGGAGCTGAAGGCACTGAATGTCTATCTTATCGGCCTCTCCATTGACTCAGTCCATGCCCACCTCGGGTGGATACGAAATATCAAAGAACGAATGGGAGTCGACATCCCCTTCCCGGTAATTGCCGACCTTGATATGAATGTAGCACGCCTGTATGGTATGATCCAGGAAGGTGCGAGCAGTACGGCAACGGTGAGATGTGTCTTCTTTATTGACCCTGAAGGAATTTTGCGGGCCATGATCTACTACCCACTCTCCAATGGCCGGTATATCCCGGAGATTGTCCGGCTGGTGAAGGCACTCCAGACAACAGATGAAAATGGTGTCGCCACCCCTGCCAACTGGCAGCCGGGTGACAAGGTGGTGGTGCCGCCGCCTGCCACTCAGGAAGAAGCAGACAAACGCCTGAACGAGGGATACGATTGCAAAGACTGGTATCTCTGCTTCAGGGACATCTAACAGCAACACCATTTTTCATATTTAAACATTGCTCACACTCCCCCCGAAAAGGCCAAATATACCAGATAGACAACATTTTTATATAAATAGTCATCCGACATATGTCGTGGGGTTTATCATAGAGAAAGACCCATTTACCTCTAGGAAATTCATCATGCCGATGCAACGTACCGGGCCACCTTCGCTCAGAAGTGCCTGGGCAAAAACCAAAGAAAATCAACTCCTTGCTATCCTTGAAGAGGAGTATGGCTTCAAACATGCAACAGGCCGTTCCCTTGTCCATCTGATGAATGAATTCGCAGAAGAATTCTATGGCTGGCACCGGAGCGACATGCAGATTATCTACCAGACGGTGGACTTCCGTGAGCCTCCGGGCCGTACATTCGGAGAGATGCCTTTGCGCCCGGTATTTCTCACGATGGCAGTGCCAGAAGATACCATGGCATTTGAGAATGGGGGGCTGCAGGGGATGCGCCGGCACAAATTGATACGCCTCGCACGTGAGGCATATGATCAGGGAGGCCTTCTAACACAGCATGACCTTGCCCTTCTGCTTACCACCTCATCACGCACCATCCAGCGGGACATTAAGGAATTGAGAAACGCGGGAATCCGGGTCCCGACACGGGGTGCCGTCCATGAATACGGGCATATTCCTTCTATACGCTCGGTCTGTGTAGACCGCTTTCTTTGTGGTGAAGGAGTGGATAGTACTGCTGCAAAATGTGGTGTTTCGACTGATATGGTGCGCAGATACCACCGACAGTTTACTGATACCGTGGTATTATATGCAAGGGGTTACCGGGCAGAAGATATTATCGATGTAACAGGGGTCCCCGAGAAAGTGGTCGGAGAGTTTCTCATTCTATATGAAACCCATAAGAACCGAAAGTCCCCGCAACTCAATCACTTATTCACAAAATATACACCGGGCATCATCCAGCGCCCCATCCCGTTTGCTCCCCGGTGATCTGACAAATGTCCTTATAGAAGCAGCAACCAACCATGGTTTTAAGGATAGCAGTCAAAGAAACTCCAAAATTATTCTGAACAGCATATTCAGGCAATTTTAGCCAAAATATCCAAAATAAGCAATATTTCAATATATCACAATTTTGTAATAGTTACATACATGCGAAAGCTTTAATACACATTGGAGTAGAAGTAGGGGTGACAAATGTCGCACCCACTAGGTAAATGCACCTGCTGCGATTGCCATATCTGAAGAGGAAGAGACAATGGATACCTGCATGGACAAAACTGCCACCACATGCCATGGCCCAACCATGATCACAGTCCAAGACGCGGTAGGCCCCTCTGCAACGCCAGGAGGGATTGGAGGCCGTGCAGACCATATGGGCTCCCATACACCCGGATAGGAAGAGGGCATAACAGTCCACCCATACAACCAGGAGACTGACACCGATGACCCGGAGAAGATTGAACAGGCATTGTGGAATACCCCCATATCTGTTCAAATCCGACGAGATGGTAGTCCGCCGTTGGGAGATCATCTCTAACGCCAGCAAGCGAGCCTATTGGGTCCGGGCGACAACGAATGAAGACCCGTTTGTCGAGCAGGACACCACAGATAAGTTCAGGAGGTACTATACCGTGAGCCAGAAAAATTATCCTTTAGAAGGACACCACTATCTCCCAAATGCAACTCTAATTGAGGTTGATGCACGACAATAACCACCGGAAAGCAGAGTCTACAGAAAAAATGCGAAATGAGCACCGAAATCACCACATACCAGTCAAGGAGGCCACATCAATGACAACATACACCGTAACACCGAACCAGGACATGATTGAGCCCCGTATCCCCGAGGATAAGCTTCCGGGATCCGCACAGGCAGTTCTGAACATTCTCGAAGACCATGAACCACGGACATTCTCAGAGATCTCAGGCCAGGTCAAATGGGCACCCCGCACTGTCAGGAATGCATTGCGCAGACTTATTGAGGAAGGGTTTGTCGTAAGGAAATTCAACTTCTCGGACGCACGCCAGGTCTACTATATGCGGCCATAGGCTTCCGGTCAGTACGCCCTACCCTGCCAAAAAATCGAGGGAAGGACAGTAACCACATAATCACTCACTAAATATCTGTCACACCATCTCAGTCCCACTGGATGGGAGGAGAATTCAGGATTGATCTGACCCGGAAATACAAACCATCTTTTTTAATCAGTTTTCATTTAACACCCTCAGGTGCCACGGATAAGACAAATTTTGGATATCTGTTCACCTGAATCACAGACACCGAATCGAAGATTCGGCAATATTTTCACCATGCACGGACTGATGATATCGGGCAGATATGTTCGTATCAGTGAACCCCCCATTGGCAGGGTATACACCTGCAATACGGAGACAGCAGGAATCATCCGGAAGGAAACCCTAAAGTACATGCCTGTGCAAACAGTGGCGTAATGGCTGTAAATGTTCTCGCCTTTGCCACAAGCCCGCGGCGGCACGGCAACTCTGAGACGCTTCTTGATGCCCTCCTCGAAGCGATGGCGGCAGAAGAAGGTGTCACAGTGGAGAAGTATGCACTCGATGAAATTGAGATCGAGCCCTGTCGGGGATGCAATGCCTGCGAAGAACTTAACCGCTGCATCAATGAGGACGATGACCTTGACTGGGTGCTGGAGAAGATCATTACAGCAGACATCGTGATCATGGCCGCACCCGTATACTGCATGGGCATGTGCGCCCAGGCAAAGGCCCTTGTTGACCGGATGCAGGTGCTGCGATCCCGGAAATATGTCCTCAAACTCCCGGTCGTCCCCGCCGAGCGACAGGGCAAACGGCTTGGTGCGTTTCTCTCCACAGCAGGGCAGGACTGGGACTATGTCTTTGATGCCCTCATCCCGTCGGTGAAATGCTTCTTCCATGTGATGGATATCAAAAACCGCGACATCTCATATCTGATGGTGAACAATGTGGATAAGATGGGGGCGCTTGCGGCACATCCGACGGCGACCATGGATGCGGTGACCCTCGGGAAGCGGATGATCACAGAGATCAAGGCGAAACTTGCCGGGGAAGGGAGCGGGGGGAAAGAATGAACGCCGAAACAAAACGACCCATACGGGTGCTGGGCATCTCCGGAAGTCCCCACCGGGATGGAAACACCGAACAACTTTTGGATCGATTTTTGGAGGGGGCGGCAGATGCCGGGGGGATAACAGAGAAGATCATTCTCTCAACCCTTCAATACCGCTCATGTCGGGGGTGCAATGCCTGCCATAAAACCGGTGTCTGCATTATGAAAGATGATCTCATCCCGATTCTCACACAGAAAGTCCCGAATGCAGATATCGTCGCCCTTGCCTCCCCCATCTACTCGATGTCCATCACCGCCGAGATGAAGGCGTTAATTGACCGGGCGCAAACCGTATGGGCCCAGAATTTCAAACTCCACCAGGTGCATTACGAAGAGGAGCACTTCACGAACCATTCCGGATATTTCCTCGCAACCGCAGGGATGGAGCGGCCCGATATCTTTGACTATTCCTATCCCATAATCACCGCATTCTTCAACATATTCGGCTGCGGCTACACACCCGACCACAATATCACCGCACCCGGCATGGACCGCTGGGATGGCATAAAAGGGCACCCAACTGCCCTCACCTTCGCATACACCGCAGGAAAGGAGGCAGTAAGGCAGCTGGAGAAGATACGGCCAAAAGGATTATCAGAAGAGCAGAAACCTTCCAGATAACCTATTTTTGAGGACCCGGGGCGATAAATTATTCTCCGAAAAATCTCCATACCGGAGACCAGTCAGCATTTCCTGCCACATATCGCATTTTCAGGGCGCATCATCCATCTAGGAACACTTCTTCTGACAGGACTTCCGTGGAGATGGGAAATACAGGGGATACAATATCAATAAAAAATAATAGATATAAACCCTTGGAACAGACAGCAGGAGAAATCTCCCAGAATAATATGGATTCGGGGGATGGAGATCAGGGAGAAAGAAGATTCCATTTGAGAGCCGGTAGCGGAACATGGCGCCACAAGGAAAGAAGTTGAAGATAATGCTCCATTAATCCACGATTCATCAACAAAACCTGTGTCGCTGAAACCAGACATACCATATTACAGCACAAACAGAATCATATCATCACTCATACAAAAGAGAGAATCCCATTTGATAGCTCCAAAAAAATCCTCATTACTTCATCATCACACCTGCCAATACTCACCGCATCATACTCCGTCCCGCCTGCAAACATCCCAACAACTTTGCGATTATCCACCGATACTGCCGTCACCGGCATGAAAACAGACGAGACGCAATTACCATCTACAGTAACCCTCACATACCCAAGTTCATGGTCAGCGCTCGCAACATACCCCTCCGTCTTTTCATTAGTAAGATTATAGAGTAAACCCCCACCCGTTGCCGCGATAATATACTGAACATCGTTCACTGCATACCGCTGATAGGAATGGACGTGGCCGTTAAAGACCATATCCACACCATTCTCCTCAAAGACAGGCCCCCATAGATCACGAAGATCAGTCCATCCACCAGGATGGCGGGTGCCTGAGCTGTATGGGGGATGGTGGAAGGCGACGAACACCGGGCCTGCCGGCGTGTCTTTTTGGCGCTCCCGATTGCTTTCCAGGTCCTGCCCCAGCCATGCCGCCTCCTCATCAAAGTGGCAGGAAGCCCATTCGTTTGAATCAAGCATTGCGAAATGGGCATTTCCGCAGTCAAAGGAGTACCACTCAGGCATCCCAAAGATGTCATACCAGACGGTCTCGTTGTTTTCATGATTGCCCAGCACCGGTACAAGAGTAGTATTTGCAAAGAGGGATTTTCCTGCCGCAAAGAAGCGATCCCACTCATTCTCATCTTCCACCTGGCAGACCATGTCACCGACGTGCAGCACAAAAAGAGAATCCGGTTCTGTTGCGGCAATCCGTTCTGCAACAAGGGCATGCCGCTCTGCCTGAGTGAAGTAAGGAAGCTGTTCCTGCGTATCTCCATAGACAATGAAGGTGAACGGACCATTTTCCGGGAACGTCCGGAAGGTGTGGTCTCCGGACCGCTCTCCGCCGGTGATGACCTGATAGTGATAGCAGGTATTCGGCTCAAGACCAGTAAGTGAGAGATGGTGAAGGGTGACATTCGCATCATCCGTCACGGTCTCTTCGTACCTGCCCGTTTCACAATATGTTGCATCAGTGGCATAGGAAACAGTCCCTTTCACAGGGGTAGTGGACAACCAGTTGACCACCGTCGTGTTCACGGTGGTTCCTGTCAGGTACGGGCCCCACCTGAAGAACAAGGTATCGTCGGAATCATCATATGCAGCCACATTGCCAGTACCGCAAATCACCAGAAGAAAAATAACGACCGCCCCCACCAGCCGTTTCATGCTGCATCACCATTCATACAAAGAAGTATACGTTTTTTGGATATATCCTCTATTGTAAGGCTTTTAGACATACTTATGCTATAGATCACGAGAGAAAAATCAGAGCAAATGTGCCCATCCCCCTTGCACATCATTTCCGAAAGGGACTCATGAACGCCATTTGAAAGGTTTGCATCCCCATCGGCATCGCGTGCAGTGCAGTACTTTCGATCGCCGGATGCCACAACCCACATATCAAATACCGTTCACCCTATACCACCTGCACGAACAGAGATGCCGCCAAAGGTATCTGCACTCATCCCATCAAAAGAGAGATACCAGCATATATATTTTACCAAATATTTGCAAAAACTTTCGACAAGCATATATACAAATTAAGCACACATCACCAAACAAACCCCAATTTGACAATATATTAAAATAAATATACAATATAACAATTGGCGAACATTTATTTCTTATTAATGTAGTTATTCATTATGAATATTCCCCGGGTGCGGGAAATGACAACCCTCCTTATATGCTGCCTCCTCTGTTTTACCGCTGCAGCGGCAGCCACACCCGATCAGATATCGGTCACCTCTGACCGCGATCAGATCGTGGCAGGAGATACCGGAGCTCACATTCTTGCTGAACCGGATCCGTCACTCCCCCCAGTCTCCTCTGTTTCATTTGTGTACCTGAACCGCACGGTGGATCCCACCGGATTACTTACCCCCACCGTAGACGCTACGGCACCCTTTGAAACACTGTTCACCACAGAACTTGCCGGAACGGCGTATATCCAAGTGGACATCACATTCGCCGATGAAAACACAGACCCCGTCACGACCATATTCACACAGGATGTAATTCCCGGTGATCCATATGCATATGAGAGCATTGTGCCTGATGCTGTCCAGGCAGGCTCTGCAGGTCCCGTGACCGTGCGGATGCAGGATCGCTACGGAAATGCCATAACCGCAGTTACAGGTGCAACAGTCACATTCTCTACCTCACGAGAGGGGTCAGGATTCGTAGATGGTGCGGCCATCACCCAGACGATAACCAAAGCATTCGATGCAGAAGGCAACTGCACCACATATTTCATTGCACCGGAAACAGCAGAGCCCGTGATCATCTCTGTGGACCCTTCACCAGGCAGCAGCCTGCAGCGCCTCATCACCGTTCGTGTGATCGCGGAACGCACGCCCGCGTCGATCAACCCCTATATTGTAACCGTCCCGCATTACCCGGTAACCGGCACCTGCCCGGCAGACGGTATCAGTTATTTCCTGATAAGCTATGTTATTAAGGACCAGTTTGGCAATCCGATTGACAATTATCCGGTAACGGTTTCCACAACTCTCGGGGAATCAGCAGAGATCGTCACAAGTGAAGATGGAGTGGCAAAATTCACCTATGGCCCAAAGACCGGGATGGGGGATGTTACCATCACCGCCACAGCAGGTTCGCTCTCTGAAGCTTCCGAACTTTCATTTACCGGCGGTGCCGGCACCCGGTTTTCTGTCACCTTAAACCCAAATAACATTCCCTCATATGATGTGGATCCGGACACACTGATCGCAGTTCAGGCACGGGTTTACAACGATCTCGGCACCGGCGTGGAAGGAGAGACCATTCACGCGTGGATCACCCCGGGAAGTGTGAATGCCACGAACACAATATCACAGGAGCCAGGACTCTCAGCAAACCGTGAGAGCGGATTTGGCTACGGTACTGCTGAAGCCATTACCGGTGAGGATGGATTTGCCACATTCTACTTCCGTGCAGGGGCCTTCCCGCCTCGCGGGGATGAAGAGTATGAACCATTTTCACGGGGAAGTGCCACGGTAACCGCGATGTGGAACAATCAGACAGGTACTTCACCCGAGATCACCTGGCGTAACTATCCCTACCTGAGAGTCGAAACCGAAGTATCTGATGTTGCCATCGCACCAGGTGACCCGCTGAATGTAACCATCCGGCTAATAGGTGATGGCAATGAACTGCTCTCCCACAACCCGATAGATGTGGCACTCTGTCTTGACCGCGGAGAGGACATGCTCGTTGATGAAGGTCTGGAAGACCGGATGGAACGCGCACGCAGGGCAGCCATGTACCTGGTCGAAGGGGACAGCGGAGAGATTGGCCTCACACCCGGCTATGACCGCGTTGCACTCATCTCTTACAGCGACCGGACAACAGACACCACCCTCTTTCCGACCGGGGCCGTTGATCTGGACTATATCAATGACAACTTCCCCACCTACAACTGGATCAAACTTGCAGGTGACGACTCGGCATCCATTGACAATCTGGAGACAAAAGAGGGCTACGTGCTCGCGGCACACTATCCTGGCAGCGGCTTTACTGAATATAATGACTTTGCGACCATTGACGAGACCTTTGCCACAGCCGTAACCTCAGACTGGTCGGGGCTCGAGTCCACACTTCGCTATACTGTGCCCTTCAAAGCGGATGACACTGGCCAGGCAAGCGCCCCCCTCCGCTACGGCCTGAAGAAGTCCATCGAATATCTTGCAGACAACGATAAACCCGGTGCCATCCAGGCAGTAGTGGTTCTGATGCAGAACAACTACCGGTACTTTGGCGACCCTTTTGCAAATGGCAGTGTGATGACCGTCCTCCCGTACTCAAACACCCTCGCGAAGGGTGGTTCAGAGTATTATTCCTTTGGTGATCTCCCGGCAGACCAGCAGAACATGGTCGACTATGCACGGGCAAACGATGTGAAAATATATGCAATCTACTACCCATCAGGTGGGTCCCAGTCTGATGAAGCAGTCCCGCGACGTCTCGCGGAAGATACCGGTGGCGATTACTATTTCGCGGGCAATGAGGCAGAACTCACAGAAGCGTTCCGACAGATTCGTGACAGTCTCCTGCGTGATGCAGGAGTGAACACCAATGTAAACCTGAACTTTGCGGGCATGCCCGAGGATGTATCCTACACAGCAGATGAGGTGCTTGAGTATCTCCCTCCCACACATGTTGACTTCTACAACTGGTCTGCGGATCCTTATGTCCCCTCAGACCACCTGAACGGATTTCCATACACAGAAGACCAGACTGTGATGTGGCGGGGAGAGGACGGAAGCCAGCCGGCATCCCTTTCCTTTGTGGTTGGCAACGTGACGATTAAACAGACATGGACAGTTGACTTCAACCTGCAGGTGAACGAGTCCATCGATAGTGCCCTGAACTTTAGCCTCTTTGCAGAAGGATCATATGTCGAGTTCGAAAATCAGGATGGCGGAAATATTATCGAAGCCCTTCCCGAAACTATGATCACGGTCATTCCCGGCCTTACCCCGGATGCACTCCTGAATGCCACCATCCACATCACCGCATTTGACCTCATTGCTCAGGATGCACAGACCGCCCGGTTCGCCTGGGACATCGCATATGATGGTATATACCCGCTCACAGAAGAACTGGCGCTGAAGAATACAGAGGACGTGGAAAGTGTATGGCAGACAGTCGACATAAGTACACTCTCACCAGAGACAAACAGCAGCACAGGGATGGCATTTACCGGTGATCTTACACCGGGTATTTATAGTGCACGCATCAAAGTCACCACAGAAGATGCGGGCCACGACTCCGCAACGCACCCCCTTACCATCGGCGAAGACCAACAGTACTTTATCCGGCTGGAATAACCCATATTTTTTTCAGAAAGGCGCACACCATCCGCCCTGCATGCCCTCACCCTTACTGACACCAAAACGCCACCCACCCATCCAATGCGGCACCCCTGTAAGAGCGAACAGAATGCATCAGCGAACCATGTCATTCCGCTTCATGTCCGCGCTAAAAAAACTTGGTTTTTTGGTCATTTCGCCACAAATATCCAACATAATACTTTATAATAGATATTTAAACAAATATTACTATTTTTATCGAATTTTATTGATAAATTGAGATTGCAAACCAGAAAATCGCCCAATATAATAAATATATCTGGAAAATCGCCAATAACAGAAATCATTATTAATATTCAAAGATACAAGTCTGGGGATTCCGAACAATATAATATATAAATATATGCATCGTCGGGGAGATCAGTCTTTAATATATAATCAGACATATGAGAGATCACCATGTATGGCATCAGAATTTGGGGGGTGGGGATCCTCATCATATGCTGCCTTGTCTGCATCAGCACCGGAGCGGCAGTCACCCCCGACCAGATACTGATCACTTCTGATCAGGATCAGATCCAGGCCGGAGGAACCGGATCGCTCATTTCCGTCGAACGAGACACATCAATTCCTGCAATTGCCTCAGTTTCATTTTCGTATCTGAATAGGACATCAGATCCCTCGGGCACACTCAGTGCACTCATCGATACCGTGGCACCCTTTGAAACACGGTTTACCTCTGAGAGTGCCGGTACGGCATATATTCAGGTGGGCGTTGCCTTCGCAGATGAATCAACCGCACCCATCACTGTCGTATTTACGCAGGACGTGATTCCCGCAGACCCGTATGTCTATGAAAGCATAGTGCATGAATCCGTTCAGGCAGCCTCTCAAACACCCATCACCGTCCGAATGAAGGACCGTTACGGCAATACCATAACCAAAGATACGGATGCCACCATCACGTACTCAGTCTCACAGTACGGAGCGGGATTCGCAGACGGGGCAAACAGTACCCAGACAATCACCATGCCATTCGATACAGACGGCGACTGCACCGTATCTTTCCGTGCACCGGAACGGGCTGGACCGGTGATCGTCTCCATCCGCCCATCAGTAGGAGACAGCCTGCAGCGACTCATCACAATGGATGTTGTCGCACTGCGCTCACCTGCCCAGATCACCCCCGATATTGTTACCATACCTAATTACCCAGAGGCAAATACCTGCCCTGCAGACGGCTCCAGTTATTTCCGGATCAGCTATCTTGTCAAGGACCAGTTTGGCAATCCGATCGACAACTACCCGGTAGAGATATCGACTACCCTTGGGGAATCAGCATCAATCATCACGAACGAGGATGGCGTTGCCAGGTTCATCTACGGCCCAAGTACGGGTATGGGCGATGTCACCGTCACCGGAACAGCAGGCACAGCCATTGCAGTATCTGAACTGTCCTTCACCGGGGGTCTCGCCAGTCGGTTTTCCGTCACCATAAACCCGAATAACCTTCCTTCATACGATGTGGACCCGGATGCACTGATCGCGGTCCGGGTACATGTGTACAATAACTTCGGCACCGGGGTGGAAGGTGAGACGATTAAGGCATGGATGAACACTGGAAGTGTGAGCGCCACGAACACCCTTACCCAGTATCCGGGGCTTTCTGCAACCGAAGATGGCGAATTCGGAAATCACTCGGTGACGGTTGTTACCGGTGAGGATGGATTCGCCACGTTTTACTTCCGGGCAGGGGCCTTCCCCCTCCGCAGTGAAGAGGGATTTGATCCGTTTTCCCGGGGAAGTGGAACCGTCACCGCGATGTGGGACAATAAGACGGCAAATTCACCGCAGATCACCTGGCGCAATTATCCCTATGTCCGGGTGGAGACCGAGGTATCGGACACCGCCATCGCACCCGGCGACCCGCTGGATGTGACCATCCGGATAATAGGCGACGGCAATGAACTCCTCTACCATGACCCGATTGACGTTGTTCTCTGTCTGGACCGGGGAGAGGATATGCTTCTCGAGGAAGAAAAAAAGGACAATATAGACCGGATGGAACGGGCACGCAGGGCCGCAATGTACCTGGTCAAAAACAGCAGTACTGATGAAAACATCCTTAATCCCGGCAGTGACCGTGTAGCCCTTGTCACCTACAGTGACATATCAACAGATACTGATAACTTCCCCAATAAATGCGTCGACCTGCGCTACATCAATGACCATCGAACAGAGAGTAACTTCCTCTGGGTCAAGGGGGTAGGAGAAGACGAGACATGGCTTGAAGCTCTTGAGAATAATGGCTATGTGTTGGAAGAGCATTATCCGGGCAACAACAGAACCGGATACACTGACTATGCAACTATTGACGAACCCTTTACTATCGATAACGCAGACTGGGACGGGCTTGAGCAAGCCCTCCTCAACACCATGCCATTCAAAGCAGTACAAGGAGGAGAGGCAAGCGCCCCGCTCCGTTACAGCCTGAAGCAGTCCATCGAGTACCTTGCAAA
Source organism: Methanogenium organophilum (assembly GCF_026684035.1). Lineage (NCBI taxonomy): Archaea > Methanobacteriati > Methanobacteriota > Methanomicrobia > Methanomicrobiales > Methanomicrobiaceae > Methanogenium > Methanogenium organophilum. The sequence continues at coordinate 1,141,493 of NZ_CP113361.1, forward strand.
AAACGAACGACCCTGTGATACACGGGCAGTAGTGGTTCTTATGCAGAACAATTACCTTTACTTCGGCGACCCCTTTGCAAGCGGAAAAGCTATTTATGATATCAACGCAGCACTTGCACTTGGGAAGGGTAGTAATGATTATTATTACTTTGATGAACCCCACCCGGCAGACCATCAGAACATGGTCGACTATGCACGGGCAAACGGTGTGAAGATCTATACCATTTACTACCATTCAGGAAACTCCCAGGCAGCTGAGGTGGTCGCACGCGATCTGGCAGATCTGACCGGCGGTGCATTCTATGATGCAGAAAATGAGGCAGAACTCACCGATGCTTTCAAGAAAATTCGTGACGAACTTCTGCGTGACGCGGCAACCAGAACCAGCGTCAATCTGAACTTTGCCGGGATGCCGGATGAGGTCCTCTATACGCCGGAAGAAATGATGGAGTACATCCCAAATACGACAATTTCCTTCTACAACTGGTCGGTGAATCCCTATACGCCATCAGACTACTTGACCTACCCATACGAGGTAGACCAGTCAGCGATGTGGGCGGGAGAGGACGGCAGCCAGCCGGCATCGCTCTCCTTTACCATTGGGAACATTACGATTAAACAGACATGGACATCCCACTTCCGGCTGCGGGTGAATGAGTCCATTGACAGAGCATTGAACTTCAGCCTCTTTGCACCGGGTTCAGCTATCCAGTTTGAAAACCGGGATGGCGGAACGATCTCAGAATCTCTTCCCGAAACAGTGATTACTGTCATTCCCGGTCTCACACCGGAAGCACTCCTGAATGCCAGTGTACAGATCACCGCGTTTGACCTCATCGCACAGGACAAACATACCGCACAGTTCAACTGGACCTTCACCTATGACGGTGCATTCCCCGTCACACAAGAACTGGCTCTGAAGAACAGTGAGGAACCGGAAGATGTCTGGCAGACGGCTAAAGCCGAAACGGTTTCACCGGAGACGGAGATCATCAATAGTTCCGGAATGGCATTCATCAGTGACTTCACACCCGGCACCTACACAGCCCGTATCAAAGTTTCTACCGAGGACGCAGGGTATGATACGGAAACCCTTCCGGTTAACATCAGCGAAGGAGGGGAGTTTTACATCCTCCTTGAATAACCCTTTTTTGCCGGAAGGACCAGGAAGCGAACAATGCCTCCTACATACTCCTTAACCCTGTCCGGAATGAACATTTTTATCCTAATGGTTAGAAATCCCCTCCCGAATATCTCGTGAAAGCAGATCAGGGCCATTCTTATCTCGTCCAGTGCCCCCACATTTATTCTGCCCTTCATCGGGTCTGCGATCAATATCGCCCTGCCGCTTATCACAGGGGAGTTTCTGACAAGTGCGGATCTCGTCGACTGGATTCCCACCGCATACCTTCTTGCCTCGGCCATCTTTTTACTCCCCTTCGTCAAGGTCGCGGATACCATCGGACAGAGGAAGTTATTTCTCGCGGGCTGTGGTGACGGCCGTCTCCCTTGTAGGTGCGGCCCTCTCCCGGCTTCCTGACGCACTTTGTGATGATGTTTGTGGCAGGCGTCGGGAGTGCGATGATGGTCTTTTCCGTCATCATATGGGAGTGTGAGTTCGGCCCTGCAGCTCCATCGCTAAACTCCTCTTTGCGGTGCAGGCAAGCTTTTCCATATGTGCCGGTTTCTGCGCCACAGGAGTCTGGTTTTCTGTCGTGCGCGGCAATCTCCGCGATTAAATTCCTGCAATCGAAACGGGAACCTCCCCGTCCCCAACATTCATTCCCCCAGCACCCCTAACTGAAATATATACCGGAGTTTTTATGGATACCACCACATCCCCGCTGCCGCGACAAACCCTTACTGCGATACTTCTGGCCGTCTGTCTCGCCTCCTTTGCCACCCCCTTCATCTCCTCAGGAGTGCAAATTGCCCTGCCCCTCATTGCAGAGGCATTTGGTGTCACGGCAACGCTACTGGGATGGGTTCCAACCGCATTTCTTCTCCCGTATGCAGTGTTCCTGTTGCCCTTCGGCAAGACTGCAGACACACTCGGGAGACGCCGGTATTTCCTTATGGGGATTGCCGTCATGGGTACAGGGCTCATCTGTGCCGGGCTTGCACCATCATTCGGGTATTTAATGGCAGGGATGGCCATAGCCGGATTAGGGAGTGCGATGACCTTTGCCACCGCCCTGCCGCTGCTGACAACAAACTATCCCCTGCGGGAGCGTGGGAAGATTATCGGGATCAATACCGCAGTTGTCTATGTGAGCCTTGCCGCAGGGCCGTTTCTGGGCGGAATTATCACGGGCTATCTCGGGTGGCGGGCCCTCTTTCTGGTGACCGCGCCCGCCATTCTCGCTGCCCTCCTCGTCGGCTCTCGAGTGATTCCAAAGGATCAGAATACAGTAGAAAAGAAACCCTTTGACTATCCGGGGACGGCCATCTACGGTGCCTCCCTAATCCTTCTTATTGCAGGCGCCTCCCGCCTGCCTGCCCTCTGGGCGGCTGCCATTGTATTCGCCGGCGCCTGTGGTATTCTGGGATTCTTTGTCTGGGAAGCCCGTACCAATGAACCAGTCTTTCCCGTCCGCCTCCTCCGGGGCAACCGGGCGTTCACCTATTCGAATATCGCAGCGCTCATCAATTACTCCTCCACCTATGCCGTCACCTTCCTGCTCTCCCTCTACCTCCAGTATATCCGGGCCCTCACGCCGCAGGCGGCAGGCACCATCCTCCTTGCACAACCAATTCTGATGGCAGTGACCGCCCCTATTGCTGGCAGGCTCTCTGACCGGACAGAGCCGCGGTTCCTCGCTACCACGGGCATGGCCATCGTCACTGTCTGCCTCTTTCTCCTCTCGTTCATCACGGAAAAGACACCGCTATTTTTCATCGTAACCGTCCTGATGGTCCTTGGTCTGGGCTACGGTATCTTCTCACCCCCCAATATGAACTCCATCATGAGTTCAGTCTCCAATGCACAGGCAGGCATTGCCTCGGCGACCGCCGCCACCATGCGGGTGCTGGGGCAAAATCTCTCGATGGCCGTTGCAATGATGTCCTTCTCTATGGTGATAGGAACAATCGTCATCACCCCGGACAGAACCGGAGAACTTCTCACCGCAACGCATTACGCCTTTGTCGCCTTTGGCATCCTCTGTGTAGCTGGCGTCTGGTTCTCAGCAGGACGGGGAAATATACGAGAGAGGCCAACAGAAGAGACAGAATGAACACAAAATAGAATAAGAAACAGACCCAGCCACTCTAAATATCCACATATCATGAAAGAAAGGGAGGCTCACTGATACCTGAATCGGGCCATCGTGATTAATAACCGGGATGAAAAATGGTTCTGAAAAAGCAGTAAACCATAGTAAAAACATTTTGAAAAATGATTTTGGCAGGTCTGCACGCGACTCTGTTTCTCTTTTCTGTATTCATACCGTTTTAGAACGCTTTACCGATTCTCGTGCCGCAAACCAGTCCTGAATTCTGCTGGTAATAGCGAGAACCGCAGGCATCACAAGGATTGCGCCCACGAGAGAGAAAGCCACCGTAATCACGGTGACGAGGCCAAAGTTTGCCATGATAGGAAACTCCGAGAGCGTGAGTGCGGAGAACCCGAAGACCGTCGTCAGGCCGGAGATGGAGATAGCGGTCCCTATCTTCTGAATACTCACCTGGATAGCATCGTGGCATGAGAGGCCACGTTCACGCTCCTCATCATACCGCTCCATGATGAGGATGGTATACTCGGACGCGACACCGATAGTCATCGCCCCGAGTGTTGCCGTGAGAAGATTGTACTCCAGACCCAGGACATACATGATGACCGCGTTCCAGCCGACGATCATGATGATGGGGATAATTGGTGTGATGGCCGTCGCCTTCCGGTAGATGAGAAGAAGGAAGACAAAGATCAGGCCGAATCCCAGCATGTTCATCGTACTCTTGGACTCGGTAATGCCGTCGATCATATCCCCGAAGAGCGCCATGGAACCGGTAAAGACCGCCGTGGTTCCGGGCTCCTTCTCATACCATTCAAGGTCGGTGCGCATATTATCGAGCAGGGCCTTCATACTGTTGAGGTCCAGGGACACGGTAGAGAACTCGATGACCGCCTCCATCTGCCCGTCCGTATACCGGGTGAGTGTATTCTCCGGGACCTGTTCCAGGAGTGCATCGATCTGCTCCCTGTCCTGTGGAAGGGTGCCGCCGTTCAGTGAAGTCAGTACGCTTGCGATGCTCGTCGCACCCGTGATTTCACTGTGCTTCAGTTCTTCATAATCAGTTATATCAACCATCCATTGCAGGGTGGCCGGTTCAAAAATATCGTCACTGCGCACAACGAGCGGTATGGTGGATGTCGAACCCATCGCACTGCCCAGTTTGTCCATGCTCACCTTCGCGGGCATGGTGGGCGGGACCATCGCTTCCTCTTCGGTATTGATGACAATTTTGTCGTCGAGCGGGATACCGATCATCGCAACGCACCCGACGAGAAGGAGGACGCCCACCGGGTGGTCGGCGATCCAGGCGGCCACCTTTGCAAGGACAATGTCATAGCGCTCCATCATGGAGAGTTTATTCCCCTTGCCGTTTTTGGCGGGCTTTGGGTCAAGCGGCCGGTAGTTCACCAGTTTGGCGAAGGTGGGAACGATGACGAGAGCACAGAGATAGCAGGAGAGAACACCTACCACACAGATCACGCCGAAGTCGACCACCATGGGGAACGGAGCCGTGGAAAGCGCGATGAAACCAAGCGATGTCGCCACCATTGCGATTGCGACCGCACTGCCCGACTGGGTGACGGTGGTATAGACCGCCTCGTCGATGGAGGTCTTTTTCACCTCTTCATCGAACCGGGTCTGGAACTGAATGGCATAATCAATACCGATACCGATCATCACCGGGAAGGCGGCCATCACCATCATCGTGAGGCCGGTGCCAGAGGCGCCCATCATCCCGAAGGAGACAACGACACCCATCAATACGATAAAAACCGGAAGGAACCGATATCGGACATGCCCGAAGAGGAGTCCCATTGCAACGACCATTAAGAGCATTGCAAGACCTATCAGCATCCCGGTGGACGTACCCATTGAGGTCTGCATCTCATCGGAAAATGCTGCAGTTCCTGTCACGGTAACGGAGATCCCGGGTGGAGGGGTATGTGTTTCCACTACCGAACGGATATTGCTGAGGGCGGCGCTCGCGGCTGAGTCCGAGAGACCCGGCTGCACGACGACCTGCATCAGGGTCATCGTACCGGTCGTCGAGGCACCCGGAATGACATCCTTGTACTGATCAACGATACTCTTGATCTCTGCTTCCGAACCGGGAATTATACCGCCATTATAGAGATCCACGAGATCGATTATACTCGAGACTGATACGATTTGGTATTCGTTTTCGATGTCATTCGAGAGGTCGCGGAGGTAGTCCAGCGTCTCGGGCATATAGACCGCATCGCCCTCGAACATGAGGATGATTGAATCGGAACTATACGTATCCTCATAATGCTTAATGAGGGACCCCGTGGGGGTGGTGATGTCCACATAGGTCTCGGTGCCGGTCTTCATCTGGACGCCGGACGCGAAGAAGATCATCACCAGGATCACACCAAAGACTACTGCTGCAACCGTCTTTGGGTGACGAATAATTGAATTGGCCAGAAAGGCAAATGGTGACTGCATGCTATCACTTATTTTTTGAGTATTGTGTGGTGTTTACAGGGCATAACACAATCAGGACACCACATGGTTGTTGTCCTGCGATACCGGGAAGACCGTGATCCGTGAAACCTCCTGTTGTTACTTAAAAAACAACAACGTGAGAGTTATTAAAAGGTGCACACCGTGCCAATAGATCAGAGGATTATTCCAGAAAAACTGCAATTCCCAAAAAACCAATATATTTCAGACAATTATCCAATTTACAGAACACCGGGGCATTTCATAGAGGACACAAACGAAGCAATAACACCGTCATCAGCTCCACAGCGCGGAAAATCGTGGATAGCAGATCAAATCTGGTATTAGGGGATAAATCCATGGAAAGGAGGCTCTGCTGCCATACCCACACACCCCTTTCCTTCATCCTTACCTGCACCTATACCATGATTAGGAAAGAATTACAAATACAGACCTATCTGTGATATTATCCGGTAAAACATTCCATAAACCGCAGATCGGAGTACAGGACGGGAACGATGATAATAACGATGAATACCCCGGAACTATTTATATTCCTTCTTTTACTTGGGTCAGCATGTATCACCGGGGCTGTTTCCTATGTGCTCCATTCACAGCTGGAAAAACGGGGCGCAAACTGGCTCTTATTCACCGCCGCCACTATGACCGGGTGGCTCTGCTGTGACGCCCTGATCGTCGCGATTCCGGATATCTCCATCAAATTTGCAGTATCCGGGATCAAGTTCATCTTTGTTATTCTCACCCCGCTTGCATTCTTCTTTTTTTCTCTCGCATATACTGGCAAGTATGAAGGAGTGTCAGGATGGAAGCGGGCTGCTGTAGCTCTTCTTCCTGCAGTGAGTATCTGTGCCTTACTCACAAACCCCTGGAAACATCTGTTCTATGTGGAACTTGCTAACCCGTCCCTCTGGGTATATAATCATTACACGGGCCCTGAAGGGATTTGGTTCTGGGTGAACCTTGTATACTCATATGCACTCATTACAGGCGCCCTGCTTCTCCTTATTGGCCTATTCATGTCCTCTCCGCAACACTTCCGGCGGCAGATATTTCTTCTTATTTTGAGTGCTCTGGCTCCGTTCACCGCAAATATCATCGTAATATTCACAAACGTAGGCACCGATACAGCCGACATCACCCCGCTCTTCTTTGCCCTGAGCGGAATTCTCATCTTCATTACGGTATATTGGATGCACCTCTTCAGTATCATGCCCTTTGCACGGACACGTATTATCACCGAAATTCATGAAGGGGTTATTGTTGCAGACGGGAACGGTGTTGTCATTGATATAAACAGTGCTGCCTGCACAGCAGGAGGCGTAACCGAAAAAGAGGCGATTTCCCTTTCTACGGATACTCTCCTCACCGGAATATTCGGGATCACACTCGCTGAACTCAGCGAGGCACGTTCACTCACAGTTTCTCACACGAACGCCGCCGGAGAAACCCAATGGTCTGATCTGACCGTCAGCAGGGTTGAGGGATATGACGCACAATCAGGTGGAACCATCATCCTCATTCGTGACGCGACCGCACGGAGACGGGCAGAAGAAGAAATAATGGCCAAAGACCTCAGGCTGAAGATCGCAATGGAGGGCGCAGGCCTTTCCTCGTGGGAATGGCGGGAGGGTCCAGGATATGTAACATATGATAACCCGCTTGCCGACCGTACGATTGAAAATGTCACAACCATCGAGGGGTTCACGGACCAGATGAAGCGATGCCTGAAGGACGGATATGAGGCCACACTTGACGAACAGTTTGAAAATATTCTGAGCGGAGGAAAAAACACCTTTTCCGTTGAATTTCCCGTTGAAAACCTAAATAAGGGACACTGGATCCAGATCACGGGGCAGGTTATTGAACGGGATGAGGATAATAGACCGATATGGATGGTAGGTATTACCCAGGATGTGTCCACCTACTATGCAGCACGTGCTGCCATAATGGAAGCAAACACGAAGATAAAATTGCTCACATCAATTACCCGGCACGATGTTCTCAACCAGGTGATGGTAGTCCGGATGCTGATCGAACTCGCCGGGATGGAACCCAAAGACGCCATGAGCCCGGAGGTGAAGGAAATAGTCACAAAAATAGACAATGCCGCTGCACTAATAGAAGAACAGATTTCATTTACCCGCGATTATGAAGATCTTGGTACATATACTCCTTCCTGGCAGAATGTGGCAACTGTGGCGGCTCAGGCAGCAGGAGTGGTCAGCCGGACAGGGATTTCGTTTTCCTGCAATACCGGCACCCTGGAGGTGTATGCAGATCCGATGTTTAGAAAGGTGATAGAAAACCTCTTTGAAAACGCCCAGCGTCACGGAGGAGGGGTAACAGCACTGTCGGTTCGTTTTGATTACAGGGGGGCCGGAGCCTGCCTGGTGGTGGAAGACAACGGACGGGGGGTCCCGGATGAACTCAAAAAGAGGATTTTTTCACAGGGATATGGAAAAAATACCGGATTTGGCCTTTTTTTGAGCAAAGAGATCCTAGCCCTCACTAATATCACCATCACCGAGGAAGGGACGGAAGGGAAAGGATCGCAATTTGTGATGCACATCCCCGCAGGCGGTTACCGGGGCTATCAGGGGGAATGAGCAGAGAGGCAAACAGGGTGGGGCATTTCTGTCAAAGTGCGGTTGCCCGCCCCATCTTTTACATTTACTCAAAATAGTTTCACATTACAGCGTTTTCGGCAACAGAAGACGTGAACACAATCCCTACATAAAACCCCTTAGATACAGCCACATGAATCCGTTGATAACCGCATAACTGACGAAAGATACACCAGAGGTAGAGGAATATTTCCATGTCAGCGAGTCCCCAGAGCAGTTCCAAACAGTTTCACCCCGCAGAGGAACATTTTTTGGTAACGAAAAGAGGCATTCATCATATGCACAGCAACACCATCGGAATTGCAGACTATTTGGCCAGATGCTATTATATGGAGGGAGACCTCTGAATATTCTACATACCTCAGACTGGCACCTCGGCATGACCCTCTGCGGACGGCGCCGGGAAACAGAGGCAGCGGCATTTCTTGAGTGGCTTGCGAATCTCATCAAACAGGAATCAATTGACCTCCTGCTGGTGACAGGCGATATCTTTGACAACGCCTCCCCCTCCACCAAATCCCAGGCACTCTACTACCGTTTTCTGACCGATGCAGCAGCAGCAGGATGCCGTCATATCATCATCACTGCAGGTAATCATGACTCTCCGGCATTCCTTGAAGCGCCACAGGAGATACTTGCAGCACTTAATATCCATATCGTAGGGAAAGCAGTCCCCGAAAAGCCGGGAGGAACATATCTTCTGGACGGGCCACACGGAATACCGGAATGTATTGTGGCTGCAGTCCCCTACCTCCGTGAACGCGATATCCGAAAATCCGCACCGGGCACTTCCATTGACGATAAGGCAGTACAGATTCGCAAGGGCGTGCGGTTGCTATATCAGGAAGCGTGGGATGTTGCCTGTGCGATGCAGCCCCCCTCAGGGCCCAGGATCCCTGTGATCGTCACGGGACATCTCTTCGCTGCCGGAGGGAAGACCGTCGAGGGTGATGGTGTACGTGACCAAGTCGCAGGCTTCATTGAACGGGTCGGCGCTGACGTCTTCCCGGAAGAGGCCGCCTATGTGGCACTCGGACACCTGCATGTCCCACAGATAGTGGCAGGGATTGATACCATACGATATCCCGGCTCGCCACTCCCGGTTGGATTCGGGGAGGCAGAGCACCAAAAGGAGGTCGTCATCGTCACCACCACACCGGGAATGACAGCTGCTGTGCGTTCAGTACCGGTCCCTCGGTTCCGTCGCCTCACAACAATTCAGGGTGATCTCCCCGCAATTGCCCGGAGAATCAATGAACTGAAGGATATAGGAGACCCTGTCTGGGCAGAAATTATCTACGACGGTGCCATGGTTCCGGGGGATCTGATGGGCCAGGTGGCGAAAATGATCGATGGAACCAGGATAGAGGCCCTGCGGGTGAAGGATGCCCGGCTGATCGCAGATGCCCTTTCTGGGCATCAGTCATGCGTTGAACTTGAAGAACTGACCGTTACCGAGGTCTTCTGCCAGCGGATGGAGATAGCTGACGTTCCCCCCGAACAGAGGGACAGGCTGATGACCGCATTCCTGGATATCCTCAGCGGAATGGATTGTGATGAGCCGGATGAGGAGGCAGCAATATGAGAATTCTGAAAGTCCGATTTAAAAATCTTAACTCCCTCGCCGGTGAATGGGAAGTTGATCTGACCGATGATGCCTACACCGCAGACGGAATATTTGCGATCACGGGACCAACCGGGTCGGGGAAGACAACCATTCTGGATGCCATATGTATAGCCCTCTATGGGTGCACACCACGGCTGAAGACAGTAAGCAAGTCAACGAACGAGATTATGCATCGGCAGGCTGCAGAATGTTGTGCAGAAGTTGAGATTGCGACAGGAAGCGGCGTATACCGGTGCACATGGGCACAGGAACGGGCTCACCGAAAACCTGACGGTGCGCTGCAGACTCCACATCATGAAATTGCCGATGTTTTCGCAGATAAAATTCTCACCACACGGAAGCGTGAAGTCCCGAAAAGGGTCGAGGAGTTGACCGGCATGGATTACGAACAGTTTACCCGTTCCGTTATGCTGGCACAGGGCGATTTTGCGGCATTTTTAAACGCTTCACCGGATGAACGCTCTCCCCTTCTGGAACAGATCACAGGAACAGAGATCTACTCAAAAATCTCGATAAACGTTCACGAACGGAGACGGGATGAACAGGCAAAACTGAATGAGCTCAGGGCGAAAGGAGAGGGAATTGAACTGCTTTCGGAGAACATTACCGCCACACTCCATGAGGAAGAGGCCGCCCTCATAGAGAAAGGAAAGGAGCTGCAGGATAATATCAGCCACTGCAGGAAGGGAATTAACTGGCACCAGGATGGAATAAGGATTGCCCGTTCCCTCGCAACTGCTGACTGTGAAGAGGCGGACTGGACTGAGCAGCGAGGGGCCGCGGAGGAACAGCTCAGGCGTCTGGAGCGAGGAGAAACAGCCGCCGCATTGGAGGGTGAATACCAGCAGGTCGTCGCCCTCAGGGAAAGCCGGGAGAAGAACAGAACATACCTCAGACAGCTTGAAGTGATGGTGCCGGATAAAAAGGATACTGCACTCCGGATGGAAGAGGCTGTTTCTTTGCAGAAAGAAATGCTCACAGAAGTACAGGAACGCTTAGAACGGGCCACCCCGGTCATACGTGAGGTGCGCAGACTAGACCTTGAGCTACAGTCCAGAGCGGATCGTCTCCGTGAAGTCTACAGCACACAAGAGCGGGCCTATCGCGACTGGGAAGGGATCTGTACGGAGCTGAAACGGTGGTCAGATGCTGGAGACGGTACACCCGAAGAAACGAAGGCGGTTTCATGGTTCCTAGGTGAAAATGGCATTGTTGGTGAACCTTCATCTCTCTTTGCGGGAACAAGAACTCTCGCAAAAAACCTGAGAGCGGCAGTCCCGGGTGACACTGCCCGGCCGCTGCCGCCAGACGTCGAAGTGAGCTGCACCACCACCGACACAGAGTTGGATGTTCTGCAGCAAGCCCTCACAACAATTTCATGGTATCGGGATACTTCCATCATCAGAGCAGAAATCAATGCATTCCAGGAGCAAAAAACGCAGCTGATGTTGCTCCGTGACCGTCTCTCAGAAGGTGCAGACGATGCCCGGAGGAGACAGGACCTCACCATTCGTCTGAAGAACATACGTTATGACTACACCAGATATCAACAGACGCTGGAGGCCTGCGTCCATGAACGTGAACGGCAAGTGCGCCTCACCGAACAGATGGCGGAGAATGTACGTCTTGCTGCCAGGGTACATGATCTCGAAGCGGAGCGGTCCCACCTCCGGGCGGGAGAACCCTGCCCCCTCTGTGGTTCATCGATACACCCATACGCAGATGAGACGGTAGCATTGCCCCGTGCAGCAGAAGAAGACCTAAAGCAGGAACAAAGCATCCTCTCTGCAATCAAGGAGAAGGAAGCCATGCTCCGTCAGGCAACTTACCAGTGCAAAAGCAAAGAGAAAGCTATTCAGGAGGCACTGGATGATATTCAGGTGAGGACTACCCACCGTGGAGAGATCTGGGCAGACGGGTGCAGGGCATGCGGACTCCATCCTGACACACCCGAATCTGAAGCAGTGGTGCAGACAGCGCTCGAAAAGACAAATGATGCTATCAAAAGCCACTATACGACAGAAACTGCCCTCAGGATATTGAAAGAAGAGATCAGGGCAACAAAAACACTCATCGCGCACTGCCACCAGGCAGTCATAAGGTTCAGAGATGCGGAGAATTGTGCAGCCCGCACGGAAAAATTAGAGGCAGAAATTACAGAAATCCGTGACAAACGACAGGACTTGCTGCCCAATATGAGCCCGGACGAGGCTGAGGCACAGTTTATCTGGATGATACGGACAGAAGAGAAGAATCTGGAAGCGGTGCAGACCGATTACCAGCAGAGAGTGGAGGAAATAGCAGGCCTTGGAGGCGAGATCCGAACCCTTCAGGATTCAATCAGAAGACAGAAAGAAGAACTGGAAGAGGTAGAACGCCGGTTTGACACGGCGGTATACAATGCTGGATTATTCGGGGAAGAGGACTTTGCAGCTGCTCTCCTCACACAGGAAGAGAGGGCCTGCTTGCAGAGCGAACGTGACCGTCTGGAACGTTGGGAGACAGGTATTGCTGTACAGCGTGCAACCGCCCAAAAAGAAGCAGAGATGCACCGAAACCGGGGAGTTACACAAAAAGATGAAGCCACCCTCACAATTGAGCTTGATGCCCTCATCACAGCAGAACAGCATACCAACACCCGCAGGGGAGAAATACGCCAACAGCTCAAACGGGATGAAGAAGAGAAATTACGGTATGCCGAACAGCAAACCAAAATTATCACACAGGAGGCCGAAACAAACCGATGGAACGAACTTCATACGCTCATCGGGTCGGCTGACGGAAAGAAGTTCCGCAACTTTGCACAGGGACTCACCTTTGCAGTGATGATCGCGTCAGCCAACCGCCAGCTGCAGACTATGAGCGGCCGGTACCTCCTGAAACAGAATCCCGATCGGCCCCTGGACCTTGAGGTGATTGACAATGAACAGGGAGGAGCCATACGTTCAACGAAAAACCTCTCCGGCGGGGAGAGTTTTCTGGTAAGTCTGGCCATGGCACTAGGCCTTGCCTCAATGGCATCAGGGAAGATTCGGGTTGATTCCCTCTTCCTTGACGAAGGATTCGGGACACTGGATGAGGATGCCCTTGAGATGGCCCTTGCCACTCTCTCCTCACTCAGTGACCAAGGAAAAATTATCGGAGTCATATCTCACGTCCCTGCCTTAAAAGAGCGGATTTCAACGGTGATAGAGGTAACAAAGAAGAGCGGCGGACGAAGCACTGTGAAAGGGCCGGGTGTTATCCAACACAGGATCTGAGAGCGCCGTGCAGAGGGAAATATTCGGAGGCACGTGCATTAAATACCACGATCTTCCCGCACCCAGTACAGGCGAAGGGATATGGATTCTGCAGGCAGGTCCTACCACCGCCTCCCATCTATTATGCCATACCATACCAACCTACCAACCAAATCTCAGTTTTAGCTACTCTTCTTCGCGAACCTCGACGCAACGCCTGAGGGTTTCGCGGAGGAGCAGACAGACCCGTCCGGCAGAAGGCAGGGAAGCAGACTCCCTGACAGTGTGGGCATCCCGGATATCCGGACCAAGGGAGATTATGTCTGCTTCCGGTATCTTCTGTGCAATCCAGGCGGTCTCAAGACCGGCATGCAGACCACGGAGGTGCATTGTACTCCCGAAGAGATCGCTATACGCCTCCGCCACTCTCTCCCGGATAGGAGATACTTCCCGGTACTGCCAGGCTGGTGCAACACCAGGAATTGAAACGGCCGCTCCTGCCTCCTTTCCCTGCCTCCGGAATGTTTCACCCAGCGCTGCGAGGGTCGCATCATCGTTGCTGCGGGCCGAAAGACCGATGGTCAGCAACCCCGCCTCCTCCCGGATGGTTGCCGGGTTGCATGAGGTAGCGACGAGATCGGGGATAACCACATCCATCGTACAGACCCCTGCGGGCAGGCCGGAGAGAAGGGAGACTACACCCGCCGCGATCTCGGGGGAGATGACATTCTCCTGCGGAGTCGCCGGAAAGATCCTGACCCGCAGGTCAGGATCTGTGTCACGGTATGTTTCCCGGCAGGCACGCCCTTCTTCCCGGATAAACCGGACTGCCTTTTTCACTACTGCGGGGTCAAGACCGATACAGGCCCGCGCCTGACCGGGGATCGCATTATCCCGTTCTCCGCCGCTGATGGTGGTGACGGCACATCCGGTCTCTGCCATGAGGCCGGTGAGCAAGGTTCCTATAAGAGAAAGGGCATTGGCCCGCCCGGACCCTGCCTCCATTCCTGAGTGGCCTCCTCTGCCACCAGCAACCTCAACGGTCTGCCAGCTGACAGCGCCCCGGACCAGAATGCGGTGGGCAGGGAAGGTAAATGCAACCGCCATCATCCCGGCCGAACTGGTGGTGATGACTCCTTCCTCCTCATCATCGATGTTGATCACGGTTGTCCCGGCAATTTTTGCCGGGTCAAGAGCGGCTGCACCATGCATCGTCGTCTCTTCCTCACGTGTGGCAATGAGCTGGATGGGGGGGTGGACAGGCCCCGGTTCTTCGAGAAGACGGATCCCGATGGCAAGACCGATGCCATTGTCCGCCCCAAGCGTCGTCTCCCGTGCCCGGAGGATGCCGTCCTCCTCGTACCAGTCGATGCCCTCCCGGGCGAAGTCATGATCGCTGCCCTGCGCTGCCACACAGACCATGTCCATATGCGCCTGCAGCACAAGAGGCGGGGCATCTTCACCCCCTCCCGCACCCGGGAGGCCGAGAAAGAGATTGCCTGCATCATCCTCTTTTACCATGCATCCGGCATCCACAACCCGTTCCCGGAGAAATCGTGCAATGCCGTCCTCGTTCCCGGAACACCGGGGGATTGATGCAATATAACCAAAAATCTCACGAATAGCAGCGGTGTCTCTCTCTGCCTCTCCAGAGGGCATTCTGATTTCTGTCATCGTGCACCTGATGCGTGAAGAGTGGCACATCATCCCTGATGAGGGTTGCTGCGCTCCCCCGGGCGCAATGTGAGAAAGAAGGAGGGCAGGACGAATGAGAGGTGACGGATCAACAGTTGTCATGTCAACAATTATATGCTGCCACACCAACGTGGTACCATGGATGTTCCTCTCCCCTCGGACCTGCCTCCCGGTGCACTCATCTCGATCATCTACCGGAGCAGAAACCGTATCCTCGGGGAGTGGGCATCGCAGGCAGGCATCCCCGTGGCCGTGATGAGTCCGCTCATCTACCTTGCAAAACACCCCGGTGCGACACAGGATGAGATCAGCAGGCGTATGATGATCGACAAGGCGGCAGTGGCGCGGGCGATCCGGCAACTCGAGGATGGAGGATACCTGACCCGCATCCCGGATGAGGCGAACCGCAGGAGATACTGCATTTCCCTGACGGAAGCAGGTATCCGGCTTGCAGAAGATGCCATCGCCGCATCCGACGAGCTCGACCGGACGATCACTACCGATGTCCCGCAAGAGGCAGTACCATACCTCCTGCCTCTCCTCCGGTCAATGGCATATACAAGCAGCATAGTAGCAAAAAACAGAGATATTCCCGGAAATGACACAGACAACACCGACACATTCAACTGAATCTATGGAACCCGGCACAGCGGGCATGACCTCAGGCGTATCGATTCTGACAGGCGACCCAAAACAGGCAATCATCAAACTCTCGGGGCCGATGATCGTCGCGATGCTGCTCATGTCGCTCTACAACATCATCGACGCGATATGGGTCGCAGGACTGGGGCCGGATGCCCTTGCTGCTATAGGCTTTGTGACACCGGTTTTCATGGTCCTTATCGGCATCTCCAACGGCCTCGGTGCCGGCGCCACCTCGGCGATTGCCCGCCGTATCGGTGCAAAAGATAAGAACGGGGCTGACAACACCGCATTGCATGGCCTCTATCTGGCGGTTGCCGCCTCGATAGTGATGACGATATGCTTCATTGTTTGCCTCCGGCCACTCCTCATTGCCATTGGCGCCGGAGAGACGATCGGGCTTGCCCTGGATTATGCTTACATCGTCTTTGCCGGGACCGTCTTCTTCATCTTTACCAATATGGCCTACGGAATTCTGCGTGCAGAGGGCGATATGAAGCGGACGATGCACGCGATGGCCGTCTCGTCGGTCGTAAACATTATCCTCGATCCGATTCTCATCTACGGGCTCGATATGGGTATGGCAGGTGCCGCCCTTGCTACCATTATATCGGTCGCTCTCGTCTCCGTCGTCCTCCTCTGGTGGTTTTTGGGGAAACGCGACACCTACGTCTCCATTCATCGGGATGCCTTCTCCTACAGACCCGCCATCGTCTCCGACGTCCTGAAGGTTGCAATTCCCGCAAGCGGTGAGTTCATGCTGATGGCAGGCCTGGGGATCATCCTCAACGGACTCTTCGTCACAGTTGCCGGTACCGACGGTGTGGCCGTCTACACCGGCGGGTGGCGCGTGGTGATGTTTGCCATCGTCCCGATGATTGCGATAAATACAGCCGTGATCTCGGTCGCCGGGGCGCTCTTTGGAGCAAGACGCTACGCAGAGCTCAAAACAGTACATCTCTATTCGATATGGATAGGGACGCTCATCTCCATCGGGATCAGCATTCTCACCTGGGTCTTTGCCCCGCAGATTGCGACCCTCTTTGCCTATTCCCCCGAGAGTGCCCGTCTGCTGCCGGATATCACGGCATTCCTCCGGACGATGTGCTTCTTCTACCCGTTCGTCCCGATGGGGATGATGTCCAACGGGCTCTTCCAGGGACTGGGAAAGGGGACGGCATCCTTTATCCTCACCCTCCTGCGCAATCTGGTATTCATTGCATTCTTCGCATACCTCTTCGCACTCACCTTTGGATGGGGAGAAGTGGGCGCCTGGTGGGGTTGTGTGGCAGGAGACATCGTGGGGGGATGTGTTGCCTTCACCTGGGCGGCGTTGTTCGTACACACCCTCGCGAAGAAGCATGCAAAGGACCGGGAGGAGACTCCTGTCGGAGAATCGTCTTCATAGACTCAAAAAAGAACGAGGGCGCAGGAGGAGAGAGGCGGCAGACCGCGATGCATGCACTTCCCCTGAGGGAGGGGGAGCCCCACCCACCCCTTTCTGTAAGACATTCTCTCCCGGTTTTTCCGTATCTCAGTGATCCCGCTATTCTCATCCAATACTGCTATGCCTTTTCTCTGGGCTACAGGCACAAACGTGTCAGACCCCGTTCCGCTCCATCGCTGTGAGATACTCCTCCAGCGCCCCAAGGGCGGGCATCATATCCCGCCGCCCGAAGCCGAACCGGATGTGGGCGTCCCCGGCGCCGAAGGCGGTGGATGGGAGGAGGATAACACCCGTCTCCCGGATGAGGGTATCGCAGAAGGCCTCCGCCCCCTCCTCTCCCAGATACCGGGGGAAGCAGACCGGACCTGCCACGGGCGCCTGGCAGGTGAAGAAGTCGGCGTGCCGGTCGAAAAAGTCTTCAAGCAGGGCACGGTTTTCATTCAGGATGGTCCGGTTCCGTTCGATGATTGAATCCGCATGCCGAAGGGCAATCCCCGAGAGATACTCCGCCGGTGCACTGGTGCAGATGGTGGTATAGTCCTTCCACGCGAGGATACGCGAAATGAGTTCTGTGTCCTGTGTTGCCACCCAGCCCAGCCGGAGGCCCGCAAGCCCGAAACTCTTTGACATCACCCCAACCGAGATGCCCTTTGCATACCGGGATGCAACGGCAGGCAACCGGGCGGAGGGGTCGTACTCCCCGAAGCGGTATACCTCATCACAGAAGAGCCAGCAGTCATGCTCCTCTGCAATCGCGATGAGCTCTGCCATCTCAGCTGCCGGGAAGTGGAAGCCGGTTGGGTTGTGCGGACTGTTCACGATGATGCACTTCGTCTCCGGCCGGATAAGAGCACGCAGCTCATCCATTCGCGGCCGCCACCCGTCCTCCTCGTGCATCTGCCAGAAGGAGACATCGGCTCCCACATGGCGGGCCACTTCAAAGAGCGACTGGTAGGCGGGGAAGAGCACCACCGCGTGATCGCCGGGTCCAAGGAGAGCATGCATTGTGATGAAGATGCCTTCTTCTGCACCGGCAAAGACGATACAGTCCTCTGCACCAATACTACCACCCGTAATGGCTGCAATCTCCTCCCGCAATGCCGGGTCACCCTGTGACTCGGTATACATGAGCCGCATGGAACAGAAGGCATCAAGCGAGCCCTCCTCCATCGCAAATATCTCACCAGGTGTCCATGTCTCGCAGTCCGCGGCAGAGAGCATATGGGGGGCGGAGAACTCGTACTTTCCAAAATAGCGTTCAAGGGCAAACGGGGGAATGTCCATGCGATATTGGTGGGTTTTCCGTGAGTATAATATGTATGAATCCAATGTGGCGGGTGGGTCAGGAAGAATCACAGATCACCATTAAATATCTTCACGACCAAGACAGAAGCGGTATTTTGATTATGACCAAAGAGAGACGTGCAGGAGACGGCAGGTGGTCCATATCCGCTACCTCCGGTGCTCTCGTTTTCTTTGGTTTTTTTAACCTCTTTCACTTTAGATAGGGCTCCGGATACACAATAAATCCGGCAGCCCGTGTATTGTTTCGGTTATAATTCTCAATACCGTGAGGTTTCTCTTATGTTTGGTATTACCGATCCCGGTATATGGGCAGGATACCTGCTGTCATTCATCCTGACGGCGGCATGTATAGCGTACGGCATGATAAACTGGAAGAAAGGGGCGGAAGGGGAGCACGATGGCAGTTGACACACTGACCTTTTCTGCAATCACCCTCGTCTACCTCGGAGTCGTGATTCTCCTCGGTTACATCGGATACCGGCAGACAAAAGGGAGCGATGATTTCCTCGTCGCCGGGAGACGAATTAACCCCGTCGTCCTCGCACTCTCCTATGGCGCGACTTTCATCAGTACTTCCGCCATCGTGGGGTTCGGCGGCATATCGGCCCAGCTCGGCATGGGCCTCGTCTGGCTGACCGTGCTCTGCATCGGGGTGGGCGTTCTCGTCGCCTTCGTACTCTTCGGGAAACGGACACGGATGCTCGGGCATGCGACAGGCGCCCTCACGTATCCGGACCTCCTCGGGAAATGCTATGATTCACCGTTCATCCGGAAGATTTCGGCCGTAATCATCATCGTGAGCATGCCGATATACACCGCCGCGATTCTCATCGGGGGCGCACGGTTCATCGAGACGACGCTCTCCATCCCGTATGACACCGCCCTCCTCGCCTTTGCCGCGGTGGTGGCACTGTACGTGGTGCTCGGCGGGCTCATCGCCGTCATGTACACGGATGCCCTGCAGGGTGCTATCATGTTCGTCGGCATGACCGTGCTTCTCGTCCTGACCTATGTCTACCTGGGCGGCATCGGAGCGGCGAACAGCGCCCTCGACTCCCTTGCTCCGCTCGTACCGGAGAGTCTTGCGGCGGCAGGGATGACCGGATGGGCATCAATGCCAACGTTTCTCTCCCCGATATGGCTGACGATGATCACGACGATGGTCCTCGGCGTGGGTATCGGCGTGCTCGCACAACCACAGCTCGCCGTCCGTTTCATGACGGTGAAAGACGACCGCTCCATTCACCGGGCGGTGATGGTCGGCGGGCCGTTCGTCCTGATGATGACCGGCGTCGCATTCACGGTCGGGCCACTCACGAACGTTTGGTTCATGCAGAACGGCGGGACGCTTGCGGTCGATGCGGCAGGTGGCAATGTGGACAGCGTGATACCGTTCTACATCAACTCCGCTATGCCCGATCTCTTCATCATCATCTTCATGCTCGCCCTCCTCGCAGCGGCGATGTCGACCCTCTCCTCCCTCTTCCATACGATGGGAACGACCATCGGATACGACCTGAACCCGCTCGTGAAGAACGGAAAACCGTCCATGACGGCGATACAGATAGGGACGCTCGTGATGATCGTGGTAAGCACGGTCGTCGCCTACGCCCTTCCCGCAAACATCATCGCACGGGCGACAGTCATATTCATGGGGCTGTGTGCGGCGGCGTTTATTCCCGCATTCGCCCACGCCCTCTACGCGAAAAATCCCTCGGTAATGGCCGCAAAAGTGAGCATCACGACAGGTGCGCTCGCCTGGTTCCTCTGGACCGCCTTCGTTCACGCAAAGGAATCGGCTGTCCTCGGCATCTCCGACGCGCTCTTCGGGGTTCCGTCCGTACTGCCGATGCCCTGGGGCGTGGTGAACCCTATCGTGATCGCGCTCCCCGTTTCGGCAGTGACACTCATGGTTGTCCTCGCCATCGAAAAGCGGGCGCCGTGCACTACCACCAACACCTCCCCCTGATTTTTTCTCCTGAAACCGTGACGGGCCCCGGAACACCAGAGGCACCGTCCGGTGCAGGTAGGACAAATACCCATACCGCTGTCCCCTTCCACCCTGGAGCCAGAATCAGGTGACCGCCGTATACCTGCCGGATACGAGGAAATCCGTTCACAGCCGCTATCCCGCCCTTGGAGGCGGATTATCCAAATAAGAGAAACAGGCAGATACGCCCTATGCATTCAGTTTCTTCAACACCCAGGCCATGTTCTTCCCGAGATCGATCATCGTCTGGCGCCCTTCCTGATCAGACTCCACATCTCCCGGTTCAAGACCCATCCCCAGGTTCCAGTAGGTTGAACCGACGGTGACCATTTCCGAAATGCCGAAGAGATGATTGATGGAATCATACACATGAATAGCTCCCGCACGGCGGACCGCCACCACCGCAGCACCGACCTTCCGCCGCAGGAGGCCGCCGTTTGCAAGGCCGACAAACCCTGCACGGTCGATGAGCGCCTTTGCCTCCGTTGTGAGATCGGCAAAATACGTCGGGCTGCCGATGATGATGCCGTCTGCCGCATACATCTTCTCCATCCATTCGTTCACCGGATCACCGGTAATCGCACACCTGCGGTCCAGTGTCTCGGCACACTTCATGCAGGCGATACATCCGTTCACCTTCTTCCCGCCGATATGCACGATCTCAGTTTCAATCCCCTCTTCTTCAAGAGTGTCACAGACTATCCGCAGCAGGCGCATGGTATTGCCTTCCTTGCGCGGACTTGCATTGAATGCCACTACTTTCATTGGTATCGCCGGTTGATAATTCTGAACGGCGCTATTTATGTATGACGATTGCAACGGTCACCCGCACTGCACATCTGCTCAGGTGTAGTCGTAGTGTTTGCGCAGGAAGTCGCGGATCTTCTCCGACTCCAGCCAGCGCTGGTCGAGGGTATTGACGAGACGGTTAATAGTCGAGGCCTGCTCCAGAATTTTCTCGCTCTCTTCTGCGGGCGAGAGAATCGAGAGGCCGATGATCACCTGCAGGGGATTGCGGATCTCATCGTTCAGGATAGCGAGTTGTTCAAAGTTCCGTTCAATCTGTATGAGCGACTGCTTCTTCTGCTCATTCAGGTTCACGACCTCCGTAATATCGGTATAGAGTGCTGCCACCTGGCCCCTCTTTGGAGCGTATGCCTGTATCCGGAAGTGACGCCGGAAGATCGGGTTATAGTCCTCAAAGACCGCCGGTGCCCCCGTCCGGGCCACCGCTGCGTACCGGCTGATGATCGCATCCCTCCCCTCCGGGAAGAGCGTCCGGCATGAATTCCCGATAAGTTCGTGTACCAGCAACCCGCTCAGTGCCTCATATGCCGGGTTTGCTTCAAGAAACACCAGGTCGTCCGTCCCGTTCCGCTCCTCCAAGGCAAAGACGACAAATCCATTTTGCATCGTCGAAAACAGCTCCATATAGCGTTGTTCAGCGGATTTGCGTTTTGATATATTGAGACACGACTCTACCGCGCCTATCACCTCCCCCCCTGCATCATGCACCGGGTAGACAGACGTCTTCACGAACCGTCCGTTCCCGAGCCGCTTCTCCTCGGTTATGGGGACACCTCCCTCTATCACCTGACGGACCGTACAGCCTTCGCAGGGCGTTGTCCGGTTGTACAAGATTTCGTAACAGATACGGCCCGGAAGGGCATCGGGGGAGAGGCCGAACCATTCAGCGGGGTCATCATTGCACCAGAGAATATGGAAGTCCCGATCATACAAGACCAGATTCTCGTGAATGGCGTTGAGAATCATCGTCTTCTCAGCCGCGGCCTCCTTTATCCGCCAGACAAACTCGTGCCGGTGCGTGGTATCACGACAGAAGAGGAGGTACTGCAGATCACCTGTGCCGGGGAATACCCGCCGGTGGACCGAGACCGGGTACCTGCTCCCGTTGCGGCGGCGGTGCACCGCCTCGAAGACTTCCTCGCCTTCGGTATTCACTAGGCTCCGGTTCAGCGGCAGCGCCTTTTCCGGCGGCATCTCCTCCTGGATATCGGAAATATGCATGCCGTTCAGTTCATCCCGCGGCCACCCAAGACTGCGGGCAGCCCTTTTATTTACAAACCGGATAGTACCGCTAACGTTCAGCCAGTAGACCTCATCGACCGCACTCTCAAGGGTGAACCAGAGCAGGGGGGCGAGCTCCCTATCGGTGAACGTGGGGTTGCTGTTGATATCTGCTGACCCAGGGGGAAGACCATGCGGTGAGAACTGTTCCACGATTCCGTGCACCTCTGTCATCCGGCTCCAATCCGGACATATAACTATTATTTTTAGCAATCATATATTTCTGACCATATTGATGTATATACAGACTATATTCTCTATACTCCTGCAATTCCGTGAGAAGCGGAAATGAATCGAAGAAAAAGAGGATGGGGATTACCAGCCGAATATCGCGGCGATGACCATATCCATCACGCCGCCGTAGTTCGTGGCAAAGAGGATCATTCCAAGGGCGAGCACAATGGCCACCACGAAGAACACCGGGTTCCAGGCGAGCACCTTCTTCCCGTCAAGCACGCTGATGGGGAGCAGGTTGAAGAATGCAATCATTCCGTTTACCGAGATACCCATCGTTCCGAGGAGAATGACAGGAATTGACTGCACGGCAAATCCGGCGATGAGAATTCCGAAGAATACGACTCCCAGTACAAGGTTCACGGCGGGGCCGGCAATAGAGATTATGCCGTTCTCCCGTGACGTCATCTCGCGGCCGGGCTGGGCATAGATAACTGTCGCCCCGGGGGCGGCAAATACGATACCGACGAGGGCGGCAAGGGCTACTCCCATCAGGAGCATCCCGTTGTCCTTGCGGAATGCCGCATAATAGCCGAAGCGCATCGCCATGAACTTGTGTGCCATCTCGTGGAGAATGAAGGCAGCGCCCACGGTGATTATGGAGATGATGAAGATGACGACGAGATCGGTCCACGAATCCCAGCCGCCGCGGATGAAGACGAGGGTGAAGGCGAGGGCCAGCGCAAGACACCCGACTGTCAGGTCTTTGCGTTCCTCGCGGTCAATTTTATCGGTGATCATGAATGGTACTATTTTTACCCTCTTTCTTATTCAATACGTCGTACCTGTCATACACAGACAAAATATAAGGGATGCTTTTTTACGATCCGGGCAGAAGAGATGATACTATGACTCTCGAAACTGTTCGCGAAGAGATCTACCAAATCGACAGAAAAATAATCGACCTCATTGCAGAACGCCAGTGTCTTGCAGCAACGGTGGCAGGGGAGAAACACCAGAACGGAATACCGGTACACGACCAAGAACAGCGCACCCGCGTACTTGACCGGGCCTTCAGGTATGCCGTCACCAGCAATATTGACCCGGTTGAGGTGCGCAAGATCTTTGAGATCCTTATTGCAATGAATGAAGAGCGGCAGCGGGAATATTCCGGAGAAGGGAACCTCCCCTGACCCCACCGGGAAACCCACACATCAATTGCTCTTTATATTAAAATGATAGTGTTTCTGCAGGAAATCCCGTATTTTTTCTGATTCCAGACAGCGCTGATCCAGACGGCGGACGATGCCGTCAATCTCATTCACCTGCTCTGACATAGCTTCATAATATCTTTCTTCCCCAATCTCCGCCAATCCAAGGATGACCTGCAGGGGATTTCTGATGTGGTCATTGAGAATAGAGAGTTCCTCCATGTTCCGCTCGATCTGTGAAAGCGCCTCCACTTTTTCCTCCTCGATGCGTCGTGACCAGATACCATAGGCAATATCATTCGCGAGTGCCTGCAGGGTGGTCAGCTCCTGTTCTGTCACCGTTGCAGAAGATTGGATGAAAACTGAGAGCACCCCCTCCACCTGATCGCTTGCGATCATCGGGAGTACGAAGACATCGATCTCTTCTGCCGCATTCCCCTCTTCTTTTCCTGTTACCCACGGGGAATAACTCACCATTTTCGTCGCAACAGCCTCTTTCGGTGCCGAAGAGGTGCTGATAAAGGATACATTCGTCTCTTGGAATGAGGGTGAAGAGATACCAGACGGTATTAGTTCTCCATTTCTGCAGAGGGAAAGGGAAACGACATAATACTGGTCAAGCCGGCCAAACTCTGTGCAGGCGGCAGAAAGCAGATGATCGGTATCATTTTCATAGATAATGAGCTGAATAATCCCATTTGCAACACTAATAAGCCGTTCAGACTGGTTTTTTCCGGTCTCATCGGTCAGAGAAACCGCCAGCTGATAACTGTCTGGGATAAAGGAAAGCGTAATGCGGGTATCGTGTCGCATCCCTCCGGCGTCCAACAGTCCGACAGATGGAAGCGTGCGGGGAGGGATGGTCCCTGCAAACATCTGGACAGCATTCTCACGGAATCCGATCTGGTCTTCTTCTACCAGCATGTCTGCAAAGGTATGTTCCCCACTGAGAAGTGCCCCCAGAGGATATCCCACCAGTTCAGCCCCGGTACGGTTGGTATTCACGATGGTACCGTCTGCATTTAAGAGGAACATACTGGTGCCTGTATTCTCAAATACAGTACGATACATCGTTTCAGATCGATTCAGTGCTAATTCCATGCCCCGCTGATCCGTAAGGTCTGCAACGAGCATCCGCAGCCCGGTGACAACACCATCCTCCATCATCCGGCAGCAGTAGATCATCGCAGGGAATGTAGAGCCGTCCTTGCGGAGGGCGGTAAACTCATTGCTGATGATCGTATCTTTTACCAGACATATCTGGAACATCTCCCGCAGTTCTGGTTGCTCACCAGTGGATATGAGGGAGTAAATGATGAGCCCCTCCAGCCAGTCAGCCTCATCATACCCAAAGAATGTCTTCGCAGTCTTGTTTCGGAAAAGAATTTTCCCTTTGGATTCCAATTCAAACGCCGGGAGAGGGAGAAAATCAGCGAAATCACGGAACCGCCGCTCGCTCTCCTCCAGTGTCTTCTGGGCGCTCACCCATGCGGTGATATCACGCATTGCAAGCACAAAGAACCTCTCATTGTGCATTTCATAAGAGGAGACCGCTACCTCTACGGGGAAGCGGGCTCCGTCCTTTCCCCTTGCCCTGACCTCGATATGCCCGTCGGTGATACCCACATCACCCGCTTCCATCGCAGCGTAAATATAGCCAAGGACATCAGGAAAGAGATCTTTTACCTGAAACGACTGCATTTCGGTATGGGTATAACCAAATATAGTGCACCCATACCGGTTCACATCCAGAATTCGCCCCGGCATTCCGTCTTTATCACAGAGACCAATAATAAGACATTCCCGTGCATTCGTAAAGATGGCCTTCAGAGTCTCCACATTCCGGGTGAGCCCCGACTCTGCCTCCCGGAGGGAGGTGATGTCACGGCCGATTGTGATCGAACCGGAGATTCTACCATCTTCCGTGTAGTGAGTTCGTACATTCCACTGCACAACATGATCACACCTGTCACTGCCGACAGTAACCGACTCAATCATCCCCGCCGGATGCTCCTCGCTGAGCGAAGAGAGAAATTCATCCATTTCACTGGCGCTGTTCCTAAAAAATATCGGAATATACGACGTTCCGATGATCGCCTCAGATGTGATTCCCGCAAGGGTGCAATAGGCGTCATTCACATAGGCAACGGTTCCTGACCCGTTCATCCAGAGCAGGGGATCGTTCACACTTCCGACTAGGCGAGTGAACCGTTGTTCCTCATCGTGTAGCTGTGCCGAAAGATATCCAGTCAGCACACTTATTGCGACAAAAAGCACAGAACGCCCGGCAGCGGTGAAGATGACCAACGGTGCACTGCCAAATCCCACCACGAGGAGAAGATACGTGACACCGATACAGACCGCATAGAGAGGAACCTTCCGGTGAAACCAGTAAGCCTCCAGAACAATCGGGATATAAAAGAGATGGGCCAGAAGTATTGAGACTCCTACCGAGAGACCTGCTGTTACCACCACAAATGAGAGAATTGTCAGGCTGCCAAGGACAGTCAATTTCAGTGCACTTTGGGAATCCTGACAAATGCTCCCCATATTCATAGAATATTCTCAGGTATACAAAGTTAAATAAATGCCGAAGCGGATCTTCCTGCTTCAGATATGGTGAATCATTGTTCCTACGCCATTATCTGTGAAGAGTTCCAAAAGCAGGTTGTGCTCGCGGTTACCGTTGATGATATGGGCTGAGCGAACACCGTGGTTCAGTGCATACAGGCAGGACTCCAGTTTTGGAATCATACCCCCAACAATGGTACCGTCACTGATGAGCGCATCTGCCTCCTGCAGGGTAAGGCGCTGATAGGTTCGGGTTCGGTTTGCGTTCATCACACCGTCGATGTCAGAGAGGTTGATCAGCTTGTCCGCCTTCAGGGCGACTGCAATCTCCCCTGCCGCAGTATCTGCATTGACATTGAGTGAATGCCCCTTCCGATCGATTGCAACCGGCGCAACCACCGGAATGTAGTGTTTTTCTAGCAAGTCCTCGAGTATCCGGGGATTGACTTCCTCAATATCGCCAACCAGCCCCAGATCGACTTCCTGTGAGGTTTCATCCACCATAACTGTCTTTGTCCCCGCCTTGTGGGCAATAAGGAGGTTTCCATCATTTCCGGAGATGCCAACCCCTAGAGCACCAAACTTTGCGATGTCAGAGACAATGTTGTCGTTAATTTTTCCCACAAGCACCATCTGGGCAATCTCCATCGTCTCGCTATCGGTGATCCGCAGGCCAGCCACAAACTTTGGTTTCTTTCCCATTGCTTCCATTTTTTCGGTAATTTCCGGCCCGCCGCCGTGGACAAGGACGACGTTTATACCCACATACCGCAGCAAAACAACATCCTGAATGGCAGTATCGAGGATCTTCTGATCCACCATCGCATGTCCTCCGAGTTTGATGACGATGGTCTTTCCGTGGAACCGCTGGATGTAGGGCATCGCCTCCATCAGCACATCTTCGCGTTTCATGTCGTATACTTCCCGTTTATTTCCACATACTGTTCGGTGAGATCACAGCCCCAGGCGGTCGCCGCAGCACTGCCAGCTCCAAGTGCCACTTCAAAGATCACCTCAGCCCCGTCCATCAGGGACGCGGCGTCCACAAGTGCCTCCGGGTGCATAACATCATCTGCACAGATTTCACCCTTGTTGGCAAGAAGCACCCGGCGGGTGCCGTCTGTAACTGCAACCGTCGCCTGGTCAGGATCAAAATCCACCCCGGCACGCCCGGCGGCAGCAATGACTCTGCCCCAGTTTGGATCTTTGCCATAAACTGCGGTCTTTACAAGCGGTGACCCAACAACCGTCCGGGCCACTTTTGCCGCATCCTCTTCTGTCGGAGCACCAGTCACCCGCACCTCAATGAGCCGGGTCGCCCCCTCACCATCCGCAGCGATCTGACGGGCAAGGGAGACACAGACCTCCTCAAGTGCCTCCTGGAATTCGTTCATATCCGGAGTTCCGCGGCGCCCCGTTGCCGTGCAGAAGACACAGTCATTCGTTGAGGTGTCGCCGTCAACAACCACGCGATTGAAACTCCGGACAACCGCTGTCTGCAGGACCTTCTGCAGGATCGGTGCAGGCACCTCTGCATCGGTGTAGATGAAGGCTAACATGGTCCCCATATTCGGGGCGATCATACCACTCCCCTTTGTAATCCCTGCGACCGTAAACCCGTTCCGTACCACCGCCGCATGCTTCTCGACAAGATCGGTTGTCATGATGGCCCGTGCAGCATCCGTTTCAGCTGTATCCTCACTGCGGAGCATCCCGCCTGCCTCTGCGATCTGACTGGTGACAAGCTCAATCGGCATATACCGACCGATAACACCCGTTGAGGCAACTCCGATGCGCTCCGGAACGGTCCCAAGAACGGCGGCGGCCGCCTCTGCCATCCGGCAGGCGTCCCCATAACCCTGAACACCGGTAAATACATTGGCATTCCCGGCATTAACGACGATGCCGTCCAGAGCCCCTCCTGCCATGCGCTCACGCATCAGCCGGACCGGCTCAGCGAAAACCTGA
The DNA here is from genome assembly GCF_026684035.1 of Methanogenium organophilum. NCBI lineage: Archaea > Methanobacteriati > Methanobacteriota > Methanomicrobia > Methanomicrobiales > Methanomicrobiaceae > Methanogenium > Methanogenium organophilum. Next base: position 1,169,794 of record NZ_CP113361.1, read on the forward strand.
TTTTTGGTAAAGACCGCAGCGGCAGTGCCGGACGCCTCAATAAGGGCAACCCCGTACTTGCCTTCCCGCACACCTGCAGCCCGGACACCTTCCACAAGGCAGATGCTCTGCATTATTCCTCCTTGTCTCCGTAGTGTGAACCGAGCCCCCGTACAAGGTCAGCCCGTGTTACGATACCCACCAGTTCTCCATCGGCAACAACCGGTAGACGTGCAATTCCTTCTTTCATCATAATATTAGCTGCTTCCTCAATGTCCACATCCGGTGCAATACAGATAATATCGTCAGACATCACGTCAGAGATTGGCATATTACCAACATCAGAGAGTGCCTCCTTCGTTTTTTCCCAGTTCATCAATTCACGAATAGGGATCTCGATAACCTCAAAGGGCGATGGGAGCCAGAGGTCGTCATTTATTTCCGGCATTGTCAGAAGCGAGAGTATGTCTGTCTCGGTTACAATGCCAATCGCTTTACCATCTTTTGCGACAGGTATCCCGCCGATACGGTTTTTCTTCATCAGGAGAGAGACCTGGCTCACGGGGGTGTCGGGCGCGACCGTTATCGGCCGCGGTGTCATTACATCTTTTACTTTCATCGTTTGTTCACCGCTGTTGTAGCTCAGGGCTGAAGCGGAACGACCATCAGGCCGTCGGGTTCAGCACACCCGCACATCAGGTTCATATTCTGGATCGCCTGCCCCGAGGCACCTTTCACAAGGTTGTCAATTGCAGAGACTGCAACCACCCGAGTGCCGCCCTCCTCTACTTCAACTGCCACATCACAGAAGTTACTACCCCGAACACCGGCAAGAGACGGTTTCTGAAGGCGTACAAAGTACTCACGGGCGTAATAATCCGCATAGAGCGCCTCTGCCTCCTCTTGCGTGATGGGGTCATCAAGAAGGATATGGGCCGTCGTCAGGATGCCACGATTCACCGGCAGAAGATGCGGAGTGAAATGCACGGAGGCATTTGAACCTAAAAATGCCATTTCCTGGCGCATTTCTGCCACATGACGATGAGCAGTCATTTTATACGCAGTGAGGTTGTCGCCTACACTGGTATACATATTGGTGACGGAGGGCGAGACACCGGCACCGGAAACGCCTGTCTTGGAGTCATAGATAATGGTATGTGCCCGTTTTGCAAGCGGAGCAGCGGCAAGAGTCGCACCGGTCGGGAAACAACCCGGGTTTGCCACAAAGAGGGCGCCCGGGATCTCATTTCTGTGAAGTTCGGGCAAACCGTAGGGAACCACGTGATAATCTGTGTGCTCAACGCCATATACCGTTTCATAAATATCCTTCGGAAGCCGGTAGTCAGCAGAGAGGTCAATCGTACGGATACCATGTTCCATAAGGGCGCCGGCATACTGCATCGCGGCCGTGTGCGGAACGGCAAGAAAAGCAATATCTACATCGATATCCTCTAAATCCGGATTGGTATATTCAAGATCGGTGAATCCCCTGAGGTATGGGTGGGTCGCAGCAACGGCTGTTCCCGCAAGCTTTCGGGAAGTTGCACAGACCACCTCTCCTTCGGAATGCCCGGCAAGAAGACGGATGAGTTCTCCACCGGTAAAACCGGAGGCTCCGATGATCGCAATTTGCATAAAGGGTGTATCTTTTTTTTCAGGAATTAATCCTTTCCCGAAACAACGTCAAATAACTGCTCTGCAGTCTCCTGAATACGGGCCTGATCCTCCAGCTGCACCACCAGATCACTACTGAATGCAGCCGTACCTTCAGAGGCACCAAGCCATGACCCGCAGATAAACCCGATGGTGTCGGTGTTGCCGCCAACATGAGCTGCGACAGAAAGAAGCGCCTCATCCTGTCCAAATCGGGAAATCAGGAAAAGTGCCAGTGGATACGTGTGGAAGACAGCAACATCATTGCCCACAGATATCAGTGCTGACTCAAGAGAAAGACCCTCTTTTTCCAGAGCAAGAGCATTCTTGATGCATCTCTGAAGCTGGATGTCGTATTCTCCAGCGATTTCCTCTGCCACGCGGAATGGGTGGGGGTGCCGGTGCATCACTGCCCGCAGAAAAAGGGCGTAGGAGATAGTGGCGCCATAGGCAGCAGGATGGATATGAGTGACCTCACAGGCGGACCGGAGATTGTCGCACATCTCATCTCCATTGCGGTACGCAAGGGCAAACGGGACCGCAAGTGCCATACACCCGCTGGTTGTCGAATTTCGCCCGGAATCTGGCAGACCCGCGGTGATGCGTGCACAGGCGGTTGCTACCGTACCGTCTGGAAACCGTAGTTGTCTTCGTGCATGCAGACCTGCCATTCTGCTGCCGTATTCCATTGGACTGAACTCTTCTTCCGCCAATAGTTCGGCCGCACACAACATAATCTGGGTATCATCGGTAAACTGTCCCGGCCCGAGGCCCTCGTTTGGGTGGCGGCGCAGCGGTTTTCCGTATCCCCCTCTCAGACGTGAGAGAGAAGGAGCGAGCGTCTCCTGCGGCATTCCGAGTGCATCACCAATGGCGGCACCCAGCATGCATCCCCTATACCTGCTGAGCATATGATGTAGTATAGCGATGCCGGAAGGAAAAAAGCTCTGGAGAAAAAAGGGGGGAAGTATGGCTCATGGCCTTCATCGCCCACCCTGTCCGTTGACGACGACCAGACGCTCCTCGGTCATCTCACGTATGGCGGACCGCGGTCCTTCCCGCCCAATTCCAGAGTGTTTTGTCCCGCCGTAGGGCATATGATCCATCCTGAAAGTCGGAATGTCATTCACGATGAGTCCCCCCACCGGAATACCACGGACTGCCTTTTGAATGCGGACGATATCGTTTGTGAAGATGCCTGCCTGCAGACCGTAGGGAGTATCTGCCGCGAGGGCGATCGCTTCTTCCCACGTATCATACGGTATGAGAGTGATGCCGGGGGCAAATAGTTCAGTGGCATTCACATCCATTCCGGGGGTGGTGTTTTCGAGCACCGTTGGTTGCAGGACGGCCCCCTCGCGACTGCCACCGGTACAGCAGACCGCTCCTGCTGCGACCGCCTCTGCAATCTTCTTCTCGGCGGCCATCGCTGCAAACTCACTGATCATCGGGCCCACATCGGTCTCCGGGGCCGTCGGGTCTCCGGTCACAAGGCTTGCCGCCCGTTCACAGAGTAAGAGCCGCATCTCTTCATAGACGGTATGGTGCACAAGCACCCGCTGGACCGAGATGCAGGCCTGCCCGCTGTATGAGAAGGCGCCGTGCGCAATCCGGGCCGCGGCGTAAGCGAGGTCAGCATCCTCATGTACGATGACCGCCGCATTGCCGCCCAGCTCAAGCGCCACCCGGGGTGTCCGCGCTACAGCCTGCAAATGCCAACCTACCTCAGGACTCCCGGTGAACGAGACCATCGCAACCCGCGGGTCACGGACCATCGCTTCTGCGGTCTCCGGCAGGCAGGGAAGAACAGAAACAGCCTGCGGCGGGATGCCTGCTGCGAGTGCTGCTTCACCAAGGAAAAGAGAGGTGAGCGGAGTCTTAGAGGCCGGTTTCAGGATACAGGCGTTGCCTGCGGCAAGCGCTGGCCCGAGTTTGTGGCAGGCGAGATTGAGCGGAAAGTTAAAGGGAGTGATCCCGAGAATGATCCCCAACGGCACCCGGTAGAGGTACCCTGTTCGCCCATCCCCGCCTTCTGTCCAGTCCAGCGGCAATATCTCACCATCGATCCGGCGGGCCTCTTCTGCACAGACACGAAGGGTGTCTGAAGAGCGCATTACCTCGCTTTCTGCCGCCCGCCAGGGTTTGCCCGCCTCTGAGACGATGAGTTCTGTTGCTGCCTCTGCATGCTCCTCCAGGAAGCCTGCCATCGCGGTCAGGCACTCTGAACGCCGGTATGCGGGAAGATCCCGCATCTGTTTGTATCCCGCTTCAGCTGCATTCAGGGCGTCATTGCAGTCCTCCCGTCCTGCAATGCAGACAGACGCAACCGTAGAACCGAGATACGGTTCAGCGACATCAAGGACGGCCGGGCTGGTCCGCCACTCGCCGCCGACAAGAAATGGTTCCGGATCCTGCATGAGAGATACTAGTCCGTGCCCATATATAAGTCGTCAGTCACCGGGAGAGAATCCCATGCCTGCCTGACAACCTGTCAACCAACCTCCCCACAGATTATCATTGACAGGCGAGAACGCGACCCGCCATTCTGTTCAGGCTCCTGTGACAGCCATCTTCTCATATTGCGAAGAGTAGGTAGCTCCCGCTGGCGGCAAAACACTGCTTTGGTATCGGGCTCACATACCCTTAAGTCACTGTTGTTCCCATTCATCAGTACAATGTTTTCAGCCCGTGTATTTGAGACAGATTTCAGAACGGCACTGGAAGAAGAGCTTGACCGGCGGGGCATGAGCATAAAGGAACTGGCAGGAGAGGTGGGCATCTCCCCTGCAGCTCTCTATAAGATCACCTCCGGCAACCGTGACCCCCGCTTTTCCCTCGTAAAGGCAATCGCCGATGCTTTTGACCCAAAAGAGAAAGATTTTGTCGCCATCATCGCGGCAAAATTTCTTCTGGATGAACTGCAGTCGGTGAAGTATACGGTAAACGATACAACCTACCGAATCCACGGGTATAGCGCAAATACAATGGAAGAGGTGATCATCGCAGCGGTGCGTGCCGAAAAAGACGGTGCAATCGGCATCATCTGTGCCCCGATACTCACCACCTTGGTGGAGCGGATTGTCGATATTCCGGTAGCCATCATCAAACCCAGCCCGGATTCCTACCGAGCGGCCTTTGAGTCCCTGATCCGCAGCCGGGAATAGCCTTTTTTCCTATTTACATATCGCCATGTCCGGATGGGGACATCTCTTCGCTCCCTCATCTGTGCATATCCATGAATGTGCTGCAGAAAATGATTGCTGTAAAAAAGATGGATGATCCTGAAGAAATGAGGGTTATTTCTTGCGCCATCTGCCTGCTGCCGAACACCCTCCCCCAAAGAGCAGGCCGCCCACCGTTGCCAGGAGAGGGGCAGGGGACCGGGTGGGTGTAGGAATCCCGCCGGCAGGTGTGCCCTCTACCACTGTCCCCGTGGGCACTTCCGGAGAAGAAGAGGTCTGGATAACATCAGGGCACGCAGATACGTCCGGTGCACCGGCACATCCTCTTTCAAAACAATAGATACGGGTGCCATCCGTGCTCATCACATAAGTACCTGCGTCATCCATTGCAAAGGAAATCGGGGTAACTGCCTCCTCAATTCTGCCGACATGGGTGCCGTCCCGGTCCATAAACCGGATGTCCTGCATGTCCGCAATAGCACCAATGGCACCGTCTGCCGTGACTGCAACACCTCCCGAATGCGGCGCAGTCCCTGTCCAGAGAAGGCTGCCTGCCCGGGAGAGAAGTATCGCCGCACCGTCTTCGGATACCGCGGCAATGGTCCGGCCACCTTCTGCCATCGCAAGCGATGTAACCGGCTGGCTGGAGAGACGATAGGTCCAGCGTTCCTCCCCGGTATCCGAGTAGAACACCACATTCCCGGTATCGGTACCGCCTGCGATATACGTCCCCTCCGGGCTGATGGCCACCGATACGAGATCGTCCCCTGTGTCAGTGGTCTCCAGCAAGACCCCTGTGGCATTATAAAGACGGAGCGTCTCGTCCTCAAACACAGCTGCAATCCGGCTGCCGTCAGCATTCACCGCAACTCCATTGACAAAATATCTGGACGGCACGGTTGCGAGGACGGTGCCGTTTTTGTGCCGAACAAGCAAACCATCGCCGCCCGCCACCAGGATATCCCCATCACCGGAGAGGGCAACAGAACGGTATCTCCCGTCCGGACTACGCCACAGCTCCCTCCCTGCCGGTGTCAGGAGGATGACACCACCATCACCAGTTATGGCACGAAAGGCTCCGTCACCGGAGACGGCCACATCCTGGATGTGAAAACCCGGCTGTTCAGAACTGACACAAACCCATTCTTCCGCCGCTGCGGTTGGGAATGAAAGCAGGAGAGAGAAAATGAGGAGAGAAATAAGGGTCGGAAACCGTCCGATCACTCTCCCTGCCTCCTGAGACAGTATCCTGCTGCCGCAAAAGCGGCCACCGCACCAATGAACGGGGCGGGGCTCTGTGTTGCCACCGGTTGAGTCTGACTCTCCTCCGGGAAACACTCCGGGTGGATATCGTGTGCCACGATCTCAAGCGCCTCCACAATACGCGGACCGCCACGGTCAATAATATCAGAATCTACCAGGTAGACCCGGCCCTCTTTGACTGCAGAGAGACCCTGGAATCGTGGTTCATCGAGGACATAGCGGTAGAGGATGTCATACTGTTCACCACCCATACCGGCACCGGAGTTCGCGATGATAACGTCCGGATCGGTGACAATAAACTCCTCCATGCTCACGATCTCCCACCCCTGAACAGTGGGGAAGGCATTGGTGCCACCCGCCATCTCAAACATCTCGTCCTGGAATGATCCAGTGCCGCTGACCCAGATCGGATCGTTCCAGACCATATGGACGACAGAGGGCGTCGTGTCTGCAGAGGCAACTGCCGTTTCCACAGCGTCAATACAAGCCTGCATCTCGCTGACCACGACTGCAGCCTCGTCATCTGCCCAGGTCGCTTCACCGACGAGCCGGATATTGTCCTGCACATCGCCGATGGAAGCGGGGTTGAGGGAGATGACGGTGAGGCCCAGATTGTCCAAGTGCTCGATCACCTCAGCCGTATTGCCAAAGGCCGCCACCACGAGATCGGGTTTTGCCTGTAGCACCTTCTCGATGTTTACCGAACTGTAGCCGCCGACCTTCTCGGCAGCGAGCGCCTCTTCAGGGTAGTTGCAGTAATCGGTCACCCCGACCACCTTGTCACCAAGACCCAGTGCATAGAGGATCTCGGTGTTGGCCGGCGCCAGTGAGACGATCCGCTGGGGCGGTGCCGGGATGTAGACCTCCTTTCCAAAGTCATCGGTGACTGTCCGGCCGTCTGCATCGGGAACCGCCGTCGTTGCCGATGCTGTCGCTTGTGTCGCCGTCACAACCGGTGTTGATAACGGTGTGGGTTGTGGGACCGGGACGGCATTCTGGTCCGGAATGATCGGGTAGGACCGGCCGGTCAGGGCAGGGATAGCGGTTGCGGTCATCTTGCACGGCACATCGGCGAGTACCGATGTCCACTTGAAATATCCCTCTTCCGTCTGGAAGGAAAGGAGGTGGGAGACCGGGGTGTTCCCGGTCGCAGTTGTCCAGGTGAGAGGGTCCTCGCCTGCGGCCACAAGCGCTTGGATAACCCAGGAGTCAGAGGCAGAGTTCGTCGCACTCGAGCCGCCGTAGTTGAACCCGCCGTCCGCCTGCTGCTGTGCCTTCAGAAAGGCGATGGCATCGCGAATGACCGGGTCATTCTGCGGGGTATCGCCAGCGATGAGTGCCTCGATGGCAGAGGCGGTATCATCACAGTCGCTCTCTGCGCCTACCGCCCAGCCAAAGCCACCGTCTTCGTTCTGCTGGGTTTTGAGCCAGGCAACCCCTTTCGAGGTGTCCTCACCCGCAGCGGAGAGGGCCATGATGGCCCAGTTTGTGGTGTAGATATGCTCTCCATAGCGACCGTCTTCCCGCTGCTTCTTCTGCAGGAATGCAACAAAGTCATGCCCCTCGAAGTTGCGGGGGTCGTCCCCTGCGGCCACAACGGTGAGGATCAGTTTTGCGGTCTCCGATGTCCCGTCGATGGCAAGCGTCTCCTCTGCAAGGGTGTGCAGGTAGTCACTGGCGGAAGCGCCACCCGATGACCACTGGTCCGGATCGCCGCCTGACGCTACAATCGCAAGGATTGCCCAGGTGGAGAGTGACGGAGTGGACTCTTTTCCGTCTTCAGCAAACCCGCCGTCTGCTTGCTGGCAGGAGGCAAGGTAGGCCAGTGCACTACCCACTTCATTGTTATCAGCTGTGAGCGGATATGCCGCAGCCGTTGCCACAAAGCACGGAACAATGAGAAGAATTAAAAAAAAAAGATGTGTTTTTGTGTTCATTTTGTTCAACCAGTCCTGTTTCAATTATCTTTTTTTGTTCCGGTATATGCTGGTTACTCCAAGAAGACCGGCTGCTGCTGCACAGATGACACTAAGGGGTGTCCCTGACTCGGTTGGTGCAGGAGTCGCTGTCTGTTCAGCAGGCGCGGATGTTGGGGATGCTGTACCGGGGTCAACAGGTGCATCGGTGACGGAAACAAAGAGGAATGACGAGAGTCCTTCAGCAGAACCTGCCTCGAGGATCATCTTTCCGTCAGCGGTAGTACCCACGGAGCGCAGGGTCAACACCTCTGCGGTTCCGTCATCCAGGATATGCACGAGCCGCAGGGCAGAGAGGCCGCCTGCCTGTGTTATGCATGTCGGGTCTGCCGTGATGCGGATGGTCACATCGCCAACATCCACCCCATTTTCAAGGCCGCGTTTATCAACGTCCATCATCCAGCCAGCGGTGTCGACTGCCATGCCTTCAGTATCAAGTGCTGCGTTTGAAGCACTCAGCATTGCTGCCGGAACATCCGAAAGACCGGAGAGAGGGGTCACAACCACATCAATATCTGCGTCCATCGGAACCGTCATGAGGGAGACAACGAGGCCAATTTCGGGAGTTGCCCCGTTTGCACAGGTCACCGTAACCGGTGTGGTCTCGACGGTGACATCAGCGATCTCCCCTGAGATTACCCCGCTCTTGTCGGTGAAATCAGTAAAGCGGAGCTTTAAAACAACATCATCACGGGTGATGAGCATCGTGTTTCCGTCAAATGTGATCTCATCGCCGGCGGACGTTGCCATGGGGACATTGACCGTCAGGTACATCCGACCCTCACTTAAACTGAGGTCAGATCCCGGCGGGAGAGAGAGCGGATAGGAGACAGCATCTGCCGTTACACCAGAGCCCGTTTCGGTTTCTCCGGTTTCAGCGGATGAACCACCGGAAGCAGGGGCACTGCTTGTCTCCACCTTGTAATAAAATGACTTCGGTGACTGTTCGGGTGTCTGGCTCATCGACTCGCTGTAGTACCAGATCACCTCGTCACCGGTTGAAACCGGTTCGTTATCAGCAGTCACTCCTGGCGAAATGCCATTCACCTGGTACATCCAGCCGGCCAAGTCTTTGTTGGGTGTCCCGTCCACTTCAATAACAAAGAGACCGCCGTCCCACTTGTCGCTTACCTTGAAACTGATGCCTGCTTTCTTCAGGACCCCAAGGGCGCTTTGCCATGAAACAGGATAGGTTTCATCGGAGTTGTCAGCGATAACATTGAATGTTCCCGTTGGCAGGATGACGGACTTCCAGACGATTGACGGGGTGTCCCCGCCGCCGCCTCCACCGCCAGGTGAGGGTGTGGGGGTAGGCGCAGTGATCGTAATACTCTGTGGGGCGGAAATCTCTCCGGTGACTGGATCAGTCGCGGAGAAGGTGACCACTCCATCTGCCGGCGGAATAAACTTCACCGTCGTTCCATGGGCAAAGATTGGTGTGCCACCGTTATATTGAAAGGCGACAGTCCCTTCCATATCGAGCGTAACTGTCACCGGTTGACCCCCCCCATCCTGAGTGACACTCAGGACGCTGATCGCGGCAGCAGGCGCCGCCGTACAGACGAGGAGGGCGAGGATGACTATACAGATTTCTACAGCACGGTGCATACGATTCCCTCAGAGGTGACCGGCTTAGTATATGGGAATGTGTCGAAGGTGTACACCGCCGCAAAGAGTTCATATTCACCGGCAGGGGTGTTCAGGGGTACCTGTACATACACTGGAATACCGGTCTTTTCTGTTGCTGCTTCTAATTCTACAGTGGCAAGTCCTGACAGACTGTTTCCTTCGTCATCAACACCGGAGACATCGATCACATACCATCCCGGAGATGTCTTCGTCACGTTCAGGCGTGCAAGGAATGAACTGCCCGGAGAAACTTCAGTATCTGCAATGGTGAAGACACCAATATCATCTTCAGGCACAGTCACGTGTACGGTCACGAGGTTGGGGACACCGGTTGTTTCAGCTGGAAGAACGTCGCCCCACCCGGAGTACCAGAATGAGAAGGTGTCACCGTCACGGGCGACTGCATCAAGCCCAATGCCGGAGGCAACACCGTTGTCGAACTGCTGCCAATAATAACCGGTAACAGGGTCATACCCCATATCTCCGAGGAGATTTAACGAAGAGCCCCATGTCCCGGCAGAGGTATCAATAGTAAACCCACAGGCCTCTGATGCAGCATGAATGGCACCTGCCCCAGTTGTTTCGTTTACGAGGGTGCCGTCAGTCAGCGCTATCTGCACTCCTTCGTGGAGGATGACGGTGGTTTCACAGGCAGCACCCGGACCAAATGCAAAGAGCGTGTTCGTGTACTCGGCGCCAATATAGAGAGTCCCGTCAGCAACTGCAGGCGAGGAACCCCAGAACGAGGCCCAGTTGTCTCCTTCCGGTGTAGGAAGCGTATAGGACCAGACTTCTGTGCCGTCTGCAGCATCGAAGGCATAGAGCGAGGACTGTTCTTCATTCGTTCCTGCATACACATAATCCCCTGCTACCACAGGTGAAACAGCAATTTTTGCTATGCCCGCATCCCATACCGGGGGTGCAGCAATATCATCTATATCAAGACAGATCAGACCAGCGTCATCCGTTCCAAGATAGAGCAAACCAGAGGTGATGTCCAGTGCCGGTGTACTGGTTGTTCCTGTTATGTCACGGGTTGCAAGGGTGCTGCCATCTGCAAGGGACAGTTCATAGAGCGTTGTTGCAGTTGTGACAAAGAGTGAATTTGTGCTGATAACCGGTACTGATTCAATGGTTGAATCAAGGGACGCATTCCATATTTCAGACCGGGTTGTTGTGTCATGCGCATACAATTCTGAAAGATTGGACGGGAAATAGACCACACCATCTTTCGCTGCAGGAGCGGTGAAGTAGGTCGCGTTGGTCCACCCAAGGTCCCAGGCACCAAATGCCACAGACCATTCCTCACTGCCGTCTGCCGGGTCATAGACATGCAGACCGCCGTCAGATGGAGTCAGTTGATAGAGAAGACCATCATAATAAAGCGGAGATGAGGAGAGACCAAACCATCCGGGGTTTTCATCCGCCTGAACTGACCACTCCACAGTGCCATCCGCGGTGTTGAGAGCATAGATATACCCGTCTGAACCGCCAACGATGAGCATATCATCTGCAATCGTAAGGCCAGCCTCAGATCCAACTTCATACGTCCATACCTTTTCTCCTGTTGCAGTATCATAACAGAAGACTGCAGGAACAGCTTCGGGGTGGTTCCAGTCGGCAATGGTGGCGATATAGACATACCCATCCTTCACCACCGGAGAGGAATCAATCCAGCCCGGAGAAACCGACCATCGGATATTCTCTGAGAGGGGGCCTGCATCCGCGACGTAGCCCGTCCGCTGGGCATCGCCGTGGAATGTCAGGTAATCTGCTGCGCTGCATCCCTGCACCATGATGAGAAGCACCATGATGAAAAGGGAGAAACTGATACCTTTCTTGACAGTCATACACAATCATCTCGATAATAAATCAAACATATCTGATCAAATAATATTTATTTATGTCTAAATTCTCTTATTTCAATAAATATCAGTCCAAATTTGAAAATAGGAAAACAATGATTTTTTTGCTTTTTTACGCCGCGTATCAGGATTTAACAAGCGCTTTAATTGCTTTATAGAGGGCGTGACGTGAAGAAACAACCGGACAACCGGCATCCCGGATCGCTGAAAGGAAAGACAGGTCTCCTTCCTGCGTGCAGTCGGCAAATGCTTCTCCCGGAGGCTCATAGATCACCAGACGGGAACGCCGGGACCCAGAGACTGCATGGATATTCGGCAGGTTGCCAACCCCGACCGGCATCGCGGTAAGGAGGATGACATCTGCCTCATCAAGGTAGGATCCAAGGGCATCTGAGACAGCAGTCGTGATAGGGGCAAAGGCCGGCACCGTGATACAGGGAATCCCGAGACGTACTGCTGCCGCATAATCTGAGTCCATGGGTGAGAGAACACCTGCTGAGAGGTGACAACCTGCCGCTACAAGCGTGTGCATCAGACCCGCACCAGTCCCTCCACCGGAGATGATGTGGATGCGGACACCCTGCAGTTCAGAAGGCACACCCTCACTCAGGGGCATGATGAGCGGCCGCCCGGTGACAGGGTTGGTCTGCACCATCGCTGTGATGCCGTACTCATCGCGCAAACGCTCCATCGTGAGTACTTCAGCGGGGGTGCCTATCGCCCGTACACGGCCGCCTGCCATGAGGATGATCCGGTCACAGAACTCGGCGGCAAGGTTCAGGTCATGGAATACCCCAATCTTTGTGACACTCTCACCCAGATCACGAATGATGGAGAGGATCTCCACCTGATGGTTGATATCGAGGTGGGCCGTTGCTTCATCGAGGAGGATCACCTTCGGCTGCTGAGCAAGTGCACGGGCGATGATCACCCGCTGCCGTTCCCCCCCGGAGATATCGGTCACCGCACGGTCTGCGAGGTGGGCGACATTGGTCACCTCCATAGCCTCGCGCACGATACGGTAATCATTCGCATCCTCCTTCGTGAACCGTTCCTTATAGGGGAACCGCCCCATCATAACGATATCTACTACGGTATAGGAGAAGTTCATCGCCGTCTCTTGGGGAACGACACTCATAATGCGGGCAAGTTCCTTCTGTCCAAAGTCGCTGATGGCCCGCCCCTCAAGGGTCACAACACCGCCGGAAGTGTTCAGTACCCGGCTTATTGTCTTCAGAAGTGTCGTCTTCCCCGAGCCGTTCGGACCGATTATCCCAATGAATTCCCCTTTTTCTGCCCCAAACGAGATCTCACGGATGATATCCTCACCGCCATACCCGGCACGGAGATCGTTCACATCGATCATGCCCGCATCCTCCTCCTGAGGAGCATAATGAAGAATGGTGCCCCGACAAAGGAGGTGATCACACCGACCGGCATCTCCCCCAGAAACGACCGGGTGAGGGTGTCTGCGATCAGAAGGAAGAGTCCGCCTGCAAGCATTGACGCCGGAAAGAGTATCCGATGGTCAGGGCCGACGATGAGTCGCATCACATGAGGCGTAATGAGACCAATGAACCCGATGGACCCTGCGATGGAGACTGCAACGGCGGTGATCGCCGAAGAGAGAAAGAGCAGGACCCGCTTGAACTGTTCCACATTAACTCCAAGGTGCAGCGCGTCCTCTTCTCCCAGGGAGAGAATATTCAGGTCACGGGCAAGGGCAATCAGCAGAATCCCGCCGATGGGGATCAGAAGACCAAGCCAGACATCGTTCCATGAAACATTCCACAGACCGCCCATCAGCCAGAAAACGATCTGGTGCAGACTCTTCCCCGCAGAATACATCAAAAACGACAGAATGGATGAGAAGAACATCGATATCGCAATACCGGTCAGAAGCAGCGTCTCCACCGAGGCACGCCCATGGCGGGTTGCAATGACATAGACAAGGAAGGTGGACCCGATAGCGCCAATGAACGCAAAGACTGGTAGGAAGAGACCACCCATAAAGACAATGGTGAAGGCGGCACCAAAGGCACCTCCTGATGATGTTCCGATGATATAGGGGTCTGCCATTGAATTCCTGAACAGCCCCTGCATCGCGGCACCGGCGGCTGCAAGACCTGCACCGACGAGAATCGCCGCAATCACCCGTGGCAGGCGGATAGAGTAGACGATGAGGTACGACGTCTGGTCAGAGAAGAAGCCCGCGATGTCACCGCCTGAGAAGAGCGTTCCAAGCATTCCCAGTGGATCGTCCGGGATGAACTCTGAAAACGGCACCGTCGTCGGGCCAAGACTCAGTGCCAAAAAAAATGCACCGGCAAGCATGGCTGTGAGGAAAGTGATGATACTGACAGTGCGGACACGTGAGATCTCTGGCATGGTTGTTCTCACTACCGTTGGGGCGATAAAATAAAATGTGTTTGCTTTAACCAAACAGAGTTTGTTTCATCGCAGGAGACCAGACCGCTCCCATGAAGCGGTCCCTGATGTCGCGTGCCCGCAGCGGGATGGATGGTACATGTGCATTGCCTGGAGCGATTACCGCATGGATAAAGAACGGCCCGGGCTTTCGGGACCGATATGCCACGCGGATGCTCTCCTCGTCCTGCGCCTTGCAGGTCCGTACAAGGCCTGCCCCACGGGCAAGCAGTTCAAGATCAGCCACCGCATACGAATGGGTCAGCTGGTCACCTGTGCTGCCAAACGAACCGTTGTCGAGAGCAATTATGGTGAGATTTTTCGGTGCCTCTGCGCCCACCACCGGCAGAATTGCGGTCCCAAGGAGGCTGCCATCCCCGTCAAATACGACCACATCCCTGTCCTGTCCGAGGGCCAGTCCCAGCCCGATGGGTGTCGCCTGCGTATAACTTCCCATCATGTAGAAGTTCTCGGGCCGGTCTCGGGCCGCATAGAGTTCTGTTGACGGTATTCCAAGGTTCACAACCGCCAGTTCATCGGTGAGAAGGGGGGTTACCGCACCAATGGCATCTACCCGTCTCCAGACGGGCTCTGTTATTGTACGTTCGTATGTCAGGCTAATGTCACGACTCCGGGGAGGGAGGAACGGAGGGGGCGGATGTCCGGCAGTCCCTCCAATTCCCTCCCAGACCTTCGGGGAGACAAGAATGATATGCGGGCGGTGATGTTCAAAGGCATCGGCCACCGCCCCTTCGATGCGGTCAAGGTCTCCCGCCTCATGGATCACCGTATAGACGATGTCCATCGCGTCCAACAGATCGGGGAGATGAATATTAAATGGCATCTGCACCTCAACTCTCTCGCGATGAATGCCCCGCCACGAGGCAAGGACCGGGAGCGGAAGTTCGTAGGGCACGGAAAGGGTCATGATCGCATTGAGCATCGTGCCTAAGCCGGAACTCTGGATATGCATCATCGGACGGTTGCCAGCGAGAAAGAGACCGGCACAGAGACCGACACCATCCTCTTCCCGGAGCACCGTGATGTTGCGAAAACTCGCCTCAATCAGGGAAAAGAGCACCTGTGTCCGGTCGCAGGGCAGACTAACCACAGTATCCACACCAGCCGCGGCAGCATACCGCAGGGCACTCTCCTCATGCACCGTAAACCACACTCCTGATGAACATCTGCCAGACTCCTGTAGGTATCGTTTCCATATTAAAGATAATGGCTACAGAAGCTATCGATGAAAGGAAGAGATACTGACGATGAATACGACAGAATAGGGCATTCATATCTGGAACTCCCCCCTGATAAGCTGGTCCTTCAGATAGTCACAGAGCGCCTCCGCCCGTGAGCGATCCGACTGCCGGAGCACAACGGGCGCAGTTGCGCCGCTGTCATCTTTTAGATGCAAAGCACCTGTCGCCATTGTATAGACCCCGTTCACGCAGCTCTGTACACACGTCCCGCAGGAGACACAGCGGGAATGCATGATGCCGCCGCCCATCATGATCGCCCGCGTCGGGCAGGCTTCAGCGGCAGAGCATGTCCCGCAGAATAGACAACGGAGCGGGTCCACCTGCACCATGCGGTCGGTTCCCTGCCAGACATCCGCATACGTAGCGGCCGAGAAGGGGAGACGATCGGAAATATCAGCTACCGGGAGGGGGATCTGATCATCTGTTACTGAAAGACAGGCGATGTCCCCTGCGGTGAGAACGGGTAGGGCGACAGCAATCGAGGTGAGGCATTCAGGGCCGTGAGCTGTCACAAATCCGCCCAGATATTCAGGATCCATCGCACTAAGCTCGGCGGAGGCGGCGATGCAGCGGTGTTCTGGTGTGCTTCGGGTGCCTTCCCCAATCACGATCCCTGAAGCACCGTTTAAAAGGAGCGGTGTGCCCGGCCGCATATGGGTAAGGGAGGGATCGTTTTCGACCGGGTTAACCTCTCCACATCCGGAGACAGTTGCTGCACTCATGTTGCCTTCGAAAGGAAAAACCGAGAAGATGGTGCGGACGGGATCAGGCCCGCGGTTCACAAATGCAGTATAATTGCGGAAACAACTGCGAGTAGTGACAATGCGGGCACCGGATAGATCCTCGATATATATTTCGGTTTCAAAGGTCATTTCTCCGGCCTGGGCCATCACTTCGACCTCTCTGCCGTCCACAATGTCCCGGAAGAGGTGGCCGCCTCCATAGGTCTCGGATGCAGCAGCGGTGCCATAGACGATGAGGTCAACGGTGCCCAGCCGTTCATTCGGGCAGGGTCCAGGGAAGGTCGGGACACCATTTAGGGTGACTGCATCCGCCCGGAGAAATGCACCGGGCTCTGCAACAGGGACCGTAAGAACAGCAGTGGTTCCGGACATGATCCCAAAAGTGCCGGTGGTTACGACATCCACCTCATCTTCGGTAGGAATATCTCCCTTTCGCACCCGTTCCTTCATCTCCATCGCCGTCCAGACAGTGGCCTCCCCCTCGATCAGCCGCTTCCGGACATCCTGCATCGTCTTCATTGTGCGCTTTTCTCCGTATGGATACTTATATTATTCTCTTTTTGAACTCTCCATGGTTTTTTTGCCGTATGGGATTCATCAAAGGAATGGTATCGGCCTTCTCTTCAGGAGAACAGAGCATCCCCCCGGTTTCGCCCGTTTCGTGGTCAAAAAATCTTTCTGCACTTCATTCCGCCTGAAAAATAGGGGATTGATGATACATCTTTTTTACCTGCCAGACTGAACATCTCTATCAGGAAGATTCATGATGATACACAAGGTAATACCGCATACACTATCCAGGAGGATCTGACATGCTCTTTGAAACCGTCTGCCTCGCAACCGACTTCTCCCCTGTCTCAGCGCGGGCAGCGGACTATGTTCTCCGCCTCACGGAAGCCGGATGCAGGAAGGTTGTGCTCCTGCATGTAGTCAATATTGCAAAAGAGCAGATCGTTATCAGTGAACCGCCCGGCCTGGACGCTGATTCCGCAACAGCCTATGAAGACACCATCCGTGAGCGACTCCATCAGACAAACCAGCAGGAGATGACAGATACCGTCGCTCGTTTCCGCGATGCGGGACTCGCAGTCGAGACGGTGATCTTAAGTGGTAACCCTGCAGACGAGATCGTGCGGGTTGCAGACAGCCGTGAAGCCTCGCTTATTGTGGTGGGTGCCCACGGCAGAACAGGGCTTAAACAGGCATTCCTGGGATCGGTATCCGCTGAAGTGATCCGGCGGGCCCGTCAGCCGGTGCTCGTTGTGCGAGGATCTGAGTCGCAGTGACAAAAAAAATTTAATTAATAATCTTTTCCCCAACAAAGCAGCCCACATTTCCGATTTCACTTCTTCAGAGTATGGAAAAAGCATCGGTAAACCCCTCACAATTCTATGCCCCGTGAACAAACGCTCGTGTACCACAGATCATCCTCATGACAATACGGTTGACAGAGGAAAAATCAACCAATTCCATCCCATCGAAATACATCTCACACCTCCAAAGACAAAAACCGCCCTATTCTTTTTTTATATAGAGAACCCTAATCTCTATGGAATCGGAAACCCGTTTGGTTTTGTGCCTGAAACCACAAAGGGGGATTTGAATAAACCATGGATTCACTCGTCTATCTGGCACCACTGTGTGCCCTGATTGCACTTCTCTTTGCAGGACTGTCCTTTAAAAAGGTCCAGTCCGAAGGAGAAGGCAGTGAGCTCATCAAGAAGCTCACAACCGTGATACACAAAAGTGCGATGGTGTACTTAAACACCCAGTACAAGTATATCGCGGTCTTTGTAGTTGTACTTGCGATCATCCTGACCGTACTTATCAGCCCGTTAACCGCGATCTGTTTCATCATCGGAGCGGTTCTCTCCGCAACCGCCGGTTACATCGGTATGTTCACGGCAACCTCCGCAAACGGCCGCACAGCACACGCTGCGACCCGTGGTATTGCTGATGCATTCCGTGTCTCCTTTGCATCCGGTACCGTCATGGGAATGTCAGTTGTCGGTCTTGGCCTCTTTGGTCTCTCCGCAGCATTTATCGGCGTATCCTCCCTGATGGACGGTGCTAACATTTATGACATCGTCAATGTGGTTGCAGGATTCTCCCTTGGTGCAAGTTCCATTGCACTCTTCGCCCGTGTCGGTGGCGGTATCTTCACGAAAGCCGCAGACGTCGGTGCTGACCTCGTCGGTAAGGTCGAGGCAGGTATTCCCGAAGATGACCCCAGAAACCCTGCAGTTATTGCAGACAATGTCGGTGACAACGTCGGTGACATCGCCGGTATGGGTGCTGACCTCTATGAGTCCTATGTCGGCTCAATCATCTCCACCATGCTTCTCGCTGCTGCAGCAATTCTTGCCATCAGCAAGGGTGGCGACATCAGCCTGATTCTCGGCATCGACTCCACCGCAGCCCTCAGCGGCATGCCGGAGTATAACCTCGTCGTTCTCCCGATGGTAATCGCTGCAGTCGGTATCATCTGTGCCATCATCGGTTCGTTCTTTGTGCGGACCAACAAGACCGAGTCCTCCGCGATTCACATGGCATTCAACATGGGTCTTGTGGCAGCACTTGTTCTCGTTGTCGCAGCAACCTACTTCATCGCAACCATGCTTCTCGGAAGCTATGGATTCGGTGTCTTCGTTGCCTGTGTTGCAGGTCTTGTTGCAGGGTTCCTGATTGGACAGGTCACTGAGTACTACACCTCCTACGAACGCAAACCCACCCAGACCATCGCAAACTCCTGTGAAACAGGTGCTGCGACAAACATCATTACCGGGTTTGCAAAGGGTATGGAGTCCACACTCATCCCGACACTACTGATTGGAATTGCCATCTACCTCGCATTCACCTTCGCAGGTCTCTACGGTATTGCAATCGCTGCAGTCGGTATGCTCGCAACGCTTGGTATCTCCCTTGCAGTCGATGCATACGGCCCTGTCGCTGACAATGCAGGCGGTATTGCAGAGATGAGCCACCAGCCGGAGTCTGTCCGTGAGATCACCGACACCCTTGATGCTGTCGGAAACACCACCGCAGCCATCGGTAAGGGATTTGCAATCGGATCCGCCGCACTGACCGCACTCGCACTCTTCGCTTCCTACGGTATCGCCGTGAACCTCGAAGCAATCGATGTCATGGAGCCTCCTGTCTTCATTGGTCTTCTTATTGGTGCAATGCTTCCGTTCCTCTTCTCGTCCATGACGATGATGGCGGTCGGACGTGCAGCATATGCAATCGTCATTGAAGTGCGCCGTCAGTTCAAGGAGATGAAGGGCCTCATGGAAGGTACCACAGAACCGGACTACACAAAATGTATCTCCATCTCCACCTCATCCGCACTGCGTGAGATGATCCTGCCAGGTGTCATCGCTATCGCTGCACCGGTCCTCGTCGGTATTGTTCTCGGCAAGGACGCTCTTGGCGGTCTTCTCGTCGGTTCACTCGGAGCCGGTTTCATGCTCGCAATCACCATGGCAAACGCCGGTGGTGCATGGGACAATGCAAAGAAGTACATTGAGATGGGCCACCTCGGCGGCAAGGGATCTGACTCCCACAAGGCTGCTGTCACCGGTGACACCGTCGGTGATCCGTTCAAGGACACCTCCGGCCCTGCCATCAACATTCTCCTGAAGCTGATGAGCATCGTCGCAGTGGTCTTTGCACCACTTTTCCTCTAATTTTATTTTTTTAACGGGTGCGCACTGAGTGAGAGGGCAATATCCAACCTGGCGCGTGCTGTCTCTTTCACTGTGATCGTTCTCTCTTTCTGTCACTCCTTTTTCTACAGTGATTATTTCCGAAAAATCTCCATTCTCTTTCGTGTCTTTACCGTTTTTCACCCACCCCTTGTCACTTTCCCTCCTCACATGAGAAATATACAGAGGGCGGCATGATGCACCCCTGATGGTCACTTCATTCTCGATTCATGCCGGAAAAAGACCAGAGAGAAAAAGGCGACAATTAGGAAGAAAACAGAAAAAGATTGTTGAGATCCTGTCAGACCGGTTCACCACTCGTCCTGAAATCCCACATTGTACGGGCACTGTACTTTGCGTCGCCAATATCGGTTCTACCGTTCCAGCGGATGTCTGTTTCAAATACATCGGTTTCACTGTAGGTGTGGACCGGATTCTGATCTGGTCAATTAGTGCCGTCCCCAAAAGTTCACAGCCCTGCATTCTCATCTCAGCGGAAGAGAGCAATGAAGAAGACAAGTAGCAGAGGTACACCTACCTGCGGCGTTACAGTGAATTCCAGAACAGGAGTGTCCCATATAGCTGCTGAACTGTCTGTAAGGATGCCAAGCAGTTTGCTCTGCAGGAAGCATGGTAGCGGGAACTTCGACTTTGTCGATTTCGTTGACTACTGCAGCATCATGGCTCATCCCTTCCAGACACGGACGAGTGGTTTGTTTATCAGTTCAGATCCGTTGAGCTGAATATGATACTAAAGGTGAAGCAGAACTCACCATGGGTGACGAACCTTCCCCTTTTAGGTTATATTCCTCATATCTTCTGCCGCGGCAGTTGTCGGAATGACTAAGCGCAAGAGAGGAAGAACTGAAAGTTTCACTGTTTGGCGATTATCGTTTACACTCTGAACTACACAAACTATATTATTATATACTCTTTTTTTTTGATTTTTTACAATAATTGGCCCTTGAATGTGATATTTAAGATAATTTTGTTTTTTACAAAAAAGAGCGTTTCAGCATAGCAAAGACTCCGTCACAGTAAGTCATTTAACCTGCACCAAACGGGGGGGTGATATGAGACAAGCAGGAAGGCAACCCCTCCCAGCAGAAACGAGATCGCACAGATGGCAATACTCTGAAACTCTGAGTATATCAGAAATCCAGCAAAGATGTTAGCTACAAGCATCGCGATCACTGCCATTCCTGCAAAAGTGAGAAAAATTCCGGCCACTGCTGCTGCTCCCCGGAAGAGACGGGTGTTTCCGTTCCTCCAAGCCTGAAAAAGGCAAATAAACAGCAGAACCGCCATAGAAATCACCAGCAGTTCAGAGGGCGAGGAAAACTCAAGGCTAAACATGTTCTGAAAATATAACGGGTGGTATTGTGGCGAAAACCAACCCAGAAACGGCCAGAACCAGCTCCGTGGTTCAGCCCACATCGCATCAGCGAGCTGATGGGAGAGAATGCCTGCTGCAATAAAAAGAAGGCCGGGATGACGCCATTTTGCAAAAATAACGAGCCCTAAAAGAACCACAAGGGCACATATGGTCAGGCTATGGAAAAAGATCCGCCCGTTATCAAGGCTTGTGAGGACCAAGTGCCCGATTGGTTTATCTATGATGTCGGGGAGAAGGCTGCCTACGGCACAGTATATAAGAGCCCGGCAGTCCCTTGTGAGATACAACAGGAAGATACCGAGCGAAATACCGATTAGGAGGTGGACTGCCGGAAGCATAAATTGGTTTCCCCGTGTACTGATGCCATATTGCTCTGTTACCTCACCTTTATTCTTACTCTTTGATTTTTTTTCGTGCTGTTAATTTATCATTTAATGTACAAATTCTGCCCCGCCGGAGGATGAGGGGATGGGGCTCCGTTAACAGCAAAATTTCCGCTATCTTCTACATTCCTGAAAAGTAAGAATTATGAGAATTCAAATTCCTGTCCTTCAAATTTCATTTTCTACACAGGGACTCTCTTTCACTCTCCGAACGGTTGTTACTTGTTTGCATGAGTAACGATATGGCGCATCTCAGGGAGAATTAACTTCACCATCGCAAGACGGACAGCGGATGTAGAGCCGGGGATACAGAATACTGCACGCTGTTCAATGATGCCTGCCGCTGCACGCGAGAGAAGGACCCGCGTACCAACGTCCTCATAACTGAGCATACGGAATATTTCGCCAAATCCGTCCAGTGTCTTCTCAAAGAGGGGGGCTACAGCCTCAATCGTGCAGTCATCATGGGTAATGCCCGTACCACCGTTGATAATAATGCAGCTTGCTAATGGCAGGGCCTTGCGCAGGGCGTCACGAATGGCGACAATGTCGTCCGGCACGACCTGATAGAACGCAACCGGGATATCAGCGGTCTCACTGAGCTCCTTAATAACTGCTCCCGAGACATCCTCTTCGGCGGTTCGGGATGTCGAAACGGTGATCACTGCGGTCTGAAGACTTACATCACTGAGATGAGAGGTGTCCATACCAATGATGATTGCACTATACCCTCTTCAGAATACCGGTTGATTTACTCACCCGCATTGTGATTCATAGTGATTCATTCTTTATTTAGAGGATAGGTAAGGGCATGCGCTTCGCTACGTTGTTAAACAGACGCTAGCAACTACTCTCAGTCAGTTCTTCCCGATGTTTCCAACAATCCGCCGGTAATTATTCATCTCCACGTAATTGGAGCGAATCGTTAAGAGCGCATGAAAATATCTACTTCCATATAGAAACAGAGGAAATCCTTTCCTATCCATATGGCATTATTAGGCCACATACAATGAGAAGTGCAGGGAAAAGAAAAAATTTTGGCTCTGTAGAAAACCTTCATCTAATTTTTAAAGAGTCATATTATGGAGAACCATTCTGATCTTGATTTCTTTAATTTGGTTGTAATATTTTCTCGATCGAACCGTGTCCCCATATCTTCTCTTAAGAATGGAAAAGACTGTTTCAACCATATTCCTTTGACCATATTTTTCCTGATCAAAATTCTCAAACATCTCCATCCGATATTTTCCAGAGTAAACCTGTCCACCCCATTCACGAACCGGGATTACAGATTCAGCTCCAATAATCTCCCTAATGTATTTGTGGATTTCTTCAGAATCGTATCATTTATCCATTGTAAAGCATGCAGATGATGTTATCCTCTGGACCTGATTTATCAGTGATTTTGCATGTTGTGAGTCATGTATTGGCAACTTCGAAAACTTCCAGGCCAAGATTGTCATTCTGTCTGAATCCACAGCAATTGATGCCTTGATGAAACTTTTTCGTGTTTTATTGATCCTTTTCGAATAGTAGTGGCTTGCATAGGAGCTGGTAAACCCAGTTGCATCAATTGATGTAATTTTGATCTTCTCACCCTTTTGATGCAATATTCGAATCACACATTTCAGAATGATTTTTAGTGAGATGGATGGAATTCGCGTCAAAAATTTTTGGAGAGTAGTAAAATGGGGCACGTCATTCAGTTCAAGCACTTCTTGTATTGGGGTCAAAACCTGCATTAATTCAGTAAAATCTCGATAATCCATCCCCATTTCTTCCTTCAAAATTATCATGGCCAAAAGTTGGTGTTGGGTATATTTCTTCTTTGAAAATTTGGAAGAATGAAGAGGGATATGAGAATTTTTGATAACGCTGAGAGAGGTTTTCACAAGATTGATGTTCCTGTTCTCAGACATTACTTAAGGAACTTCGCTCTTTATTTGTGGTTAAATATAGGCTGGAGTTCCTGTACGATTGATCTTTCGGTCGCTATTTTTCTATAGGATTTCTACAAGGCCAAAATTTTTAAGATTATCTGCAGGAACGAAAAATTTTGAATAGAAAAAAAATGAATCGAAGATCATTTTTCAGGAACAAAAAATTTAGGGACAAAATAACTTTTTACGAAACGAAAGGACGGGAACCAAATCGAAGATCAATTGTTAGGAACGAAAATTTTTGAAAGTCACAAGCGGAACTGGAAGAGTATGCAAAGGTGACCTTTTTTTCCGGAAGATCTCTGAAAGAACCTCTTGGATAAAGGAGGAATAATTTTAGAAATAACAGCGATATAATAGCAAAACATAATATATTTGCTTAAAATTATTAATTATAATACTATTCTCAGAATGAAAATCAGAAAAAGATATTTTGGAGAGAATTTGGAATCAACATTACAGGGAGTGGTTCTATTTTCTCCCCTAAAAGAAAACTTATTTAAAAATTTTGTCATTTGTCTAATAAATATAGATCAAAGAACTAGAGGAAGATCTGGAAAGGAAAAGAAGTGGAATGAGATCAGCAGGACAAATCTACAAAGTCCTATATTTTACCATGGAAAAATAATCTTTGATTGGAAATTAGGATCATATTTTGATTAAATCTCTCAATTGCATTTTGGCTTTTTAATTTTTTGAACGGATGCCCTTTTCTTCCAGTGGAATGATCATTTTAGGGTGTAATCTGAGAGAAAATATTAGTGGATTTATCTCCAATACAGTGGTAAAAAAGAAAAATAGCATATTTTTGGCAAGAAAATTGATACTATACTATCAATTATAACCAAAAGGAAAAAAAGGATTGTTCAATATTCTTTTTTATAGTATCAAAATGGGGGAGACACCCCTTTGTTTCCATTGGAGAGTAGATTTTTTCTACACCTCATTGGGAAAATGTCAGACGAATTTCCGTTGCTTTTTTTCATTTTCACTTCTTTTTGTCAGTTAGATTCATCGGTGTTTAATTTTGTACTCTGACTACCGATTTCAAACATTGATGTACAATAATGAAGTACTTTATATAGAAAGAAAAAGAGATCATTCATTGACTTTTCTCCTAGTACGATTAAAACCATGTTTGGTTTTCTCGGACACAGAATTTTGTGTTCCAGTAGAAATAAAGGGGTGTGGGGGAAAAGGCTCCAAAAAAATTGTACTTTCTCAGATAAAAAAAGAAATTTTTTGATTGAATCTAAAATTAAGCTGAGATAAGACTATTTTTTTGAATATTTATGTATAACCCATGTTCCAGTGGAAATGAAGGGGTGTTAATGACATTTTTAAGCCTGAAAAAAAAGAAATTATTCTGAAGGACGCAATATAGCTGTTTTTATCAGAAAAAAACGTATTTTCTGAATGAGATGTAAAAAAATAAAAAATTTAGAGAACTGAATCAAAAAAAGAAAAAAAATATAATTTTTCGTGCGGCAGCTCTGACAAATGAAGAATAAAGATTGCCATCTTTCCATCACTCTTGTTCGGTTGATCCCTTGAACATACTTTCCCAACAGGCAGTTCAGATGTAATTTTACTGTCCTCAGATTGTCCAGATGATTAGTAGATATCTGCTATCTATCCGGTTCAGATAATTAGATAGACCTGTTCAAAATGGTGATCAACATGGAGTGACACTGATCAAACAGAATAATTTCCAATATCTTATTTGGTTGTTCCCGACATTCTTCAGATTGTTCTTCATTTTTTCACACGTTGTTTAATTTGCTCTCTTCTTGCCTTTCTTCACAATTTCTCCAATATATTTCTCCTGCGTTTTTTCCTGCCCTTTGTTATCATTTCTTTTTATCCCTCCTCATGGGAAACATCCTCTGACAAATCAATTCAGATACTTTTAGTATGGCTGGCATCTACATACATACATCCAATGGAAATACCACATATGGAGGTGACGGATTCGAATGGGGGAAAATCATGAGACATCTCATCATATATATGAAGACCGAGCAGGGGAACGGGATTCAGCCGAAGAGGATAATAGCTCTTCAATAGGCCTTTTTCAGAAATATCTCACAGATAAATCGATTTTTAAAAACCGGGAAGTGCTCCGGCATTCATACCGGCCCCATATACTTCCACACCGGAAAGAGCAGATGGATACCATCGCATCCATCCTCGCGCCGTCCATCCGGAATGAAACACCGTCCAACATTCTGATTTACGGGAAGACCGGAACCGGGAAGACAGCTTCTGTCCGGTATGTTGGGGCGGAACTTGAGAAGGCGTGCGTATCGGTGGGGGTGGAATGCAATGTTGTACACCTCAACTGTGAGATCATCGATACCCAGTACCGGGTGTTTGCTCAAATAGCGACGCTTCTGGAAGACGATGAGGGTCGTTCGTCTGACCGACCCCGTTCGACAATCCCGATGACCGGGTGGCCAACTGATCAGGTTTACGTCGAGCTGAAAAATCTCATAGAAGCAATCGGTGGTGTCCATATTGTTGTGCTTGACGAGATCGACAAACTGGTTAAAAAATCCGGTGATGAGACTCTCTACAATCTCTCACGCATAAACTCTGAACTGAAAAACGCGAAGGTCTGTATCGTGGGCATTTCCAATGATCTGCTCTTCACGAGTTTTCTGGACCATCGGGTTCTATCATCCCTTTCTGAAGAGGAAATCGTTTTCCCGCCGTATAATGCCCCTCAGCTGGTGGATATTCTTCAACAGCGTGCTGATTTTGCGTTTAATGAAGGGGTTCTCGATGAGAGTGTGATCCCCCTCTGTGCGGCACTTGCCGCTCAGGAACACGGAGATGCCCGTCGGGCGCTTGATCTTCTGCGGGTTTCGGGTGAGCTTACTGAACGTGAGAATTCAGAGGTTGTTACCGAAAAGCAGGTTCGTGCTGCCCGAAACAAGATTGAGGCTGACAGTCTGATTGAGTGTGTCAAGACACTTCCTACTCAGTCAAAGGCTGTACTCTATGCGATGCTCCTCTTTCCCGAGATGAATAAACAGGTCTTTACTTCGGGAGAAGTAGTGCAGGTCTATCGCGATGTTGCCCAGGCACTTGACCTTGATATCCTTACCCATCGGCGTATCACTGATCTTA
Organism: Methanogenium organophilum; assembly: GCF_026684035.1. Lineage (NCBI taxonomy): Archaea > Methanobacteriati > Methanobacteriota > Methanomicrobia > Methanomicrobiales > Methanomicrobiaceae > Methanogenium > Methanogenium organophilum. The sequence continues at coordinate 1,196,328 of NZ_CP113361.1, forward strand.
TCTCAGAACTAGATATGCTCGGTGTTATCAAGGCACGTCTCGTTTCGCGCGGACGTTACGGGCGGACAAAAGAGATGTGGTTTGGTGCCGGAACGAAACGAATCCTTGAGACCCTTCAGCAGGAGGGGCGTTTTTCAGACGAACGGCTGAATCAGATTGATATATCCCGCTATATAACATTATTCCGGTGAACAAAATCATGGACGCCAAAGACTGGCTGCTCCTTCGTATTCTCGAAGAAGACAGCGCACAGGAGCTGCGTGAGGTGGCGGACCTTGCAGGGCTAAGTGAGGCTGAGGTTGAAGATCGTGTCCGTACCATGGAAGATGAGGGCATCATCCGTGGATATTGCGCGAGCATAGACTGGGAGAAAGCAGGTGAAGGAGTAGCAGCGGCGACCGTGAATCTGAAAGTAAACCCTGAACGCGACGTCGGATATGACCGTATTGCCGCTCGCATCGCCCGGTTCCCGCAGGTCAGTTCTCTGCGCCTTATCAGTGGAGAATATGATTTTGAACTTCGCGTGACCGGTCGCAATATTCAGGAAATAACCCGGTTTGTTTCAGAGCAGATTGCTCCGATGGAACAGATCAGGGAGACCGCCACAATTCTTGTCATGAAGACTTACAAAGAGAGCGGCAGAATATTATACGACAGGAAAGAGGGAGAGAGGCTCCCGTTCTCATTTTAGGGTGTAATAATGAGAGATTTTATTTCACAGCGAACTCACAGGATTCCGCCGTCCGGTATCCGCCGGTTCTTTGATATTGTACAGGAGATGGATGATGTCATCTCCCTCGGCGTGGGCGAACCCGACTATGCGACCCCGTGGGTTGCCTGTGAGGCGGGCATCGCCTCTGTTGAACAGGGCCAGACGTCGTACACATCAAACAGCGGTCTCCCCGAGTTGCGCACCGAGGTGTCACGATACCTTTCAAAACGCTTTGGCATCCAGTACCATCCTGAGGATGAGATGATCGTCACAACCGGCGCATCAGAAGCACTCGACATCGCAATACGGGCTGTTACCGATCCGGGTGACGAGATCCTCATCGCCGATCCCTCCTACGTATCTTACTCTCCGGGAGTTATTCTCTCTGACGGCGTCCCGGTCCTGGTTCCCTGCCGGATGGAGGACGAATTCCGGCTGACCCCGGATGCCCTGATGGAGAAGATCACGCCGAAGTCAAAGGCGGTCATCTGCAACTTCCCGAACAACCCGTCCGGGGGAGTGATGTCACGGGAGGATTACCGTGGTATCGCGGATGTAATCTGTGACCACGACCTCCTCCTGATATCAGACGAGATCTATACAGAGATGACTTACGATGGTGAGATGACAAGTGCAGTCCAGGCGGATGGTCTCCGGGAACGTACAATTCTCATCAATGGCTTTTCAAAGGCATATGCGATGACCGGTTGGCGGGTCGCCTATCTCTGCGCCCCAAAAAATCTCTGCGAAGCCGCTCTGAAGATTCATCAGTATGTGATGCTCTCGGCACCGACCATGAGTCAGTATGCGGCAGTTGGCGCCCTGAGGAATGCGGACCATGACCGCGAGGAGATGGTGACTGAGTACCAGATGCGCCGCAACCTCTTCGTGCGGGGCTTAAACCGTATCGGTCTCACCTGCCACCTCCCCCGCGGGGCGTTCTATGCATTTCCCTCCATTAAGGATTTTGGAATTTCTGACGTTGAATTTGCAGAAAGGCTTCTAAAGGAGCAGCATGTGGCAGTGGTTCCTGGCAGTGTCTTTGGCCCGTCCGGGGAGGGGCACCTACGCTGCGCCTACGCTGTCTCCCGCGATGACCTGCGTGAAGCCGTCAACCGGATTGAGAAATTTATCACTTCCCTGTGAGGGGAAATCATCCATTTGCTTTCCCCCCTTTTCCTTAGGAATTTTATATCCCGTTACATATTGAAATGAGGGTTTCGGGTGCTTGTTACCCCTTCATTTCCAGTGGAAATCCGATGTTGCATGCGAACGTTCAAAATAGATAATCTTACCCGGATCGGTATTCTGGTTTCTGACACCCGTGAAGGGTATTGCGTGTCGATGCGGTGATCCCTTCGGGCACATTAGAAGAGCGGAGATGGTGTTGCAATTTCTTCCGATGCATATCATAAAGAATTTCGATCCGTTTCTACCCCTTCATTTCCAGTGGAAACCACTTTTGATTCAGTTCAACTGTTTTTTACATACCCTATTGTAAGATTTATGTCCTCACTGTACCAATGACTATCTGATTGAATAATGAGCTGCACAATCATCGTCGGTGGGTTTTTTGGAGATGAAGGGAAGGGCAAAATTGTTGCCCATGTCGCCCATAAGGACAAACCGTCCATCATCTCCCGGGGAGGAGTCGGTCCGAATGCCGGCCACACAGTGAAAGTAGGAGAGCAAGAATATGGCGTCAGGATGATCCCATCGGGGTTTGTTTATCCAGACGCCCGTCTTTTTATCGGTACAGGCGTGCTCGTTGATCCACGGGTTCTGAAACAGGAGATCGAGTATGTCGGAGTAGAGGGTCGGGTATTCATCGACGGGCGCTGTTCGATTATTGAAGAGCAACATATCGAGCGCGATCGTGCTGACGATCACCTCTCTAAGACCATCGGCTCCACCGGAACCGGGTGTGGTCCTGCAAATGTCGATCGGGTCCAGCGGGTTGCAACACAGGCAAAGGACGTGCCTGAACTTGCACAATATGTTATCGATGCCGCCCAAGAGGTTAATGATGCCTTAGATCGCGGCGAAACGGTAATTCTGGAAGGGACACAGGGATTTGGCATCTCCCTCTACTTCGGAACGTATCCCTTTGTTACCTCCAAGGACACCTCGGCATCCCAGATTGCTGCGGACAATGGTGTCGGGCCAACCCGTATCGATGATGTCATCGTTGTCTTCAAGGCTTACCCGACACGGGTCGGTGAAGGTCCTTTCGGAACTGAGATGACCAAAGAAGAGTCCCACGCCCTTGGTATTGAGGAGTTTGGCACTGTCACCCATCGCGAACGGCGTATCGGTGGTTGGGACGGCAAGATGGCCCGGTACTCTGCGATGATCAACGGCTGCACCATTGCGGCCATCACCGGCATCGACAACGTCGATGAGGCATGCTACGGAGCGACCGAGTACAGCCAACTGACCGAGAAGGCACTTGCTTTCATTCGGCAGGCAGAAGAGGATATCGGTGTACCCGTTAAACTCATCTCAACCGGACCCGAGATGACCCAGATAATCGATATCCGGTGAACGGATATGAAGACAGAAACAATTGAGATCCTCTGCTGCCCGGTCTGCAGGGGGGATCTTGAGTTGATTGCGACTGAAACGGCGGAAACAGAAGAGGCGATCACTGACGTCGTTACCGGCATCCTACGGTGTGGAGCATGCGGCATCGATTATCCGATTGTTGAAGGGATTCCTAACCTTCTTGTCCCCGGGAAGAAACCGGAGCAGTAATATTCATAAAAGAGGAGTGAAGTATAGTGGCAGGCATCTGTGAAATTCATCTGAACAGGCGGCAGATAAACGCGGTTGATGTACCCCAGAAGACCACGGTTGTCCCGGGGAATGACCTCGTGGTTCGGTTCGTCAACCATGGTTCACCAATCCACCTGACGCTGAAGGCCATCAATGCCTCCTCGTTCACTGACTTTTTTCATGCAAATATCTATGTCCCGGATAGTGAGGATTTCCCTATCCCCATCAGGGAATATGCACCTTCCGGTGAATTCTCCCTCCAGGTGATCGTCGGCTATGGGACAAAGAATGAGGAGACGGAAATTGAAGTTCTGCGCCCGGAGGTTGAGGAAAGATTCACAGAAAGCCCTGATCTTCCTGATCTTGAGGATGATAGGAGGAGTAGCGGCTCGCTTTCACCGGGCGGCATCCTCCCGGTTCTCCTCACCATTGGTCTCTCGCTGCTTCTCTATATTTTGTGGTTTATGGAAGGAGAGATCATCTATAACTACATCGCCTATGTCCTCCTTTTCCTCGGTGTCATTGCTGCATGGTTCTCGAACCGGTAATTATCCTCTGGGCGGCCCTCGCGGCTGACCGTGCCGCAGGAGATCCGCCAAACCAGTGGCATCCGACCGCCTGGCTGGGGAGGCTTATCGGATGGTGGGGAGTCCCCGGGCGGTTTTCCGCGACAGCAGAACGCCTGTATGGCGCTATATGTTGTATCGGAACGATTATTCTCTTTTCTCTGCCGTTCTATCTTGTATCACGACTGTTACCACCGCTTTTTTATTTTGTGGCAGGGTTTTTCCTCCTCTCCCTAACCATCGGCTGGCGGTCTCTCGAGGAGCATGTTGAGGCTGTTGAGAACGGACTTTCTGCAGGCGGCGGCAGGGAGGAGGTGCAGATGCTTGTCTCGCGCAGAACCGCTGAACTGTCCGATGAAGAGGTGCGCTCTGCAGCCTATGAGTCGATGGCAGAGAATCTTACAGACGCAATTATTGGTCCGCTCTTCTGGTTTACCCTCATTGGCCTTGTGGGGGCCGCCGCATTCAGGGCGACAAATACGATGGACGCGATGCTTGGCTATTGTGACCACCGGCGGTTTATCGGCTGGTTTCCGGCCCGCCTGGATGATCTACTCTGCTACCTTCCTGCACGGTTCGCGGGTATCTGTCTTCTCTTATGGTTTTTGCCTTTCGGGCGGGCCGGTGCCGCATGGCGGTGTATGCACCGCGATGGACACCTGCGTCCGGGCTATAACGGCGGCATCACAATGGCACTTATTGCCGGCGGAACGGGAACCGCCTTTGTAAAACCGGGTGTCTATACCATTGGAGATGGAGAAAGGAGCCTCTTGGACGGTGGGCCTGCGATCGTATCTGCAGTCCGCGGGGCGACTGTCATCGCTGCCATTATCTGCACTTTCGCGCTCTGTGTGGCTGGTGTCATCATTCCCCAAATTTTCCCCTGAAAGGAGGCCCCGCACCACCAAGGCGGTATGTCCCCGACCATGTATTTATTCGGTTACACGACAAGACGTACAGACAATGAAACTTGAAGAGCTCAGGTTCGGGACTGAACTCGTGAAGCGCGGCTTTGCTGCAATGCAGAAAGGCGGCGTCATCATGGATGTTGTGAATGCAGAACAGGCAGCCATCGCAGAAGAGGCGGGCGCTGTTGCCGTGATGGCACTCGAGCGTGTCCCCGCTGACATTCGTAAGGCAGGCGGGGTTGCCAGGATGGCGGATCCGGCCAAGGTCGCAGAAATAATCGAGGCTGTTTCCATCCCGGTGATGGGAAAGGCGCGTATCGGGCACTTTGTCGAAGCGCAGGTTCTGGAATCACTGGGTGTTGACATGATTGACGAGTCAGAGGTACTGACACCGGCAGACGAGGACTACCACATCGAAAAGACCGCATTCACCGTACCCTTCGTATGTGGTGCGCGTAATCTTGGTGAGGCATGCCGCCGTATCAACGAGGGTGCTGCGATGATTCGGACCAAAGGTGAGGCTGGCACCGGCAATGTAGTTGAGGCTGTCAGGCACATGCGGGCCATAACCTCTGAAATTCACGAGCTGCAGGGCATGAACGATATTGAGATCGCCGCCCGGGCACGGGCCATTGAGGCTCCGTATGAGGTTATGAAGGATTGCGCCGAACGCGGCCGTCTTCCGGTTGTCAATTTCTCCGCAGGTGGTATTGCAACACCATGTGATGCGGCGATGATGATGCAGCTTGGCTGTGACGGTGTCTTTGTGGGTTCCGGCATCTTCAAGTCAGAGACACCCGCAGAGATGGCAGTGGCCATCGTTGAAGCGGTCAACAACTATGACGATGCATCCGTCATTGCTGAGGTCTCCCGTGGCCTTGGTGACCCGATGCGGGGTCTTGATATCCATACCCTGCCGGAAAATGAGGTGCTCCGGTTCCGTGGGAATTAAAATTGGGGTTTGTGCCCTGCAGGGTGATGTTTCCGAGCATATAAGGGCGTTTGAAGCTGCCCTCTCTCTTCTGGGGGAGGGGGGTGATGTTTTCCCTTTCCGGAAAGCAGCGGATATCCCGCTCTGTGATGCGATTGTGCTCCCGGGCGGGGAGTCCACAACAATATCCCATCTGCTAAAAAAAAATAATATGTACGGCCCGCTCCGTACATTCAAAGGAGGCATCTTTGCAACCTGTGCCGGTCTGGTGCTTATTGGCCGTGAAGTTGATGATCCGCGGGTCGAACCACTGGGCATCATGGACATCGCGGTCGGGAGAAATGCGTTTGGCCGCCAGCGCGATTCGTGCGAAATGGCGGTAACAATAGCTGGTGATGATCAGCCATTCTGTGGGTACTTCATACGGGCGCCGGTCATTGTCTCGGTCGGACCGGAAGCGACACCACTCTGCTACGCCGACCATATTGTCGGGGCTGTTCAGGGCCCGCATATGGGCCTCTCCTTCCATCCCGAACTGGGTGGAGACCTCCGTCTTCACCTACTCTTTCTGGAACGGCTGCGTGCATACGCAACTGCACCATAGTCCAATATAAGCAGGTGCTGGCGATGGACCTTCCCCTTCCTTTTTTTGGTCCACGCTAAACAGGGATGTCAATGATGGTTTATTGCCGTCCGTGGGATATGGAAGGTAAACGCACCACCTGGTCTGCTGGTCTCGATTTCTATCGTGCCGCGCATCTGACGGGTGAGGACATTAATGAGTTTGATGCCCAGCGAGTCGAGCCTGGCAATGTCAAAATCAGCGGGCAGGCCACATCCGTCATCCCTGACCGATAGGATGTACTCTTCGTCCGTCTCAGTCAGTTCAATTGTGATTTTTCCCTCTTTCTTCCCTTTAAATGCGTGTTTAAGCGAGTTTGAGATGAGTTCGTTAACGATAAGTCCGCATGGGAGTGCGGTGTCGATGTCCATTACGTGGACGGTGATTCCCAACTCCACCGCGATATTTGTATCGAGGGAGTAAGAGGCAATTACCTCGGATGAGAGGTTTCTGAGGTACCCGGCCGGGTCAATGGATGCGAGATTCTCCGACTGATAGAGGGATTCATGCACCAATGCCATGGATTTAATCCGGTTCTGGCTTTCACGGAGTCGTTCCAGGCTCTCGGGGTCTGAGATCTTGTCTGACTGCAGGGAGATCAGAGACGATATGACCTGCATATTATTCTTGACGCGGTGGTGCACCTCCTTCAGGAGTACCTCCTTCTCCTGCAGCGAACGCCGCAGTTCATCCTCTGCCCTCTTCCGCGAGGAAATATCAAGGATTGAAGCCACATAGTGGTCTGTTTCGGGAATCGCCGACGTCCATATGATCACGTCCCTGTATGTCTTGTCCCGGAGCTGAAACTGTACTTCATACTCCCGTGGCTGCATTGCATTCATTCCGCCCGCATCGATCTCCGGAGGCCACCGGATAGCCGGGTGCGCCGATTCTTCACCCTTTTTTCCGGGTATCTGCTCTCTTTCAGGAATGAAATCATACCACCTCATCCGATTCTCCACTTCGGCCTTGGTGTATCCGCTGAGGCGTTCAAATCTGGTATTGATGAGGGTCAGGATCCCCTCCCTCGTTAAAATTGCGGTTGCTGCACCGCCAACCTCAAAGAGGGTTCGGTAATTTGCTTCAGAGAGGCGGATCTCCTCCTGCATCCTCCGCGCTTCCGTGACGTCGTCAGCGGAATAGAGCACCGACGTGACAAGGCCGTTTTCATCCCGGAGCGCGGTGAAATGTCCGGCAATAAGCCTCTCGCCCTTTGTGGTCAGGATCGGGTATTCAAAAGAATCGTTTTCCACCCGTTTTCCGGTGAGTATTCTGTTAAATTTGTTACGTTCCTCTTCCCGAATTATTTCCGGGAGGAAGGACGAGAACCAGTCTTTGCCGATAATCAACTCTTCAGTCGTTCCCAGCACTTCGTCTGCCCGTCGGTTTGCGAGCGCAATGGTGTGGTTTGCCTTTACCACAAAGAGCATCACACCTGCGGTGTTGAGATATGTTTGTGAGCGCAGGCGTTCCTGTTCACGTTCCTTCTCGGCAATTTTTCTGGCAGTGATATCAGTCACCGTAAGGACAACCGATTTGCCGTATCCACTACCCACTGAGAGCAGTACTACGACCTCTTCCCCATTTCTGCGGAGAAGCCGCGTCTCCACGTCTGAAGCAGACCGGACATCTGAAATGGCAGAGAAAAACGCCTCCATTTCGTTTCCATCCTTCCAGATTTGGCTGAGATGTGCTCCCTGCAATTCTCCCGGTGAATAAACAAGCATTCGTTCAAGGCGGCTGTTCACTTCACGGATGACAAGCCCCGGGTACTCGATGAGAAGGATTCCCGCCTGTGAGGTGGAAAAAATCGCTTCATATCGGGCTTTTTCTTTGTTTAATTCTCCTGAAAGGAGGGATATTGCAACACCTGCACCTACAAGCACAATTGAATTGACAAAGACGAGATATGGTTCTGCGAGCAGCCTGATGAAAGGGTAGTGCAGGACCATATTAAGGATCCCGACAATGAGTGAGAATGAAATTCCTCGTTCAGGATAGCGGTAGGCTACAAATATGATGGGGATGAGAAAGAGGTATGGCGTCAGATTGGTGATCCCGATGGAAATTCCATAGAGAATGATCGCAACCGATATGATACTGAATGTGAGGATGACGGCAACCCAGAAATTCAGGTGCCACCAACTATCTTCCGCGGTATATATCCTGGGCTTTTCGGTATCCTCCATATATACCCATTGATTTTCTCATATTAAATGCACGTGATATTTTCATATGTCCGGGACGGCACTATGCTAGGATAATCATCGACAGTATGGTCCGTTTCCGATAAAAATGCAATAAAAAATACAATAGTGCCTATCAAAAGAGAACACCATTATATAGCAGGAGCAAATATACTAACGCGTACGGAGCAAACAGCATGGCGCTTGAAATTGATGAGAGTAAACGGGAGCTTTCAAGGGTAAAAGAGCTTCTGAAGAATGAACCCCGGGGGCTTTCTATAACTGATATTTCACGGATTCTCAATATGAACCGGAATTCGGTATCAAAGTACCTTAATATGCTTCTCGTCTCCGGGCATGTTGATATGCGGTCTGTTGGGGTAGCAAAGGTCTATTTCCTATCGCAGCGGGTACCCATCTCTGCAATGCTTGACTTCTCTTCTGACTGCATTATTGTTCTGGATGCAGACCTGAGGATTGTGCAGCTCAATGACAACTATGTTGATTTCTCCGGTTACACGCGGGAGGAACTTATTGGCACCTCGATTCTGGATCGTGACCTTCCGGTGTTAACCGATGCAATTGACCCGCATATCTTCGAGGAGGTGCTCCGCGGGCAGGACCTGTCTCGTGAACTCTGGTGGGAAGCGGAAGGTGAGGAATTCTCATTTTTAATCAAGATGATCCCAACGGTCTTTGATGATGGGCAGCCGGGCGCCACGGTTATTCTCGAGAATATTACAGATCTGAAACGCACAGAACAGGATCTGAAGTTAGCACTAGCAGAGAAAGATCAGCTCCTAACGGAGATTCACCAGCGTATAAGGAATAATCTCCAGGTTATTTCCAGTCTCATCAATCTCCAGACCACGGAGGTCAAGGACCCGGATGCACAGCGGATTGTCCAGCAGACACAGAGTAGGATTGAGGCTCTTGCCTTAGTCCACGATAATCTCCATGACTCGCCGGATCACATGCATATTGGGGTGGAAGAGTATGTTAATGAGTTGGTTGAGTCCCTCTTTGTTACATACCGGGTGCCTGGGGAGCAGATTCAGTATTCTGTCAACGCCCCGGGTGTCGTGATTGGCCTCGATACAGCCGTCTCGTTTGGCATCATCATCTCCGAGTTGGTTACCAATGCGATTAAACATGCCTTCCCGGATGGACGTGAAGGCCATATCGCCCTCACGATTGTGAAGGATGATAGCAACCGTGTTGTTGTATCGGTAAAAGACAATGGAATCGGTATCCATGACAGGTATCGTTCAGGTGAGGAGCGCTCCATTGGCCTGATGCTTGTATCTACACTGGTTGACCGCCAACTGAACGGGACGATGGAGATCTCCAATACGAACGGCACCAGTTATATGATCCAGTTTATTGAACGGGAAGAGGCGCCAGGTTCATTGTCGAAGGAGTATTGATATGGAAAAAAACCTGCGGGTACTGGTTGTTGAAGACGATGCGATCATCGGGATGGATATTGAGCACCGGGTAAAGAAACTTGGGTATGAGGTGTGTGGTGTGGCGGACACTGCAGCAGAAGCGCTCGAAATTGCCTCCAGTAAAAAACCGGACATCGCACTTATGGACATCCGTTTGAGAGGAGAGGTGGATGGTATAGAGGCGGCCCGGATGCTGAGGGATCAGCTCTCGGTTCCGGTGATCTTTATCACTGCCTACTCGGATATGAAGATGCGGTCACGTGCGCTGGATATTGATCCGCTGGGCTATATTGTAAAACCGCTTCGGGAAGTGGAACTGAGAAAGACTCTGGAAGCGGCAGAAGAGAAGGTCCGGGCCGGGTAGTGAGGGAAGGCAAAGCGGGATGAAAGACGGGTGGCATGATCCTCCGGATGTGTGAGTCCCCAGCCTGATTATTTTTGATTCGTTTGCTAGCTGAGCTCGGGCTTTGTGTCTGTCCTAGGCGCTAACTGCGGTACGAAATGGCTTTGTTGCTGAACGAAGATACCAGAACCTTAATTGCACCGCCTTATGGTATACAAAACCTGTGTTGTATAGTGTGCTCGCAGCTAACAGGTTAAGATATACCATTCTCAGTGCATCCCATAGGGCTGATCCAAAGATTTCTGGTTTCCGAATTCTTTGGGGGGGTGAAAGTGAGGGAAGTTCAATGTTTATGCCGGTGATGCAGGTCCGGCCGGTGGGGATGTTCATGCTCCGTCGGTTTATGCCAGTGGGGATGTGAATGATACCCCTCTTTATTCACCGGCGGCGCCTCCGGGCCGTGGATGTGGTCGTCGTGGTGCAGGTCGTCATGGGTATGACGATGGGAATGGCGCAGTGCGTCATGGGTGTGGCGGTGCGAATGCTTCTCTGACACAAGAAGCCACGTGCCTGTTGCCATAAAGATGAATGCGATGATAAATCCCGCCTCGGGAAGTTCACGGAATATAAGGAGTGAGACAATGACACCGAATACCGGGTTTGTCGAGAAGATGGCACCGGCCCTTGCCGCCCCGAGCACACGGAGAGACCGGAGGAAACAGATCGTCATAATCCCGCCGAAACCAAGAATGCCCACGGCCATACCGGCGAAAATAAGGGGCAGGTCTGGATAGGGTTGTCCAAGAACGAGGGTGATTGCCGTAAGTGTGACACCACCGGAGAGTCCTTTAATTGCGACCAGCTGGATCGGGTCCTTTCCGGATACATTGCGGGAGATATTGGTGTCAGTGCCCCAGAGAAAACAGGTGAGAATGACACCCAGGGCGCCAACGGAAAAGCCAAGCGGACTTGTCGGGTCCCAGGCAAGAATCAGACAGGAGGCGGTGATACAGGTGAGAGCCAGCCATACACGGCGACCTACGGGTTCATGGAAGACGAGAGCGGCCACCATCGTCGTTGCGACCGCCTCAAATCCCAGGAGAACGGCTGCAGTCGCAGCAGAGGTGTACTGCAGGGAGACCATCAGCACCAATGTCGCAAGGACGGATCCGGAGAGGACAGACCCGGCAATCCACGGCAGGTCCCGTCGTTCGACCGGGGCCTCGCGGGTATGGTTTTCCGTGAAGAATGTTTTGCGCACGAGCCAGAAAGCGGCAAAGAATATCCCGCTTCCCATATAGAGCAAAGAGGCGAGCGTGACGGGTGCAATATTCATGAGGAGCAGCTTGGTGAGCGGTGCGGCAGACCCAAAAAAGAACGCTGCTGCAAGAATATAAAGCACACCGCGGGTGCCCTCACTGATTGTCATTACCGAATGATTGCACCTGCCGGACGAAAATACCGGTGCAACAGGATTAACAAGCAGGGACCTTGGTAACAGGATGAATTTATATCAGTGGTTCTCCTGTTCTATCCGCGCACAATTTAGATTGCATTACGCTTCGCCATTCTGAATGGTATTTATAATTAATTCATGGGTTCGAGCAATCATATATATGAATATCTGAATGCTAATGGATTAGTTTTAAGGTTTATATTGCAGACTTTCCACAATATGAAATCCATGCAGGAAACAGATGGCCCTATCTTAGTTCTTTATGTGGACGATGAGCCTGCCCTGCTGGAGATCGGAAAAATATATTTGGAAAGGGCGGACGGTATCCATGTAACGACGGTGGACAATCCAGAGGATGCTATTCGGTTGCTTGTGCGAGATAAGTTTGATGCTATCGTGTCTGACTATCAGATGCCGGGCATGGATGGTATTGCATTTCTCAAGTACATCCGTAGAACATACGGTGACCTGCCCTTCCTGCTTTTTACCGGAAAAGGTCGTGAGGAGATCGTTATCGAGGCGCTCAATAATGGTGCTGATTACTATGTGGAGAAGGCGGGATTGCCGGAGCCCCAGTTTGCCGATCTCGTGCATAAGATCCGCCGTGCCGTCTCGCGCTGTCGCACAGATCAGATCCTTCGCAACACATATAACGAACTCCGTTGTTCCTCTGAACAGTTGGCGATCTATTCTGAGGAACTAAATATCCGTGAAGAGAAAATAGTCGAGATGGAGCAGGCCCTCCGGGAGTCTGAACAAATATATAAAGCAATTTTTGCTAATACAGGCTCTGCGACGGCAATACTCGAGGAGGATATGACCATATCTCTTGTGAATGCTGCTTTTGCAAAGCTTGCAGGATTTTCCCGGGAGGAGATTGAGGGGTGTATCAAATGGTCGCGATTTGTGCATCCGGATGACCGTGCCCGCCTGGAGGAGTACCACCGCGCCCGGAGACGTGTGTCGGAGCATGTCCCGGAACATTATGAATTCCGGTTTTTGGACCGTTTTGGCAGTGAACGTTTGATTTATATGACAATTGGTCTTATTCCGGGAACTCTTCGTTCAGTTGCCTCCCACACGGACATTACGGAGCTTAAGGAAATCCGTAGCCGCCTTTCGCTCTTTGGAAATATTCTGGATGATTCCCTCAACGAGATCTATATCTTTGACACCACTACCCTCCGGTTTGTACATGTGAACCGCGGCGGGCGGGAGAATCTGGGATATTCGATGGATGAACTCAGATCTCTCACACCAGTTGACCTGAAACCGGAGTGTACGGACGTGTCCTTCCGGGAGCTTGTTGCTCCCCTGCTTTCCGGGGAAAAGGACATCGTCTGTTTCACTACGATGCACCGACGCAAGGACGGAACCGAGTATCCCATTGAAGCGCATGTACACCTCTCCCATGTTGTTTCGCCTCCGGTTTTTGTAGCCGTAATAATTGATATTACCAGTCGCCGGGAGGCAGAGGAGGAAAACCAAATTCTGCGGCGTATGGTGGATTCAGCTCCATCTGCAATTACTGTCCACGACTATGAGGGGCGGTTTATCTATGTAAACGCACGCACGCTCGCGATGCATGGATACATGCGGGATGAGTTTATGGCGCTCACCCTGGATGACCTTGATGTCCCGGCATCACGGGCGTGGATTGATACACATTTTCAGGAAGTGAGAACAGCAGGCGAAACAGTATTTGAGACAGAACACTACCGCAAGGACGGGAGTATTCTGCCCCTTTTTGTGCACCTTTCCGTGACACAGTGGGGAGAACGGACTGTCCTTCTCAGCATCGCAGAAGACATAACGGAGTGGAGAGTCATTGAACATGCCCTTCGGGAGAGCAGAAAACAATTATCGTTAGCTCTTGATGCCGCAAATGACGGGCTGTGGGACTGGAATGTTTCTGATGGTACGGCCTATTTCAGCCCGCAGTATCTGCGGATGCTGGGCTATGAACCTGAGGAGTTTGCAACAACCTATGACGTTTGGTGGGAGTTTGTGCACCCGGATGACCGTGATGGTGCCGAATCTGCCATTCGGGAAGCTCTTGCCACGCAGACAGATTATTATAAAGAATTCCGTATGCGCAAAAAGGATGGATCGTACCTCTGGATCCTCGCCCGCGGTAGGGTGATGGAGATGGATGATATGGGGCAGCCACTCCGAATGGTGGGCACACATGTGGATATCAGCGAACGAAAACAGGTCGAAGAAGCCCTGCGCCTCGCGAACCGGAAACTGCAGCTCCTCTCTGGGATCACCCGCCACGACATCCTCAACCAGGCAATGGCTCTTGACGGGTATCTTACCCTCGCAGAAGAGATGGACCCTGCACCACCACTTGGGGAGTGCCTGCAGAAGATGCACCGGGCAGCCCACTCTATTGAGCGGACAATCGCCTTTACCCGTGAGTATGAGCAGCTCGGACGAAATGAACCAAACTGGATCTCGCTCCGGGATGCTGCTGCTGATCTATTGAATTGCAGAGAATTATCTGTTTCATTCTCCTGTGACGGTGTTGCGGTCTTTGCAGATCCCCTGCTCAATAAAGTCTTTTTTAACCTGATGGACAATATCCTCCGTCATGGGAAACATGCTTCTGCAGTAACGGTAATCTGTTCTCTCACAGAAACAGGAGGGCTCGCGGTCATCTTGGAAGACAACGGTGCAGGTGTGCCGGCTGATCTGAAAGAGAAAATATTTGAACATAAATTTGGAAGCAATACCGGGATGGGCCTCTTTTTGGTAAGGGAGATTCTTGCAATAACCGGTATCACGATATATGAGTGCGGAACCGAAGGAGAGGGGGCCCGTTTTGAGTTGGTGGTGCCTCCCAGTGGGTGGCGGGTGGTGAAGAATGCCGCACATCCACGGTAACAATAGATCACTTTTGAATACCTCTCCCTCTATTCTGGTTCTGTGCGAAGCGGAACGGGGCACGGATCGATGTGACCCATTCCAAAGCCACGTAATTAAAACCACTACCGGTCAGTCCCGTTTCTGCTGGTCCCTTCACTATGTCTCAGAGGCTAAACTGCCCCCTTCTCTATCTACCGTCAACCGGTAACCGGAAACCGTACCGTCCATGTGACTCCCTCATCCTCCCGCCGCGTAACCGTCCCCTTGAGCCGATACCGTACGATATGTTCAGCAACCGGCATACTGATGGCCTCCTCTTCCGCGTTTTCACGGGAAAGGGCATACTCAGGAAACCCATCATCTGCAACGATAAGGGTATACCATCTGTCTTTGTCAGGTCCGTCAAGGGATATGTCAATTCTTCCCTCAGCAACACCATCAAATGAGCAGAGGACACAATTCCGTATGATTTCAGCCAGAACGAATCCACAGGGGACGGCACAGGCTGCAGGAAGCACCGTATTTTTGCAGTCCACAGTGCACTCAATCCATGTTCCGGTACAGTATGTGAGGCGGACAGATTTCACAATTTTCTCAAAAAGTAGCTGGGCGCCCACACCTTCAGAAGTGCCTGTCATATACATCGTGCCGTGGACGATGGCCATAACTTTGGTGAGTGTCTGCAGTTCACGAAGAATGCACAGTGCCTCTTCATCTTTCACCTGCGCCATGCGGATTTCAAAGAGACTACTGATGATTCGAAGATCATCTGCCACCCCGCGGTGCACCCCTGCCCTATCGGGATGGAGGTCTTCTTCTCTTCCCGCCTGCCTGTCCATGTGAGTAGATCTTCATTGACAGGGGAAAAATATGTGGATGTTTTTCATTCGGTGCCGCTGCTTAGGCGCCATGAAGCCGGTGGAACGTCCAGCTCAAAACGGGCCCCCTTGCCTTCTGTTCCACATTCGCGGATGCTGATGTTGGTTATCGCGAGGATCTCCCGCACCAGAAATAGTCCGTATCCGGTATTTGATCCGTATCCCTGCTGGAATATCCTCTCCTTCTTTGGCGTGGCAATTCCATTTCCATTGTCTGTCACCGTGATATGTCCGGTTTCCCCCGGTATGCCGGTAAATGTCACAACAATATCCGAGAGTTCCTCTCCCCCGTGTCTGATGGCGTTCTCGAAGAGATTGTAAAATACCTTCTCAAGCATTTTGTCGGCACAGATCTCTACTCCGTCCGTTTCCACCGAAAACCGTAGATAAGGAGCGCGGAGGGATGCAATGGCATCTTCAACCACATCAGAAAGGAACTGGAACTTTGGATCTTCGAGACCCATCGATTCATAATCGCGGGCAAAGGTGAGCTGACGTTCAATTTTTTTCAGGGAATGCTCCATCCGTGAAATGTAGTCAGAGAGGCCGGGGCAGCGATCAGTGATGTCTCCCATGAGGTCACAGTACATCCCGAGAACACCAAGCTGGTTGAGGACGTCATGGCGTGTGACGGTGGAGAGGAGGGAGAGTTTCCGGTTGGCATCCCTGAGGCGTCTCTCCACCTCTTTCTTCTCTATGAGTTCTGTGTCAAGGTCCTGTTTCTGTCTATGTATCTCGGTCAGATCATCTCCCAGTCGTATGACAAGAATCCGAATCGAGTCTTCCAGCTGTCTGAGTTCAAATCCGTTTGTACGTCTGATTTCATGAGCAAGGTTCCCTTTGGCAATCTCATCGACATCCTCTGCGATCATTCTTACCGGTCGACCGAGTGTGTAGGCAACGATATAGGCCATCCCTGCAGCAAAAATAAGGCCTACCACGAGAATGAGCAAATATCGTATAAGCGTCTCTGAGAGTGAGTTACTGAGTTCTTCGGTAGAGTAGACCACCAGTGCGGAATAGGGCTTGTCTGACGGCATGTGCGTGCCATGTCCCGGATCGATGTAGAAGATGTGTACCAGTCGTTTTTGGTCGGGAAAGGTCTTTTCGATCCCTTCTCCGGTCCGGAGTACCTGTGCGGTAGCAGTGGAGATCTCTTCCTGATTGATATACGGGTGGCTTGCATACCATTTTTCCATTTCTTCCGGGCTCTTTTCTACAAAGACACCGTTGGTGCCGACAATCAGGACGGATTCAATGCTATTATCAGCCGTCTCAAGACTGTCTGTGACATCACCAAACGAGAAGTATAGTGTATCCGGATCAGCCAGTTGTTCATTATAGAGGCCGATCTCAAGAATATATTGGTGATCGGGTGTGGGGAGATATGCATACTTTCGAATGGTTTCAGGGTCAAGGACACTCCGCTCCCATGGGTCACCAACATACGTTGTCCCTTTCCGAATGGCAGTAAGGCGTTCGGCGATGGTGGGATACTCAGAGAAATCTCTGCCCAGATGTACGATATCGGTTGTATCGATGATCGCATTCTCTTTATCAATGATATAGAGATGCACCTCATCGGTGAAATTCTCCTGAATCTGGTCTCGTAGGATCCAGAGGTCCATCCCTGCCGGATCATTGCCTGCCGCCGCATAAGCTGCCTTCATGTGGTTTAGCCCGTCAGCCATTGGTGTGTCATATATGGAACTGAGCACCATCGTCCCACGGGATACCAGTGTAACGGCTGTTGTAATGGCGATCTCGCTCTGTTCAATATGCTCTGAGTATGAGTCGAGGATACGTTCTTTTTCGGTAGCAAGCCCTTGGTAGGAACAAGTGCAGATGAGGATGGTGAATATAAAAAAAACGACGATCATGATCTTTGTCCCGATGGAGAGGTTAAGATCAAATCGTGCTGTTTTTTTGGTCATCCGCATTCCTGCCTGAACTATTAAAATGTTTATCTTTTTACCAAAAGATTAATCTGCTGAAATGTTTCGTTTTGTTATGGCTATAAATATCTATATTTTTTGTATTTGTGATATCTGAAGGCACTTATGGGTAATATCCGCGCTGAACGGCATCTAATGGGATGGCATGCCGGTGAACAGCCGTTGCGACCAGTGCCCCATTATACCCGGCTTCAGCCACTCGTCCAAGATCTTCCTCAGAGGCCAGACCTCCGCCATAAAAGAGGGTGCCTTCATAGGCGGAACGCATCTCAGAAAGATAGGTGGGCAGTCCGCTTTCTGTTCCCACAGAGCCGAGGTTGATTACGATGCAGACATCATAATCCCAGTCACTGGCGGTCTTCAGGAATGCTGCCGGTAATTCCCCTGTTGGATAGACACGGTCACACTTTAGGTCAACGGTGAGTGCCCCCCCATGATATTTGGGGAGGTTCTTTCCGCCTGTTTCAGTGGAGATTACCGGAAAAATACCTGCATTGCGGTCTTCTTCACTTACAGTGTATGCACGGCGGCCACGGTTGACATAACTCTTTTTGAGAAGGTGACAGCAGGCCCGGACAGACGCTTCATTGTCCGTCCCTGTACCCTCCACGCCATCGAGGTCAGCCACATACCCATAGACCGGTTTCATCGCCGCAGTATATGCGGCAGGTTCTGCATCCGGCACGAGTCCCCAGTCAAGGGGGCGGTAGCCTGAGCGGTTACCGGACTGTCCCTGGACTACAAAGCCGTCCATAATGTCGATTGCAAGCAGAATATCCATACAAATTCTGATAAAAAAAGGATGCCCGTGGGCAAAAACATGTGCCTGATCCCAAGGGATCAGTCTGGTTGAGCCTCGCCGCGCCTCAACTGGATCACCCAGGCGATGACGTAGGATGCGAGTGTGCCCATTACCACAACAAGGGTGAATCCCATGGCGAGTGCCAGGGGATCGTATCCGCCGTAGGGCTCGGTGATCTCGGAAATTACGTTGAGCCCGAGGAGCACGATAAGAATCACGGGCACGATTACCTTCAGACAGATATCATACCAGGAACCCATATTCCATGTCGAGAGGCCGTTCAGGTATTCCCTCAGGCGTTCGGCACCGAATATCCAGCCGATGACCACGGCCTCCAAGATGCCAATGATCAGCAGCATGAAGGTGTTGATGTAGTGATCGATGATATCGAGCCAGTAGAGCCCGCTTCCGGTAGTGAAGAAGAGGCCGATGATAAAGAGGATTACACAGAGTGCCCCAATGACCAGGGACCTGTTCAGGTGTGGCTTCTCATCGAAGATCGGCGTGGAGACCGCTTCTGTAAGGGAGAATGCCGAGTCGACACCGAGGGTGACAAGCATCACGAAGAAGAGAATGCCAAGCACCTGCGGGAAGACCGGGAACTGAGCGATGGCCGCCGGATAGACGACGAAGGCAAGCCCAATACCGCTTGTGACCACTTCAGAGACCGCCACACCGGACTGGTGTGCGAGGAACCCGAGGGTGGTGAAGACCGCAAGACCTGCAAAGATGGAGGTGAAACAGTTCGCAAGCGAGATTGTGATGGCCGATTTGGTGATGTCCACTTTCTCCGGGAGATAGGAGGCATAGGCGATCATAATAGCCATCGCCAGTGAGAGTGTATAGAATATCTGGCCGAATGCCGCAATCCAGACATTGGGGTCAAGCAGTTTCCCGAAGTCGGGCATGAGATAGTAGACGAGCCCGTCCATCGCACCGGGGAGGGTAAACCCGTTCAGGACGAAAAGGATGATGAGGAACCACGGGACGGTGACCGTCACGAGTACCATCTTTTCGACGGAATGCACGCCCTTGAAGATGGAGAAATAAATCCAGAGCCAGACGATCGCGAGTCCTCCCACGATGATCATGTTGATGGCCCCCAGTTCGAAGGGTCCGCTCGTAATCGCAAGGAAGTCATTGAAGAAGAATGATTCCGGGCCCGCGCCGTAGGCGAGGTCGAGGGAGAAAAAGGCATAATCAACCGCCCAGCCGATGATGACCGCATAATACGCGACGATCATGAAGGCGACGATGACGGCCAGCCAGCCGATCCATTCTTTCTTTCTGCCGACGAGGTCGTGGAATGCCTGTGCGGCACCCGCCTTTGTTTTATTACCGATACCCAGTTCGAGGAGCATCAGGGGGATGCCTGCCACGAAGAGTGCGATGAAGTAGGGAATTAGAAATGCCCCACCACCGTTATCATACGCGACGTACGGGAAACGCCAGATATTGCCGAACCCGATTGCTGACCCGATGGCTGCAAGAATAAAGAGCCTTTGTGAGCTCCAATGCATTGTTCGTTCTGCCATAGTACACCAATCCTTTTGTAAATTCGCAAATGGATATAAAATTGTAGATGTTTCGAAATTTAAATATTATCAAACGTATGCATGTGGTTCATTTGGAATGAACGCTTGGATACCTGCATGAATGGCCTCCTGTCGTGATGCGGCACTTGCCTGGTATTCTGCCTGATGATCAGCGTATAGGGGAGATAATTCGTATTTTGATTCTCATATTAAATTAATCTGATTTGTCCGATATGAGCGAATATTCACCATTTAACTCTCAAATACTGCTGAAATGGATATTAATAAAACAAAAGAGTTATCTATCATCTCTTAACATTTGTTCATAGGATGGGAATATTCTGAAGGGCCCCTATTCATTCTCCAGGATCCTCTCTTTGACCATTATCGCAGCGCTTGCTATCGGGATTGTTGTCTTTTGTGTTTTCTCATATTTCTCTGCCATTGAGAACATTGAGTATGCCTTTCAGGAAAAACAGCAGGCAGCAGAGAAACAGATCGCTGTCTCTTCAAATCTGATTGACCGGGGTAATCGTATCTATGAGGCCACATTCGACGGCCAGCTGAAAAACGGTCTGGAAAAGTTTCGGGATGTGTATATGGCATCCGGTAGCAATCCTGCGGCAATCGACCTATTTTCCCTGAAAGATGAGATGGAACAGTATGCTACAGCGGAGGTGGACCTTTATATTGTCAATTCGGCCGGTGTGATAGAGTATACTACCTATGCACCGGACATGGGGGTTGATTTCAGCAAAATCCCGTTATTCTTCCAGGAATTCACTCGAATACGGCAGGGAGATATCTTTGTGCCGGACCGCAGCGGCAGCGGGGTGGACCATACAAGAGTGCTGCGCAAGTTTGCCTATTTGCCGACACCAGACCACGACTATGTTCTTGAGATGAGCCTGAATATGGAGGAAATGCCACATGAGCAGCGTATCTTCACGTACGATGAAATTATTGCCGACCTTGCCGATGCTCATCCCGTGGTAACCAATATCCGGTTTTATGCTTCATCATTCGGGCCGTTTAACATAAACACCGGTATCGGAGAGACCGGTGCGGATGATGCGACCATTGCCATCCTGCGCCAGGTACGGGATACGGGCGAACCTGTGGTTGTTTCTGACAGGGACAACCAGACAGAGACACGCTATATCAGCGTTGACATTGAGGATACCACCTCACCGGTCCGTTCCCTCATGGACTTCTATGCGGAGGTGAAGTATACGACGGAGTCACGGGATATGGCAGCCGCCCAGGCTCTTGTCACGTACGGTATCATAATGCTGCTCGGACTTGCAATTGCCGCTTTGACTGGCATTCTTGTGTCCCGTCGTATCTCCCAGCCGGTCACCAGGATGGTGGATGACATTGATATCATCGCCGGCGGGGATCTGGATCATGAAATTCGCTCGGCACGAATTCCGGAACTCTCGAAAATTGCCGACAGCACCACGATTCTTGTTACCGAATTAAAGGAGAGGATCGATGAAATTGACCGGAAAAACCGGGAACTTGCTCTGTCTGAAGGAGAAAAAACCCTGATATTAAATGCTGTCGCAGAGTCTGTCTTCTATCTTGATACCGACTATCATATCATCTGGGCGAATGCCGCCGGCCGGCGGATCACGGATGGAATAGACGGGATACCGGAAGGGTGTCTGTGTTATACCGTTGTCCACGGTGAAGAGCAGCCCTGTGACGGCTGTCCGATACCTGAGGCACTCGTGAGGAGGCGCCCCGTGCAGGGTACGGTTATTGCCGCTGATGGTACCATCACCGAAGTGACGGCAAGCCCGGTACTCAATGACGGTGGGGTACCCATTGGAATTGTTACGACCGCTCTGGACGTTACGGATCGTGAGGCCGCTGCTGAGGCTCTGCGTACCAGTGAAAAGCAGTACAGGGACCTCTTTACCAGTATGAACACCGGTTTTGCTCTCATCAGGAGATATGAGGGTGGTGATATCCGGTTCCTCACAGTAAATCCGGCGTTTGCAGAGATCACAGAGATCTGTTCTGAAGATGTGTCCAACAGTCTGGTCGAAGACATTCTGCCCGGGGGAGGAAAGATGGGGGAGGAGATTCTGCAGCGTATCAATGAAGACCGTGCTGAAGAACCCGTAGAATTCCACTCCGATATCCTGGGAAAAGACCTGAGGATTGCCGCCTTTGCTACCGGAAAAGAGAATGAGGCAGGTGTTCTTTTGGAGGATATCACCGGTATTGTTGAACTCAGACGGCAGCAGTGTGAGACACTGGAGCAGATAGAACAAAACCTGGAGCATCTGGCCATACTTAATGATGAAATCCGTAATCCGCTGATGGTGATCCTTGGGTATACGGAACTTGACGAGGGAATCTACGCCGATAGGATCTACGAACAGATTGCCACTATCAATGAACTGGTCCGGCGACTGGATCAGCGCTGGCTGGAGTCGGAGAAGGTCCGGGAATTCCTGCGCAAACACCATGACTGGAAACCGGATCGCTCCGATGATGAATCCTGATTTTTTCATTATGTCCGGTGATATTGTCCGGTCGTTGAGGTACTGAACGTTCCTCCCGGCTGACCGGCCGGAGACCGGGACGAAGGTGGCAGAAAATATATGATGAGGTCCTGCTCAGTTAAAAAAAGACATCAGAGTAGGTGCCGACCACGGTTATCTCTGGAGGGGTGCCGTTTTCGAGCAGAGCATAGGTTTCTTCTCCCACTGTGAGGGTGGTGCTGTTTGTGAAGGTCCTCTCCTCTTTTGAGCCGATACGGCCGACCGGAAAGATGAGTTCTGTCTGCTGCCATTCAGGGGCATTGGAAGGTGTCTTCACGTAGACTGCGACAATCGTGTTGTCTGCTGTAGCTGTTCCGATATTTCTCACCATCAGAACAACGGTATAGGTTGCGGTGAGGTTTGCAGAGTCTGCAGAGGTGAGTGTCACCTCTGTTCCGTAGGTGAGAGAGGGGGCACCGGGTTCGCCGAAGATGGCCAGCAGTATCAGAAAACTGGCGATGATGATCAGGGGGATATACCATTTCATCTGCTTCCATGTTGGGAAGAGGATCGTTATGGGTGTTGCGGTGGGCTTGTTCCCGCCACCCATGATTATTTATCTGTCCGGTACAAAATGACTGAGAATACAGGTGCATTATACACCGTGCCTGCATAGCAAAAGGAGATATGCCTGATGCCAACAAGAGTGAAATTAGAAACCACCAAGGGAGACATCATCATTGAACTCTATGATGATATGCCAATCACTGCAGGAAACTTTAAAAAACTCGTCGAGGAGGGATTCTACGATGGGATCATCTTCCACCGGGTGATCCGGAACTTTATGATCCAGGGTGGCTGTCCAAAGGGAACCGGCACAGGCGGGCCCGGCTACACGATCAAAGATGAGTTTGTCAGGGGGCACTCAAACGCCCGGGGCACCATCTCAATGGCCAACACCGGCCAGCCGAACAGCGGTGGTTCCCAGTTCTTCATAAATCTCGTGAACAACAAGTTCCTCGACTTTGATGACCGCCAGACTCCGTCCAAACATCCCGTCTTTGGTGAAGTGGTGGAGGGCATGGATGTTGTCGACGCCATTGCACTCTCCCGCATCGACAGGAATGACCGGCCGGTAGAGGACGTTGTCATCACCAAGGCAACAATTCTCTAAATATTTCTTTTTTACTCGTTTTGTCTTCTGAGTGCATATACACATCCGAGGGCACTGATGCCAGCTGCAGCGATCGCTGTCATGGCACCTGCAGGTGATGTGGTCGGTGTGGGAGAATCTGTAGGGGTGACCGTCGTAACCGGGGTGGCGACAGGTGATGGCAGGGAGGTGGTGTCGGGAGTGGCAGATACCACCGTCTCCGGTGGAGCGGTGACCGTAAAGGTCTGCATCAGCACCGCTGAGGAGCCGTACGGGTACTCCGCCGATTTGGAAAGCTGAATTTTATACATCGCAGGCTGAAATCCGGTGGTGTCAATGGTAAATCCCCAAGTCCCGTCTTCGGCAGTGGTGAAAGAGTAGCGGCCTGCCTCTTTTGGAAGATAGTTCGGGACTTCGCGGTAGAGGATTGCTTCGTCCGTGTATCCGGAGGGGATATTACTGGTTCCGCTGATGGTCACGACGCCTCCCGGCATCGTCTCGGCGGGCTCTGCGGTAAATGCGATCGCATATCCGGCAGCAGTTCCCGTGAGAAGTGCGCAGCAGGTAGCAAGCATGCAGTACTGCAGGAGTTTCATGACTGCATGTCCCTCCTTTGACGGAGGCCGTATCCTGCACAGAACACACCGGCAAGGAGCCCTGCGAGTGGTGCCGGTGTTGACGGTGTGGGTGTTGTGCCGGTTTCCCCTGCAGGAGGTACGGGTGTCACGGGGGGTACCGGCGTAATCGCCGGGGCGGGGAGCACGGTCACCTCTCCTGAGGTCAGAAAACCCTTGTCATCGGAATAGCGTATGGTATAGGTTCCCGGGCCGGGTACTGCATACCTGAGGGAAAAGGAGCCGTCTGCTGCAACCGAAACAGGAACTATTCCGCTGATGTCCTGTCCGGAGGCGTCAGAGATATCGATGAGAATGTGGCCGCCATCGGGTGAATGGGCAACGCCTGAGATGGTGATGTCCCCTTCCCAGTACTGGGTCGCAGGGGTTGTCACCACACAGTCCTGCGACCGGTCTATCACCTCGACAAAACGGTAGGTGACCGAGGATGAACCGAGGGGATAATTGTCGTTTTGTGCGATTTCCAGTTTATATGTAGTCGCCATCCATCCGTCTGTGTCGAAGGTGACTGTCCAGGCACCGTCCGGGCCGGCGGTAAATACCTGGTAGTCAACGGATACTGGCATATTTCCGGGCATCGCCCGGTAAGCGATGACGGAACCCTGAGCACCCGGCGGATAGGTACTGGTTCCTGTCACCAGAATGGGTTCTCCAGCAGCGACCCAGGAAGGGGCATCAAACGATATCAGATACGCTGCGGCCGTTCCGGAGAGGGCAGCAACTGCCGCCAGGCAGGCCAGAAATACAAAGGATAGTCTCATGTCTCAGTCACCGTTTATGATATATCTGAAATGAGGGATGATGGGAGATAACCCTTTCTTCCGGAAGGATTCAGGCCCAAAAGAGGAATATACCAAGGGATGCCGCACAAAAAATGATGATCATTGATGCAGTAAGGGCATATTCCCTGGGAGCAAGGCTCTTTTTTTCCAGATGCTCATAGGCATCCTTTCCATACCCCCTGCAGAGCATCGCCGTGTAGGTCCGTTCGCCCTGTTCGTAACTGCGCAGAAACATGGTTCCGATGGTGTACGCGAGAATCCTCATCCGGTACCGGTAGGGAAGGTTCCGTGAGAAGGCGTTGAAGTGCCGGACAGCGAGGGCGTTGTTGATCTCTGCGTACATCTCAGCAAAGACGAAGAGATACCGGATCATCATCCCCAGTGAGAGGGCCATGACAGACGGAAGTCCCAGGCGCCGTGCTCCTTTTAGCAGTTCCTCCATGGGAGTGGTGGATGACAGGAGAATTACCCAGATGATACAGGCGGTGAACTTCAGGGCAAGAATGGTCGCAAATTCTACGGACTGAGCGTAGATTGAGATGCCAAACGGGAGTGTGACAATTGGGGTGAAGACGTCATAATATGGATTCTCAAAGAAGATCTGGAAGATAATGATGAACATCCCGAAGGGGAGCGTCATCAGGTACCGCCAGAAAAAGACCCTTGGCGAGAGGCCCGAAAGGCTCCACCAGATGGTAAAGAGGATGAACCAGCAGAGAGCGAGCGGGTATACCGCAGGAGTATAGGGCATCGCGACCATCGTGATGATGGCGGCAAAGGTGATGAGTATCTTCACCCGTGCATCCAGCAGGTGGACACGACTGGTGCCCTGCGCGTCACGCTCGATGGTGGCGAGATGTTCGATCATGTCTTATCCGCCAGCAACCGGAGGAGTTCAGCCTCCACATCACTATAGGAGGAGCCGGCATCAATCCGGATGCCGCTCTCCCGGAGTGAACGCAGAAGGCGTGCGAGGATGGGAACATCCAGACGTGCCCCACGGAGGAGATCGTCACGCAGGAATATTTCATCAGGTGTTCCTTCACCGGCAATCATGCCGTCCTGCATCACATAGACATAGTCTGCGATCTCGGGCACCAGGTCCACTTGATGGGTTGAGAAGATGACAGTCATGCCATAGGTGTCAGGGAGAGTGCGTAGAAACCCGGTGAGTTCGCGTACACCCTGCGGGTCAAGACCGGAAGACGGCTCGTCAAGCACAATCACCTGCGGCTCCATTGCGAGGACCCCGGCGATGGCCACCCGTTTCTTCTCTCCACCGGAGAGCTTGTGGGGGGTGCGTTTCCTCAGGTGGTCCGCCTCCATCAGGCGGAGGGCTTCATCAACCCGGTGTGACACCGTGGCATCATCAAGGCCGAGGTTTACCGGCCCGAATGCGACGTCCTGTTCCACGGTGGGGGAAAATATCTGGTCGTCAGGGTTCTGGAAGACCATTCCGACAGTTTTTCGCACCTCCCTGAGATTCTTCTTTGTCACTGGTTCTCCATGTACGAGCACCTGTCCGGAGGTTGGTGTAAGGATGCCGCAGAAATGGCTGAAAAGAGTACTTTTTCCGGCCCCGTTTGAACCGAGGACAGCGATACGTGCGTGCCGGTGGATGTGCATGTTGACCGAACGCAGCGCATCGATCCCTCCGGGATAGGAATAGGTGAGGTCACGTGTTTCAATGATGTGCATGGATAGATACCGTAGGAAAATCTCTGCAGGGATTGGGTATTAAGATTGTCATCATTGTTGTATGGAAAATTGTTGTCCCGTCTCCTCCGGTCCGTGAGGGAAGGGGAGAGAGGAAATATTCTCATGTTCCCTGTACGGAGGTGTGGTACATGGTTAGGTGTACGTGTGTCTGATAAAGCGAGAATGTTCAGCTCTTTTTTGCGGCGACAATACGGGTTGCAACAAATGCCAGCCCGAAGACGATGATAATGCCGGCAAGGACTGCAAAGATTTCTCCGCCCTTTCCGCCATCTTCACCCATGGAGTAGTCAGGGAGGGGTGCCTCATATTCGACTGCATCACTCACGCCGACTGCTTCGGGGTCGCCGTCTTCGGGGGAGTCGCCGGTGAGGGTCTTTTCGCCCTGTACATAGAGTGCGGTTGATTCCAGACCGTCCGGGTCTCCGGATGCGAGGAAGACGGCAAGACAGCCGATGAGAATCGCAATTACAAGACCACCAATCAAAAATTGTGTATTGGTGATGTTCATGCTGCAGCCTCCTGGGGGGTAGATTCCACCAGCATATCGGGGCGTGCCGTTGCGATGAAGTAGATGGCAGCAGCCGTGATGATCCCTTCAATGATGCCGATTGCGGCATGATAGGTGCCCATTGCAATGAGACCCGGCACGAGTGGGAATGTCCCTGCGATGGCCATCTCAACGGATGCGGCGAGGGCTGCAATGAAACAGGCCAGCCATGCGGCAACGCCTGCGGATGCATAGCGGTTTAGGCCAACACCATTTAGGGTCTGGTAGCCGTAGAACCCGACAAATCCACCGATGACGCCCATATTGAGAATGTTGACGCCCATCGTGGTGAGGCCGCCGTCCCCGAAGATGATCCCCTGGATGATGAGGACCAGTGTCAGGATGAAGACTGCTGCATAGGGGGAGCCGAGCACAATTGCTGCAAGTGCACCCCCAACAAGATGGCCGGATGTGCCCATAGCGACCGGCAGGTTAAATGCCTGGATGGCAAATATGCCGGCTGCGAGAACGGCCACGAGGGGGATTTTATCTTCAGACAATTCATTCTTTGCCCAGCGCAGTGCAAGGACAATAAAGACAAGGGCCACTATCCAGTAGATGGCACTCTGCCAGAGTGGGAGGAACGCATCAGGTATATGCATGGTAATCCATCCAAGGGTATTACTTATTTGTTTATATGTATTACTAAATCATCCGAATGGTAAATTCGTATCACATATTCTGATTTATGCGCATATGGGGAATAAATTGGGGGAGATGAAGAAGAGATTATCTCTTTCTCTTCCAAAACAGTCTGAGTATTCATGAATCCGCTGTATGATGAACTGGAGGATGCGCTTGGCTACTCCTTTCGGGACCGTACTCTTTTGGCCCGTGCCATGACCCGTCTTGCTGCTGCAAAAGAAGAGAGTCATGATGACGGTTGGTCAATGGACGCCCTTGCGACACTTGGTGATGCCACAATTGATGTCGTGGTGCTGGAGCACCTCATTGGGGGAGGAATGGAGAGCAAGGGTGAGCTCTCGCTGACCAAGATGAATATGGTAAATATGACTGTCCTCCGCCAGCTCGCGGAGTCCTTTGATCTGCACCGGTATGTGACATGGGGAAAGGGAGAATCCAAGCAGGGGATCTGGCAGTCCGGGCGGGTGCTTGCGGAGTGCATGGAGGCGGTATGCGGAGCTGCATACCTTGATGGCGGGATAGCCGCAGTACGCACCATTCTCATGCATCTCGGCTTTTTTGGGTAACTACAAGCTACAGACGGTGGGAGGAAACACTGCTCTTAATGATCCTCATCCCGCTGGTATAGCCAGATACAGAGAAGGAGCATAAGCCCCATTACCGGGATGATGAGGGGCGCCGGACTTTTGGTGGGCACCGGCGTTCCCGCCGTTCCCGGTGCAAGCGGCAAGGAGAGTGTAGCGGTCTCTCCTGCGGTGACGGTGACGGTTGCCTCTGCAGCTGCATATCCGGCAAGCTGCAGGCAGATGGTATGGGTGCCAGTGGGGATGCTGGTGATGGTGGCGGGGGTCATCCGGCCAGCGGGACTGCCGTCGATGGAGATCTCCGCGCCCGGTGGGCTGGTGGTGATCATGAGTTTCCCGGTTGCAGCTGACAGGGAGGGCGTGGCAGTTGAGGTGGTGCTGCCCCCTCCCTCCTCGAGGTCTGCACTGATAGTGACCGTCTCGCCTTCGGAGAGGCTGACGGTTTCCTCATAATCATCGTATCCCTTGAGCTTGAGAAGAATAATATGCTGTCCGATTCTGAGGTCGGTAACCGGGAAATATCCGTTTTCCATTGTCTCTCCCTGATAAATGCCGTTGAGGTATATAGCAGCGCCTGCAGGAACAGAGCGGATGCGGATGGCATTCTCCAGAGCAACCGGACTGAGGGTGGCAGAGAGATACCGGGTGCCGCCCCCCGTCATATCGATCGTCTCACGCCAGTTATAATACCCGTTTTTTGTGATGACGATCTGGTGTTCGCCCGGGGTAATGTCGGTTGCAGTATGCGGGGTCGTGCCGATAATGGTGCCGTCAAGCTCAATGTAGGCCGCAGAGGGCACAGAGGTGAAGGTGATGGCACCGGTACCACCCAGATAGAGGGTGACGGTCCGGTATTCGCTTCCGGTTATAGTGACTGTTTCTGTTACGCTTTCTGCACCCGGCATCTCGGCGATGATGGTGTAGGTGCCGGGACGGATCCCGGTGGCGGTCACCGGTGCGATACCCTGATAGATGCCGTTGATATAGACTGATGCTCCGGAAGGGGAGGTCTGCACCGCAACCGTACCGGTGGTCCCGCCGCTATCTGCTGAGAGAGTGAAATACATATCCGTTGACGAGCCGTCCGGGACATAGGGCAGGCTCTGTGAGACTGTGTAATATCCGGTCTTCCGGACTTCAACCAAATTATATTGTGTGCCGGACGCAGAGACGCTCACGGTTAACATTCCGCCAGCGGTCTGCCCCTGATAGACAGAATCAAAATACACCTGGGCGGCGTCGACGTTGGTATGGATGCGGTACTGTGCCAGTCCTGCTGCTGCGGGGCAGAGAAGGAGGGCAGCAAAAACTAGGATCAGGATGCTGGCACAGAGACGCCGGTGTGCACAATTTGTCATATAAACAAATATTACTGTGGATGTCATGATATAGCTGACTGCTGTGGTGTGATAATGGAAAATATCAGTCCTGCAGGTCATGAAATATGCGATACTATATTTAAATATCAGAGAAAAACTCTACAGGTGATTATACGATATATCCTGACCTCGCAGACGATGAAAAACTGGTGACAACATCACCTTCTGTCAGGGTCAAATCGCATTTTTTTGATCTTTTCATCACACAAAAGCGGCTCATTCTCACTCAGCCTGATTTTCCGGATGCATCTCCGGTGGAGATTGTATTCAGTTCGGTTTCAGCCTTCTCCCGCACGAAAACGCCGGAAGGAGATCCATCTCTCTCGGTGACCATCATTTCCGGAGAACGTGAACGAACAATGGTCCTTGTCTTTGACGGGGCTGGCGGGCTTCAGGGAGCGGATGAACGCGACCGGGTGGCAGAACTGGTACAGGGAATGGTGACCGAAACAGCCAATCTGCCGTCCACTGCCCCTGTTTCATCCGCGGCTCCTGCAACAGACGCTGCCACACCAGATACTGCCGCACTACCATCTGATGGCGCTGAAGAGAATGCGAAACCCACACCGGTGGCTGAAGTGTTGACTACCCCATCATCGGAGAAACCTGCGGTTTCCGGACTGAAGGCGGAACATATCATAGTGAAGGGCCATGAGTTCACTGCATCCCTGACGAAGGAGGCTGTCACCCTCGTCCGGCATGAGGATCCAAAAGCCTCCCCACTTACGGTACGACGGACGGATATTATTGGGGTGATTTCGAAGACATCGGCGGGGGGCGATCCATCACTGCATCTCCGGGTAAGGGCCGCAGGCGGCACTGAGCGGACTATGGTGCTCGTCTTTTCGGAGTGGTACTCCGGTGGCAGGGCACCCGAACGCGATGAGTGGGCGAGAGCGCTCATAGAAACTGCCGCTGTATCAGAGATGCCACCTGCCCGCCGTATGTCCGCCGCCCCGGTTGCCGGGAGAGCGAAGTTCTGCACCGAGTGCGGCGCTCCGCTTACAGGCAGCCCGCGTTTCTGCCCAAATTGCGGTGCACCCCTGGCCGCCGGATCAGCAGCGAAAGGGGGTTCGGGAGGTATCCGGGACATACCCTTTGATGCGGCAACAGTGGATGAGAGTCCGGTCAAAAAACGCAAAACAAAGCAGAAACGGGAGAAGCCCGAACGGCGTCAGAAAGAGCCTCGGACACGTAGAAAATCATCATTCCGGTTCCCCAGTCAGGAACGGGGCCTCTCCGAGGTACCGTTTATCGAGAAATACTTCGGTTTCCTCGCCGCCCCGGAGGACGCCTTTCGCTATACAAAAAACGATAGTTTCGGGCAGGCGATGGTCTATCTCGCAGCAGTCCTTGCTATCTTCGGAACCGTCACCTCGATTCTGCTCCATCTCTTTGCCGGTTCCCTTGATGCAGCAGAGTATCCGCAGATGGCGGCGCTGGGTGCAGATATTGTGGGGGCATTGCTCCTCATCCCGAGAATTGTTATTATTGGTATTGTCGCAGTTCTCATCTGGTCCGTTGTCATGCATATCCTGCTGCGGATTTTCGGCCAGAGTGACGATGTAACAGAGACCTTCCGCACCTGTGCATATGCGGCGACACCCTTTGGCACGGTGGGGCTCATCCCCTTCTTTGGCCCGCTGGCAGCAGCAATCTGGATGCTCTTTTTACAGTATAAGGGGCTTGTCGCGGCAGATGACGTTGAGGAACGCTTTGCCCTGATTGCGGTCGCCGTCCCGGTCATCCTCTTTATTGCGATATTCTCTCTTTTCTTCTCAGCAGGAGGTTCACAGTGATGAAAAAATCAATATTTTCTTGTTTTGAACGGAGTCTGAGATCTCCGAAAGGCGTGTTGCAGGGGCTTTTGGGAGGACTTTTCATTGCAGTCCTCATCTGTGCCGTTGCGGTGCCGCCGGTGAGTGCGGATGAAACACTGGGGGCATCGTTCACCTTCTCCCCCGCGAGCCCGGAGGTGGGAGAATCCGTTACCTTTTCCGGGTCAGCCACCGGGGCCAATATCACGGGTTGGGCATGGACCTTTGGCGATGGGAGTTCGGCATCTGTCCAGAGCCCCACGCATATCTATACAAGTGCAGGGACCTTTTCCGTTATCCTGACGGTTACCGATGCTGCGGGGACAACTGACACAGGCACTCAGTCGGTTACTGTCACAGCAGCAGCCGTCCCTCCGGACGCCTCCTTTACGTTCTCTCCGGCGAATCCCTCTGCAGGTGATTCTGTCACATTCACGGACACCTCAACAGGTGATGTCGCCACGTGGAGCTGGGCCTTTGGTAATGGCGGAGTAAGTCAGGCGCAGAACCCATCCAACACCTACGCTGTTGCCGGCACCTACACAGTCACTCTTGCCGTATCAGATGGCGGCAGCGAAACAGATACCGCCACCCAGACCATTACGGTTGCTGCTGCCGCTGCTGCCGTCCCAACCGCCTCGTTCCTATACAGTCCATCAAACCCTTCACCGGGGACTCCGGTCACATTTACTGACACGTCAACCGGTAATCCGGATGGGTGGTACTGGTATTTTGGTAACGGAGCGATCAGCAATTTGCAGTATCCCCCGGCCCAGACCTACGAATCAGCAGGCACCTATTCAGTAAGCCTGACAGTCTCGAATAGTGCGGGCACATCCAGTGCCTATGTCCAGACAATTACCGTTGGAGAGGAGAGTCTGGAAGCGGACTTCAGTTACTCCCCCTCAAGCCCTGATGCTGATGAATATGTCTACTTTACCGACACATCAGATGGGTATCCGACAGGATGGGAATGGGATTTTGGTGATAATACCGGTTCTGAGTCTCAGAATCCGTCCCACAAGTACTCCAGTGACGGTACGTACACCGTGGAACTCACTGTGAAAAAGACCGGATTATCCTCTGACTCGGTCACCAGAACAATCACCGTCGGGGACGCAACACCGACACCAACTGCCGGGCCGAAACCGGACGCCTCCTTCACCTGGTCACCCACCAGCCCTGTGGTAGGACAGGCGGTCTCCTTCACCGACACCTCAACAGGGACGGGAATCAACGAGTGGAAGTGGGACTTTGACGACGCAATGGATTTCTCCGGAAACCGGGAGAGCACCCTCAAAAATCCTCAACATACCTACCAAAATGCAGGCAGTTACGATGTGACACTGTTTGTCAAGAACAGTGGCGGCAGTGACATCATTTTGAAGACGATCACCGTTCGCACCGTCCAGACCTCTGCACGGTTCAACGCCTATCCGTCAAGCGGTACCGCACCGCTCTCGGTGCGGTTTGTGGACGCATCCACCGGTGCTGACATTGAGTCTTACCACTGGGACTTTGGCAATGGCCGGACCTATGATGGCAAATCGCCGTCCAATGTCGTTTATTCCTCTCCCGGAACCTACACGGCATCCCTTGAGATAGAAGACGAGAGCGGGGACACGGATGAATACACGATGACAATCAGAGTCAGCCCGCCCGCAACTGCGACGGCCATGACACAGACCGCTGTTCCCACCGCCACCCCGGCGTCTGCAGCAGAGGATGCCGGATTAATCGACGGGGAATACCGGAAGATGACCGGGCTCTATAATGAGTACATCAAAATTCTCTTCGGATTCCTGGGTATCGATGACGAGCCGGATTTCCTGATCATTGCCGTGAAGTAGTCAGATATCTAAAACATTTTTTTGGGCATTTCTGCAGAAACTTGAATTTGTATGTATAATTCTTTGACGTATTGGTCTACAAAATCCGGGTTCAGACGGCATCCTTCATATCCGTTTGTCTCATATACCTCAACGGATCCGAAATACTTTTTGTTACACGATTATGGTTTTGCCGGGGTTCATTCCGGTGTGGATAAAAAAGTTATTTTTTGGCTTTACCCTGGTTTGCAACGCTCTGCATCGCCGCTTTAACTGCCTCTTCGTCACCGAGGTAGTATGACCGGATCGGTTTCAGGTCTTCATCAAGTTCATAGACGAGCGGCATGCCGGTCGGGATATTGAGCTGAGAGATGTCATCGTCTGAGATGCCTTCCAGATTTTTGATGAGTGCACGCAGACTGTTGCCATGTGCGGCGATGAGAACATTCTTCCCCGCTCTGATATCCGGAACGATCTCCTCGTTCCAGATCGGCAGGAAACGAGCGACCGTATCCTTCAGGCACTCAGTGAGAGGAAGCTCCTCCGGTGCCAGATCGGCATACCGTGGGTCCTTTGCCGGGGACCGTTCATCGTCCGCAGAGAGGGGTTCGGGCGGAATGGTATAGCTTCTCCGCCAGATAAATACCTGTTCGTCACCGTATTCTGCTGCGGTTTCTGCCTTGTTTAAGCCCTGCAGAGCACCGTAGTGGCGTTCGTTCAGGCGCCATGACCGATGCACGGGAATCCACATCAGGTCCAGTTCATCGAGGGTGATCCAAAGGGTCCGGATAGCCCGTTTCAGAACCGAGGTGTAGGCGACATCAAAGGTGAATCCCTCCTTTCGCAGCAGTGCTCCTGCCGCATGCGCCTCTTCAAGCCCTTTTTCTGAAAGGTCAACATCAGTCCATCCGGTGAACCGGTTCTCGCGGTTCCATTCGCTCTCTCCGTGGCGCAGTAGCACAAGTCTGTACATCGTACGAAAATCTCCTGCATACCTCTCAGCGGGACAAAAAAAATACCTTGCCATCCTGCCCCCTCCTCTGGCCGGCAGTCGTTACCGGGAGTGTGGCACCCGGTTATCACGTACCTCAGGTGATGAGGAGGGTGATGACGGGGAGTGTGGCAAGCGAGAGAATGGTTGTGAGAAAGACTCCTTTTGACGCGATGGTGGCATCTACATGATACTCTTCTGCGAGCATCACGGCGTTCGCTGCAACCGGCATTGCCGCAAGAAGGACCGGTACACCCAGAAGGAAGGGCCCTGAGACAAAGGGCCGAAGGATGAGGAAGACTGCAATGGGAATGACAGCGAGCCGGAGTACGGTGATGACCCATATCTTTTTGTCCGTGAAAATGCCCTCAAGGGGCAGGGTGGCAAGCAGCGCACCCACGACAACCATTGCAAGTGGCGTGGTGGTGCTCCCGAGCAGGGTGAAGACATCTGCAAACGGGGAGGGGATGTGAATCTGGAGGGCGAAGAGGCAGAGCCCTGCTACGGATGCAATGAGGCCGGTGTTCAGGAAGAGTTTTGGGTCCAGATACCGGCCCATATCGGGTCTGAGCATCAGAACGCCCACCGAGAAGAGCAGGATGCTGAAGGTGAGATTGAATATTGAGACATAGAAAATAGATTCAGGTCCAAAGACGGCATTTGCTACGGGAATGCCCATAAACCCAAGATTTGAGAAAACGAGCATGAATCGCATCACACCTGCTTCCAGATCAGAGTCTGCGATGAACCGGGGGACCGTGAAGGCGAGACCAAAGGAGACAGCATAAAATACCCCCACACCGAAGAGTATGCCGCCGGCATTTTCAATCAGTTCGGGGGTAAGGGGCACCTGCATCGCCATCAGGATCAGTGCAGGCAGGCTTACGTTTACCACAAATGAGGAGAGTCCGCGGGCCCCGTCCGGTCCGATGACGCCGGTGCGTCTGCAGAGAAAACCGACACCCATCAAAAGAAAGAGTATGATAATGCTCTCTGCAATAACCGCGATACTCATATGTTCAGTATATTGGCGAACAGGATACAATACCCTTTTCGACAGGGCCCGAAAAATAGGAAAAATGTGGGATTACCGGCGGATGATCGCCAGAGCTGCGACTCCACCGAGAATGGCTGCCATCACACCAAAACCGGGCACCGGGGTGGCCGTTGGTGCGGACGTGGTTGATGCTGTTTCAGGAAGGGTTGCAGGCACCGCAGTCGTCTCTTCCACGACTGGCGGTGTCGTTGCTACTGCAGACTCTGGTGTCTCGGTCGGAATGCCGGACGCAACACTCATGGATTTAATGAAGAAGTCGGAGACCGACTGGGGGCCCACCATCATCTCTACATCCGGACAGGCCGATGCCGGCGCCTCTCCCTTCATAAAGAGGATATTCAGGTACTGCTGGTTGTCTTTTGCAACTGCATTCCAGGTCTCTGCCGGCAGGAGGGTCTGTGTCCCGACCTCAGAGATCGTGTACTCTTTCCCGTTTGCGTCATATCCGACGGTCGTCACGCTCACCTCTGCGGACTGGGCGTAGCAGACTGTTCCAATGCAGGAGTCACACTTTGGGTTTGCGGTATAGGTTACCTTGTAGTTGCCGACAAACGGGGAGACCATGACATTCGGGTCACCAATCATCCAGCTTACCTGTTTCTGGGTGGACTGTTTGACCCCGACAAGACCGATTGCGATCCATTCTTCTCCTCCCATCAGGGTGCCGACCACTTCATCGCCCTGTTTGATGTTCTCGAAGAGCGCATCAAAGGTCGATGTGCCGGATATCGTCACCGGGTCAACCGGTGCATACTGCTTTCCGTTCCATTTCGCGGAGATCTTCACGTCCAGTGTACCTGTCGCCTGATCTGCCTTTGTCACCGTTCCCAGATACACCTCTTCGAGTTCAACTGCTGCTGTGGGCAGCATGATGAACATCGCTATAAGAAGAATGGCCAGGAATCCGAGTAT
Organism: Methanogenium organophilum; assembly: GCF_026684035.1. Lineage (NCBI taxonomy): Archaea > Methanobacteriati > Methanobacteriota > Methanomicrobia > Methanomicrobiales > Methanomicrobiaceae > Methanogenium > Methanogenium organophilum. The sequence goes on from NZ_CP113361.1 coordinate 1,232,858, forward strand.
AAATCGTCTTTTCAATATTCACACCTCCATCGGATCAGATAATGGTCTCTGGTCCTGTGGTACTCTTTCAATACTCCTCTCTCTATAATAACGTTAAGTACTGGTTGGCACCGGATTGGTGTGGTGCAGTGCAGATGTTCTGCAGGGCAGCAATGAAAAGAGCCATTTAGGAGTTCCGCGGCATTGCCCCTTTTCCTTTGAAAAGACAATGTGACTGAACTCTGAAAATGAAGAATTTCGGATATAACTTACCTGTTTTTCTAAAGGCTGTTGTTTGTCCAGGTGAATTCCGTTGATATTTGTGAATGAACAATCATAAGATGGATTTTTGGATGCTGACAGGATCAGGGTCCGTTTTATGAACTATTTGTGTATTGAACATAAAAGCCCGTTCTGGAAAAAAGGGATGATCCATCTCTCCATGACGAATACTACCGACAAATAAACCTAGCCACAGAGTAGCAGATTCTGCATTTGGCTACAAGGTCATATATGATTATTGTGCAGTTTTCACCATTTAATAGGACAATAATATGTCCGCTTATTTAGCCCTCCCCTCCGGAGTAATTCCAAGGTTCTCCGGGGGATAATGGAAAATTTAATCCGAATATCCCGTGACTGCTCACCGAATGGTGAATGTCTGCCTGTTCCCATTCGGGAAACAACAGACAGACAGCCTTTCCAGCGGGTGGATTTTCAAAAGATTCGAGTTAAAAATTGTGTTATTTTACTGTTTCATTTTTTTCCGTGCATCCTCGATGGCCTCGTTAATGGCCTTCTCGAATTTATCTCCAGCCTTTTTTGCCTCCTTTTCAAGATGGTCACGCCCTTTTTTTGTGCCAAAAAGGGTCTTTCCGAGGTCTGTTACATCTTTCACGGCGCGTGATACAGAATTACGGGCATCAGTGATGATCTCTTCCACATTTACCTCGGGTTCACTCTTCTCTGCTTCTTCACTGGTGATCGGTTCTTCAATCCATACGCCTTTCTCAAAATGTCCACGTGTTCCTGCCATAGTATATCAGATTGATATACTCGTTTTTGGGTAATAATGGCACGGGTAGTTTCAATGAAGTTTCGAGGTGGAATTATCCTTCTGCCGTGGTTTCCGATCTCCTTGCTATGGGCAGGGCAGTATAAAATAGCGGGTGTAATCATATCCAAAGAATAGTGGGGTAAGCACGAATGAACACAGGCCGGTAATTAAAACATCAGGAACAAAGACGGCTATTTGCGGCCCGGATTGTGGAGAGTCCTTGGAGTTCCCATACGCCTATTGCGGTAACAGCAAAGGTCCAGAGATTGGTGATGATGCCAAAGAGAGGAGTCCATCCAATAAGGAGGGCTGGTACCGCACCATAGAGGATGGCACGAAATGTCTCCTGCATGCTGCAGTGCCAAGGACCACTGCTGTGAGATGGATTCCGGCACCTGAAATCGCGATGAAAAAGATCCCAAAGAGAAAACTACCGGCGATTGCGGCAATAATGGTATGTTCTCCGGCAGATGTGGTGTCGATAAAGGGCACACTGCAGAAGAGGCTCCCCCCGATCCCCCGGATCAGGACGCCTGCAAGGATGCTGTGCAGGCAGAGGAGGGTGAAAAAGAAGAACCCCGCCTGCATGAGGTAGCTATCACGCACATGGCGAAAAAATACTGGTGGTATTACGAGAATCTCTGCTGCGCAAAGGATAAATCCCTCTGCCATATCTGGCTGGCTATCCATTTTCTGAGACAATAAAGCGACGTATGGGATAATTGGTGATATTCATCGGGAAAGAAGAGAGGGTACGGTGACCACGTCGTCAAACGGAATTGTAATCTTCGATAGATATGCGTCGATTTTGGCCGTTCCGTGGACACGGGCGTCTATGTCGCGTGTTAAGGCACCGGTGAGAAAACGTACAGCCTCCGGAGATGTGACAGTGATGGACACCGGAACTTCGGTAGTCGAGTAGGCACCCAGACTAACATTCTCAGCCCACCCGTGGATAATAACCCGTTCCGGGGTGTCATCCGCTGTGAGAATATCAAACCTGATCTCTGAGAGGGTTAACCGGGCTGGTGCCCGGGATGTGACAGCGACTGTTACCCTCCCCCCGATATATGCGGGTGAAACGGTTTCGATGGAGACTCCCCGGACCATCACTGAACAGAGACGGGATAGATCCATAAACAGTTCGAATATGGGGTGGCGGGTAAAAAAAATATCGGTCGAGCTATCGTACCTGATACAGGAAAAATGAGTGGCCGTTTAAATTCAGACTTGCGGAAAAAAAGGAGTGGGAAAATAGAGAGTTTACCGGCGGATAACCACCAGTGCTATGGTACAGCCGAAAATGGCTGCCATCATTCCAAATCCGGGAACTGGTGCCGCTGCTGCCATGTCTGCGGGACTGGGCCCTTCAGGTTCAGGCATACTGGTCATCTCTTCAGTGATCAGTGTTGCGGTTGGAGTGGCAGTTGCCCTGCCCATGGATCTGATAAAGAAGTACGATGTTGGCTCTGTTCCTTCCGTCAACTTGCTCCCCGGACACTCTGATGCCGGAGCATTACCATTGATAAAGAGGATCTCCAGATGGTTTCTGTTTCCCTCCTCTAGTGTATTCCATGTATCATCCGGCAGCATGGTCTGTGTTCCACAATCAGATATCGGAAACTCCTTGCTGTTTGAATAATAGCTGACAGTCTTCACGGTGACGTTTACTGACTGCGCACTGCATACCTGTCCGGTGCAGGAATCACAGTTTGGCGTTGCAGTATATGATACCTTGTAGTTGCCGATAAACGGTGACGGCATTGCATTTGGATCACCTACCATCCAGCTCAAATGTTTCTGGGTAGACTGGCTGTCTCCCACCAGACCGATAGCAATCATTCCTTGTGAATCGCTCAGGGCACAGACTACCTCATCACCCGGTTTGATGTAGTTAAAGAATATGTCAAATTTCAGGGGGGTGTAGAGTGTCATTGGAGTGAATGGTGCAAACTGCTCCCCATTCCACTTTGCGGCGATATCCACTTCAAATTCACCGGTCTCTTGGTCTGCCTTGCTAACCCTTCCCAAATATGCCCGTAATGGCGGGTTTTCAATAATTCTTTCCTCTTTATCCCCACTATCCGAATACTCGGCAATCCATATCTCTTTATCATCATCATCTACCGGGTGGCATGCCACTGCGGGCAGTATGATGAACATGATAATGAGAAGGACGGCCGGAACTGACCTTAAATACCTCTGCGTCAATACACACACCTCAAAATGACCGTACAATACCATACGGTTCTGTGCTATCCTTACTATTGCCCATATATAAAGTTGTCGTGGATGTTGACTCGGAGAGGGATAATTATTATATTCGTTGTGTGTGATTCGACGATTCGGGGTCTAAGAATCTGCCTGATTTCTGGTAGTATTCCGGGAACACCGGGGTTCTCGGGGGTTGTTGACTGGCTGTCCGGCCATTTCTTCCCGGCAGGCATTGAGGTCCTGGAGTTTTTGGAAAAATGGTGGGAGAGGGAAACCGTTTCTGCCAATGAGGAATGGGCATGATAATAATGCTACTGCAATTATCGGTACACGGCAGAGAGGGCGACTCGTTCTGCGATAAGTTCGGGGAGCCGTTGTGTGCCGATGGTGGCAAGTTCCGTTTCAGTGATGGAGAAGTCCTGCATCAGGCGTGAACGTTTCTCTGCACAAATGGGTTCTGTCCCTGCGGGTGGGGCAGGAGGGAGGGTAATACCGGGTATTCTGGCGATTTCGTCTGCTGCATTCTCGACTGCTGGCACTATAACCACCCAGAGAGGCATCTTCCCCTTCTGTGCGCCGAATTTGGCAGCAACACTTGTCTGTCGGCTAGCTGCCACCCAGAGGAGCAGTTCCATCTCAAAGGACCGTGCGACAGGGTTTTTGTCCGTAAACCATGTCCGACAGGCATGGGCGAGTGCGGCATCCAGGTGTAGGCGACCTGCAACCCGGTCAGCATTAATACAGATGATATGGGCATCGATGCGGTCTGCGGTGGCATGTACGGCCGAAAGAAACTCCTGAATGTCAGATATTTCCGCATTGGCAAAGAGGATCGCATGAGTGGGCATAAGGGGGCCTGCTACATTATTCATCTGCCTCTCCCCCAAATGAGAAGAGCGACCTTTGTGCGCCTGGTCCTTCTTCTGTCCCTACAGTGGCAATATCTTCTGCCGCCCCGGTGTTCTGTCCACTCTGTCCTTTCTCTGTTGGCTCGTTCTCCCCATTCCGTGCGGCCATACGTTCTGCAAGAGGATCCCTGCGGCCCCTGCCACGTTTCATGGTCTTTGCGGCCCGAATAATACTCTCTGCTGTTTTTCCGCCTACGATGCTGCCGACAAAGGCGGGGTCTGCAGTGAGAAGTGCTTCAGGGCTGGTGATGTTGTTTGTGAAGAGGCGGCGTGCCCGAACCCGCCCGATGCCTTTTATGCGGACCAGAGGAATTAACTCATGACGGATGCCGTGACGGATCCGCAGGGTGGTTTCCTCCACTCCGTTGCGGTGTTCAGGCGAGAAAAGGCGTGCCAGCCTTCCGGAGGCATGAAGCAGCCACCCTATTCCCTCTACTGCATTATGGATGTCACCCGGGCCGACGCCGTAGCGGGTGCAGATGGTATCGTCACCTGTCTCGTCCATCCAGTCGGAGAGGAGCATTGCGGTCTTAAGGCTGCGGAAGAATTCCTCCATCTCATCGTAGGAGAACTCGGTTCTGAACTCCTCTTCGTGGTCATAGAAGAACTTCTCCAGCATGGCCAGGTCATTTTTCTTTACATACAGAGTGAACATATCCGGTGTCATGCAGAGCAGCTGGAGAAGGGCTAAATCAGTGAGTTCTCCATCTTCCCGGAGTGCTGCGGTGATCATCTCGGCTGAGCGGGGGTCAATGTAGAGCCTGCTCGTCAGCTCACCGTATTCGGTTGCATGCAGCATACCGGAGAGGTCCGTCACCATCTCGGCGCCCGTGAGAAATGAAAGGGCATCGTTCAGTGTCCGGGAAAGGGCCCGTTTTCCGGTGTGCTGGTGGGCATAGAAGGTCTTCTCCAGAAATTCCATCAGTTCGTCACGGGAACGGGCAAAGCCGGTTGCGACAAGGGAGAGGATGTGTGCTGTGAGGATACCCTGTTCTCCACATCCGGAGCGGACCTCCTCGTCAGGTGCCTCTACATACTCCTCGTAGAGATCATTTACCGCATATTCTGATTTTGCAATAAGAATGGCCTCACCATAGGGATCAAGGTGCGGCCGTCCGGCCCTCCCTGCCATCTGCCGGTATTCCCGTACCGGTATTGGCCGCATTCCTTCTCCACCGACGTAGCGGAGATAATCACGGATGATTACCCGGCGTGCGGGAAGGTTTAGGCCTGCCGCGAGTGTGGGAGTAGATGAGATCGACTTGATAAATCCACTCCGGAAACCCTCTTCAACGAGTGTCCGCTGCATGCGGTTCATTCCGGCATGATGGAAGGCCGCACCGTTTCTCACACAGGCAGCAAGAGTACGGCCCATATCAGTCTCGGCAGCGGCTTCGAGTTTCTCTGCAATACTGTCCAGCACTGCATGCTCTGATTTCAGGGCCGAAGCCGCCCGTTTTGCGTATCCTTCTGCATTGCGCCGGGATGAGACAAAGACGAGGCACTGCCCCCCGTCTGCCACACAGTCCAGAAGCAGATTGATGTCTTCGGTCTTTGCAGGAGAAGGAATCTCACGCTCCTCATCGTTAAAGTAGATCATATTGCGATAGCAAATACCCTCCCTGAGGTCCACCGGACGCCAGTCTGAGGTGATAAGGTCTGCCCCCAGCCAGCCCGCCAGTTCCTTAGGGTTGCCGATAGTTGCGGAGAGAGCGATTACCTGCATGTTCGGAGTGGCATGGCGCAGTTTGGTAATCACCATTTCAAGGGTGGGTCCGCGTGACTCATCGTCGATAAGGTGTACCTCGTCAACGACGAGGCAGGAGACACGGGATAGCCAGGGGGCGCCGTTTCTGAGGAGAGAGTCCACTTTCTCTGAAGTGGCGATCACGATGTCATTTGCGCCAAGGCGTGCCTCCTTTTGATCATAATCCCCGGTGGCGACACCGATAGCACAGCCCTTGTTTGCAAATTCATGGGCCTTTTCTGTTGCAAGTGCTTTTAATGGGACAATGTAGAGGCTCATCCCCCCCCGTGCAATGGCGGCATGCATCGCCATCTCTGCAATCAGGGTCTTTCCGGATGCAGTGGGAATGGCAACCAGCAGATCGGCACCTTCAAGCAGCCCTTTTTCAATGCACTCGTTCTGGGGCGGGTACAGGAATTCGATACCTTTATCTTTAATATTCTGTTTAAATGCCTCAGGCAGTGGCAAATCAGAAAAATGCAAAGGCACCCCTTCTTTTCCTGTGTAAAAGAGATTTAATTGCTCTATATGTCATGAACGGGCAGAATGTGGGTATGTATGTTCCAGTGGAAATCATCCGTCCTTTCCTGTATTTTTGATATTCCCGTGGTTCGGTGGTCTTTTTAGTATGTAATATGCTCAAAATATTTATATGATGATATGGGGGTCAATAATAATATTCGAGCATGTCGACCTTTGCCTCTTTCTTCTTGCGATCCAAAAAGGAGAATACCGTCGCATGTGGCAGTCCTTCAATGAGCATTTCAACTGCGGTCCGGACATTCTTTACCTGGTCAATCATGCCGATAACCGCAACCGTCTTACCCTGGACAGAGAGGATGGCCCCGGTCATATCCTCGATCTGTTCACGTGCCCGTCCGTTCTTGCCGATGATCCTGCCCCGGAGGCGTTCCATCTGTTTTGGTGTCGTGCAGACACCGGAGAGGTCCATGATGTCCAGAATCATATCTTCGTCTTCGAAGAGGGTAAAGGCCCGCTCGGGTGAGAATCCGCGGTTGATGGCACGCACCAGTTCTGTTGTGCGCATGACGGCAATGGCGTCCTCTCCTTCAATCTCAACGAGTCCGTCCTCAGAGTCAATCGCGAGGGTGGTCCCGGTTTTCTTTTCAATATCGCGTTTTGTTTTGCCGCCTTTCCCGATGAGGACCGGGATGCGGGCGGTGGTGATTTTTATCTCAGTGGTGGTCATGGTGGGTATCATCCCTGTTGTATAGTACAATTGAGTGGTGAAGGGATAATGGTTGGTGGCGGGGCAATTTCGCGCGGCCTGCAGATGCAGTACAGAAGGTGGTGTGGACGTCATCCCGTTCTGACCACAATAAATATATAATTTTTACACAAAAGGTGGCCCAATATCCGGAACCCAACCATTCATGTAACTGTGGGACAAAAAGTTTTATGTATTCGGGCTCGATCTAAAAATCCCGTATATCCCGGAGTTGCCATCTCATGGAAGAAACCCAGGAAGAAGAAAAATATCATACTATCAAAGTCAGTGTCAGAAATCTGACGAAAATTTTTGGGAAACATCCTGAAGATGCCCTGAAACTTATCCAGCAGGGAAAGAAGAAGCAGGAAATTTTTGAGAAGACCGAGCAGAATGTTGCGCTTCGGTCCATTTCTTTTGACGTCTATGAGGGCGAGTTGTTTGTTCTGATGGGGCTTTCCGGCTGTGGAAAGTCGACCCTTCTGCGGTGCATCAACCGGCTTATCGAACCGACGAGCGGAAATATCGAAATCGACGGAACAGATATCGTTACGATGAGCGAGGACGAACTGCGGCAGATGCGGCGTACGAAGATCGGGATGATCTTCCAGAACTTTGCCCTCCTCCCCCACCGTACTATTCTGGAGAATGTTGCGTTCGGACTTGAGATACAGAACACTCCTGTTGAAGAGCGGGAACAAAAAGCACGGGAAGCAATTGATCTTGTCGGTCTTTCAGGCTATGAGGAGAGTTATCCCTCCGGCCTTTCCGGAGGTATGCAACAGCGGGTCGGCCTCGCACGTGCACTGGCAAGTGATGCGGACATCCTCCTGATGGATGAGGCATTCAGTGCCCTTGATCCTCTTATCCGTCGTGATATGCAGGATGAACTCATTGAACTGCAGGCCAGGCTGAACAAGACAATCATCTTTGTGAGCCATGATCTGGATGAGGCCCTCAAACTCGGGGACCGTATTGCCCTGATGAAGGACGGAGAGATTGCGCAGTTAGGGACCGCCGAAGACCTTCTTCAGAATCCCCGCTGTGATTATGTGGAGCGGTTTGTCGAAGATGTCAACCTCTCCCGTGTACTGGTTGCAAAGGACGTAATGAAACGTCCCGAGCCGCTCCTACCCCCGGATTCGGGGCCGAGAAATGCCCTCCGCCTGATGGAGGAGTACGGTATTTCCAGTATATTTGTTGCAGGAAAGGACCGGAAATTCCGTGGTCTTGTAACGGTAGACGGGGCTGTCGAGGCTAAGAAACGTGATATCCCTCTGAGAGAACTGATGATCACTGACACCCCTACGGTTGAAATGGATACCCCTGCGCAGGAACTGATGCCGATTATGGCCGAAACCGCCTATCCGGTGGCAGTTCTTGACAGTGACGGGAAAATTAAAGGGCTTATCGTGCGGGGTTCACTGCTTGCAGGTCTGGCCCGGCTGGAGGTTGAGGTATAATGTCGGACATTCTGCCGGTCGGTGAAGCAGTTGAGGTGGTTGTTGATTGGATCGATGAGACCTTCGGGTGGCTGCTGGACGGGATCACCGCTATCATGGATATGCTGGTGAGCGGATTCCAAGATGGGATGGCGGCCGTCCCTCCGCTTCTTCTCATCGTAATATTTGCGCTTATTGCCTGGATTTTAACAAAAAAGAACCTCAAAATCGGTCTTTTGACACTCTTTGGGCTGCTCTTCATTTATCTCCTGGACCTCTGGTCTGAGACCATCCTGACGCTTGCCCTTGTCATTACGTCAGCAGTGGTGACGCTTGCGATCGCAATTCCTTTGGGAATTCTTGCTTCACGCTCGCAAACGGTTGATACCGCACTGCGTCCCATCCTTGACCTGATGCAGACGATGCCGTCCTTTGTCTACCTGATTCCTGCGGTCATCTTCTTTGGTCTCGGGAATGTGCCGGGCATGATCGCAACGATCATCTTTGCGATGCCGCCTGCAATCCGGCTCACAAACCTCGGTATCCGGCAGGTGCCAGTCGAACTCATTGAGGTCTCCGAGGCGTTCGGGGCGACACAGTGGCAGAAGCTTGTCAAGGTTCAGTTGCCGGTGGCGATGCCGACGATCATGGCGGGCGTGAACCAGTGTATCATGCTTGCTCTCTCGATGACGGTCATCGCGGCAATGATCGGTGCTGCGGGTCTGGGTCTGAACGTCCTGATGGGTATCCAGCGGGTCGATATCGGCGGGGGGTTCGAGGCAGGCCTCTGCATCGTCATCATCGCCATCATTCTCGACCGGATCACACAGAACGTGATCAGCACCGGCAATGACCAAAAGTGATATATAGAAACCCCGATCAATTTTTTAAATACGTCAGTTTGAGCCGTATTTTCCGGTTTTTACTGATTGAATGGATGTGTTTTTGTGCTAAATCTGAACTCAAAAAATTTGTTTATTGTATTAATTGTGTTATTTGGTATCATTTTTGTTGCCGGTTGCACGGATTCGGCCGGTACCGCGGCGGCACCGGAGACCGGAACCGATGCCGCAAAAGAAGTCTCCATCGGCTATGTGCTCTGGGACTCGGAGATCGCGAGCACCAATGTGCTCAAGACGGTCTATGAACAGGCCGGCTACGATGTCGAGCTCAAGGCAGTCGACGCAGGCCCGCTCTACCAGGCGCTTGCAGACGGTCAGGTCGATATGAGTGTCTCCGCATGGCTGCCCGCTACCCACGCTGCCTACATGGACACCTATGGTGACGACATCATGCTGGTCGGGAAGAACCTCGAGGGCGCAAAGGTCGGTCTCGTGGTCCCCCAGTACGTGACGATTGACTCCATCGACGAGATGAACGATGTCGCTGACCAGTTCGACGGCAAGATCATCGGTATTGAACCGGGTGCAGGTATCATGGCGATGACCGAGACTGCTATTGAGAACTACAGTCTTGACTACACGCTTGTGCCGTCATCGAGTGCAGCGATGGCAGCCCAGCTCAGTGACGCCTATGAGAACGAAGAGTGGGTCGTCGTTACCGGCTGGACACCACACTGGAAGTTCGTTCGCTTTGACCTGAAGTACCTGGACGACCCTGAGGGCGTATACGGCGGCGAGGAGTATATCGCAAGCCTTGCCCGCACAGGATTTGTAGATGAGAATCCCGAAGCCTTTGCCATTCTTGAGCGCTTCTCCTGGGAGCCGTCAGACATGGAATCCGTGATGCTCGCCGTTGAGGAAGGGGCAACACCTGAAGATGCCGCACAGGCATGGGTGGACGAACACCTCGATCAGGTCCAGTCCTGGATCAACGGATAATCCCCTTTCTTTTTTTCAGGCGCCCGCGCCCGGTACGGTTTCCTGCCCGCAGGATGTTGTATTACCGGTGGTGTTCTCTATATAGGATGTCATGGTATGTTCCAGTACGTCAGGTTCTGGCTGTACCCCCGGCGGTTGGATACTGACCGGAGGATGTGATAGATATGATATCTGCACAGCAGACAGGAACACTCTGTATTCTGATCCTCGTCGTAGCCGGGGTCTTCATCGCCGGCTGTACGGACGAGACGGGTCCCGCCCCGACGACGGAACCGACCGCGACACCCACGGCAACGGTGATGCCGGCAGGTGAGGTCTCCATCGGCTATGTGCTCTGGGACTCGGAGATCGCGAGCACCAATGTGCTCAAGACGGTCTATGAACAGGCAGGCTACGATGTCGAGCTCAAGGCTGTTGACGCAGGCCCGCTCTATCAGGCACTTGCAGACGGTCAGGTCGATATGAGTGTTTCGTCATGGATGCCCACGACGCATGACGCGTACTGGGACACCTATGGCGATGACATCGATATGGTCGGGACGAACCTCGAGGGTGCAAAGATTGGCCTCGTGGTCCCCCGGTATGTGAAGATTGACTCCATCGAGGAGCTGAATAACGTCACCGACCAGTTCGACGGGAAGATCATCGGTATCGAACCGGGTGCGGGCATCATGGCCGCGACCGAGCGGGCGATAGAGGAGTACGGCCTCGACTACACGCTCGTCCCTTCGTCCAGTGCAGCGATGGCGGCCCAGCTCACCGATGCCTATGAAAATTATGAGTGGATCGTCGTCACCGGCTGGACGCCGCACTGGAAGTTTGTCCGTTTCGATTTGAAGTACCTCGACGACCCGAAGGGTGTCTACGGCGGCGAGGAGTATATTGCGAGCCTTGCCCGGCAGGGCTTCAGTGAGGATAACCCCGAGGCATACGCGATTCTAGAGCGCTTTGGCTGGGAGTCTTCGGATATGGAAGAGGTGATGCTTGCAATCGAAGACGGTGCGACCCCGGAGGACGCAGCACAGGCATGGGTGGACGCGAACCAGGACCGGGTTATCTATTGGATCAATAGGTAATTCCCACCGTTTTTTCTATTTTACTTCTCTTTGAACTGACTGATCCGGTGCCATTTACTACAGGATCAGGAACGCGGAACAATGTATGGTGATACGAAACAGGTGGCGTATGTTGGTGCGTTCCCGGGAGAAGAAAAGTGATGTTCATCCTCCCTTCTTGGAAGGAAAAGAATGCATTCAGCGCCGCTGATGTTTCCTGAATGCATACCAGACACCGCCGCAGACCCCCACAAGGAGCAGCAGACCAAGGATGGTGACAAATGAACTTTCCTTAACGACCATACGGAAATCATCGCTCGTCTCGGTCTGGTCGGATGTGACCTTCAGAGTAACCTTGTATTCGCTTGCGGCAATGTTCGAGGGCGGGATGACGGTGACCGAGATGGTCTTGCTCTCACCGGGCTCGAGACTTGCTAGAGTCTTGGGTGATATGGTCGCGGTCCAGCCGTCCGGTGCGGAGATCTCCGGTCTGATGTTCGTCAGTGAACCCGCACTTCCCGTGTTTTTCAGTATGACATCAAAGGTGACCTTGTCACCCTTCCCCAGTTCATACCGGTATTTATCCGGGTATGCCTTCAGGCGGTACTCACCGCGGAGGGTGATGTCGAGTCCCTCTTCATAGGTGTCGCCGTCAGGAGAGGTCACAACAGAGGTTATAGAATAGTCACCTATTTCAGTCCCGTATGCAGGAATTACTTCGAGATAGAGTGTTTTCTCCTCTCCTGCATAGAGGAATATCTCTGAGAGGCTCTCCCCAGAATTCTCCGATTCCTTGAATCGGGTAAACCAGTCCTCCGGCATCCCGGTTGCATCCAGGCTGAAGATGCTGTCCGCCCGCCCGATATTTTTCAGGTTCATCACAAAGACCGGATTTTTGTCGAGTGATGTGGTGATGGAGAGGGTCTTGTACGATACCTCCACTGCGGTGTTCATCTTTTCAAGCAGGATATTCCCGGCATCCGTCTCGAGGCCGGAATTCACTTCGACCGCCACCGGGAGGGCACTGTGATACCCGTCCTTCGTGATCAAAAGCGTATAGTCGCCGTGCGGGAGCTCGCTTCTGATTTTTCCGTCTGTGGACGTCTGGATGGTCATGACCGGTTCTGAGGATCTGTCATCCATGACGGCAACGGTTGCACCCTTAACCGCCTCGCCCAGTTCATTGACCGTCGAGAGTTTCAGGACCCCGCGCTCTCCCGCATGGGTCTTTGAGATGGTGATATAGAGCCAGCAGAATCCGTTTCCGATGTGCACCTTTACATGGTATTCGCCCACTGGCGTGTCAGAGGAGGTCTTGACGGTAAAGCCGATGTTCTGGGCGGAACCCGTGGGAATGGCGGCTCTTGTGATCTCGGTATCTCCGTTCAGGAAATGATACTCCCAGTCGGACGATTCCCCGAAGGTCTCCACCCAGAATTTTTTGGGGTTGTCGTTTCCGTTGTTGGTCAGCGTGAGTGCGAATTCATTACTCTCCCCCGCTTCCAGAACAATACCCGGAAAGGTGCAGTGTATCTGGACGTCGCGGCCGTCCGCACTCTCCTCTGCCGCAACAGGTATCGGGAGAGCCGCCGTGAAGAGGAGGAGAATGAGTATGAGATATGGTATCTGTTTCATCGTCGCCTCCTATCTGATATCCATCCGCATGAACCGCACATAGGCACATCCCAGAAAGAGTGCCGGGAAGGCAAGGAGTGCGATGATGTTCTGGATAATCTTTCCGAAAACATCGGTATCCTCAAGTTCATAGTCATCACTCGCCCTGAACGAAATGGATGACATCATTGCTGCATAATCCGGTATCAGCAGGTTGTATGAAACTGTTTGCAGGTTCTGTGTCGGAGAGATCAGGGTGACGATGTCGGTCACCGATTGGCGTTTCTTCCAGTATTCATCAAATTCCTGTTCGTATTCTTTCCATATCGGGTCGGGTTCTTCGATTGCCTTCTCTCCCGTTTCCGTTGCGGATGACACCGCTACGACGCTGAATGCTCCGTCAGAGATAAACGCGTCCTGGGGGTATTCCGGGGGGTCGCCAATGATCATATTCATCACCGACCCGTTGATGAGCATGGGCAGGCTCATGAGGGCGACAAAGACGATGAGGGTGTAAACAAGGGCCTTGCCACTATCGCTTGCGATGGTGGACATAAACAGCGAGAGCGCGAAGTACGAGAGGATCATCAGGAATACCGCTCCGCCGTAGACGAGGATCTTTGCAAGTTCATCACCGGCGGGGACGATTCCCGCGATGAGCAGGATGGCAAAGGTGGCGATGAACGTAATAGCGAGCGCGATGGCAAGTGCCATCAGGCCCCCGAGTGCCTTTCCGTTTATCACTTCATCGCGGTAAACAGGGTGCGAGAGCAGGATCTTCAGGGATTTCGTCTCTTTTTCCTTTGAGATCAGGTCAAATCCCATTGCAATCCCGAGGACGGCACCAAGCGTGACGATAAGTGAGCTGACACCGAGATAGATGGTCACGATGGAGGGTTTGCCCCATCCGAATCCGCCAGGGTATATCTCATCGTCTGCAACCGACTGACGGTCATTGTAGTCCTGGAGGTTTTGTGCATACTCTGCGACCCCGCTTGCCATGCCGATGATCGTGATGATCAGGAATATCCCGAATATCAGCAGGAATTTTTTGCTTTTGAAGTGATCGCGCAGTTCTTTTTGCGCGATCACCGGTAATCCGTGTGACTTCATGCCTGTTCTTCTCCTGTGTTGTAATACGAGAGGACACTCTCCTCGATGGTTGCGCGGTCAAAGGAAAGCTGGCGGATCATCACACCTTCATCCCGGAGGGTCTCTGCAATTGCATCCCTGATGTCGGAGCGAGCGGTGATGACGGCTTCACGGTTGTCATTGGTGTATTCCGCCGCAATCAGATCGGGATGGCTGAATTTGGGCATGGCATCGCGGGTTTCGACCAGGATCTTCACCTGTTCGAGCCGGGTTGCATCAAAAGTCTGGGTCAGTTCTTTCCACGTGCCCCGTGCCACCAGCCTTCCCTGGGACAATACGCCGATGGAAGAGCAGACCAGACTGACTTCTGAGAGGATGTGGGACGAGACGAGTATGGTCTTTCCGTCTACCGCCATCTGTTTGATTATTTTACGGTAATCAGCGACTCCTTGGGGATCCAGGTTTGCTGTTGGTTCGTCCAGGATGATTACGGCCGGGTCATTCAGGAGTGCCTTGGCAATTCCAAGGCGCTGACGCATGCCTTTTGAGTAGCCCCCGACCAGTTTCTCCACGCCGTCGAGGTTCACGAGCGACAGCAGTTCATCGATGCGGGAATTCCGTGCGGCGGCGTCCATGCCATAGAGACGGGCGAAAAAGTCGAGGTTTTCTCCGGCGGTGAGGTTTGTGTAGAAGCCGACGTCTTCCGGCATATAGCCGATGCGGTGCTTCACCTCGATGGGGTTTTTTGCAACCTCGATGCCGTCTATCAGGCATCTTCCCGCCGTCGGTTCGATAAGGCCCGTGAGCATCAGGATGGTGGTGCTTTTCCCGGCGCCATTTGGTCCCAGGAGGCCGAATATCTCGCCGTCCGGGATCTCAAAGGTGAGATCATCGACGGCATAGACACCGTTATATGCTTTTGAGAGGTGGTCAAAGGTGATCATGGTTTCACTATCCCGGTAGAGGAATGCAGAAATATGGTCTGCGAATGGTTATTAGAGTTGTCGCACAGTTGTGAACATATCGGAAATAGTAAATGATTGTTCGATAACAACGATATCCAGGACGAATGTCTGGGTATCCTGTTTTGGGTTCGGGGGGCGTCACGAAGGAGAGGGGAGCGCCCTCTCCGGGGAAAGGAGGACCACGGGATTAGCTGGTGGGAGACGGGACTGGTATATTGGATGGCAGATTCAGAGAGAGGAATGGGGAGGTACGAATGTTCGGCGGGGCCGGTTAGGAAGACGATTGTGCCATATTATTCATATCTGTTACCATCAAACGTAGTGCAATGACGCATCGGGTTTTCATCCTATTTCTGATGATGATAGTACTGGTCCTTCCTGCCGGTGCTGCCGGGGACCGGAATGACCTGAATTACCATGCCGATGCGGACAATGTGCCGGTGATATACATCACTGATACCGGAGAATATACCTCTTCTCTGACATTCATCCCCCTGATCAAAGCACAGCCGTATGTCAGGGCTGAAGATCATGATGAATGGGATGGTGACGATGTTATTACCCTGATTGCCCTTGACTCCGACGATCTTCGTTACCTGTATGCGAACGAAGCATTGTTCGCCTATGACGGCAGTGATGGTGACCGTGGCGCGTTTATTATAAAAAATGAAGAAAATGGCTATGAAGCGCTTGTATCTGGCGGCAGTGGCGGTGGCTCCGGGTATCCTGAGGATGTTCGCGGTTCTGAGATGGAGGTTTGCTGCGCAGAGACGAAGCAAAAAGAGGTTTATCTCCCGGACCTGCTCCAGGGGGTTCTGTTTTCGGTGACCGATCTCTGGATGTCTTTTAACAATCCGCCGTACTATCTGGTAGATCTGGGTCAGAAGCCGGTCGAGCCCATGGATTTTTCGCCGGCCAATAATTTTGTGTCATCCGGCAGCACGGATCATCACTTTCAGCTGTATGTTCCCCGGGAAAAACGCCATCTCTGGGTCGATCTCACATGGGCCGGACCCGAGACGGGGTATCAGCTGACCATATATCCGCCTGACTCCGTCATCGGACCGTTTGAAGATGCTGCCGACGGGGAGATAAATCAACGCATCTATCTGGATATCTCTGCGTCGCCGCAGCTGACTCCCGGGATGTGGTATTACACCGTGACCAACCTGAACGGCGGAAACAGCAACTTTAATTTCACGAATTATTACTGATGGGGAGAGCGGAATGAAGAGGGTCTGGTATCTGGTAATGGTCATTGCGATCCTCGGCCTCTGTATGACGGGGGCCTCTGCGAACCACTATGTTGTGCAGTCGGGCTACGATCACCCGGCTGAAGGGACGATGGTCTCCCCGCAGCCCGTCTCGTTCTGGGAGCTGCCCCTCTGGATCATTCTTCTCCAGTGTGCCTGTCTGCCAGCAGAGATCTTTGGAGTGGTACAATGGTGGGGGCTCCTTGGTCTCTACCAGATACGCGGAGACGATCTGCTCGCAAATGAGACCCGCCGGAAGATCTACGACTGCATCCGGAAAAACCCGGGGATCCATCTGCGGGGCATCGGAAAAGAGACCGATATTACGCTGGGTACCCTTCGCTATCACATCGACCAACTGCGGCGCAGCCACGCCATTGCAGTATGTGAAGACCGGGGCTATACGCACTACTTTGAGAACAGCGGTACCTATTCCACCTCGCAACAGGCGGTACTGAAGCATATGCGGAATGAAACGACGCGGGAGATTCTTGCGGTTCTTGCCGAAGATCGGTTTGCCTCGAGAAAAGATATTGCCGAATCGCTCGGGATTGCCGGTTCCACCGTGACCTGGCATATGAAGCGTCTGGAAGATGACGGGGTGATCGATGTCCGCACGGAAGGACGGTTTGTGTCATACATCATCCGCGATGATGCCGAATCCGTGATCCGGGATTGCCGGTATCTTTCGGGTTGAAAACCCGTGTAATCTTCGCGGCGTCCGCGGGTTTTCTATTATATGTAAATTGGGCTTTTGACAGAAGCCGGCACTATCGCCGGAACCCCTCAGATCTCCATCCGGTGTTCACCCACAATATCACGGAAGAGCTCTTCTTCATCCCGCACCGTGCAGCGGTTCGCAAAATACCGGTTGATATTCTTGATGTCCCGCACAAGAAACGCAATCGCCTTTGGGTGGTTGGGGGTCACTGCCTGTCCGATGTCGATGATGATCGGGTGCTCTCCATCCCAGAGAATATTGAACTCCGAGAGGTCAGCGTGGACGAGTTCCGCCTCATTAAAGAGGGTTTTCATCGCGGCAGTAATTTCGTCATAGACCGCCTGGTAGTCATCCGGCCGGGAGAGACGCAGCTGGGGATAGGCGACCTCATCTTCGCCCATGAACTCCATTAAAAGGATATTGCGGTCAAAGTGTACCGGACGGGGCACCCGGATGCCTGCGTCATGGGCACGGGCCAGATTGGAATACTCCTTTTTGGTCCAGGCGAATATCAGGTCCTTTTTGGCCCGTTTCACCGAGGAGAAACGAGGGTCACCGACAATATACTCGCTCATCGACCGGAAGTTTGCCGACTGGATTCGGTATATTTTGATGGCAATCGGCATCTCCTCACCAACGCCATAGAAGACGTTTGCCTCCTTTCCGGTGGAGATGGGGCCGCCGATCTCCTGGATCTTCTTCTTATGCACCAGCCGGTAGAGGGAGAGGAGGGTGATGTCATCGAAGACATTCTCTGATACCTTCATTTGGTCGGCGTCGCGTATTCGAACTCCCATCCGCTCGGTTTCGCGGTCAAAACGTTCGATGAGTGCGTCTCTCTTTCCCATGGTCTGTGCTCTCCCGATTAATTGTATCAATTTATTCTGTGAGAATCTGCTCACTCGCTGTTCATGAACGCCCGGGCATCTGCAAGCGCCTCGATGAGTCCCGCGGAAACAGCGCCTTTCAGGTCAGCCGGGTGGATGTTCCCTGCGCCATATGCCGCTTCCATCTCCTCGTATGAGGCATAGGTGACGTCGCCGCCGAACTTCTCCGGGCGGTGCAGGGTGACCGTCCCGAGGCGGGGGAAGACATGGTACTTCAGTGTCTGGAGTACCGGGTTTTCCTCGATCTCCGGGGGGCAGAAGGCCTTCTTCATCTTCTTTGTGATGGTCTCTTCTGAGTCTGCGACCGAGATATAGTTCCCGGAAGAGGAAGCCATCTTCTTGCCATCCAGACCGTTAAGGATAGGGGTGTGGATGCACAAGGGTGCCTTAATCCCGATGGACGGGAGGTGTTCACGGGCGAGCATATGGATCTTGCGCTGGTCAATACCGCCGACTGCCGCATCTACATTGAGACGGGCGATATCAACCATCTGCATGATGGGGTAGACCATCTGGGAGACGGTCGGGTTCTCCATCTGGCGTCCGACCTCGTTCATCGAGCGTGTGGCCCGGTTGAGCGTGATGCGCTGGGAGAGCATCAGTACATCGAGCTGATACTCGGGGGAAAGCTGGAAGTCACTGCCCATCACGAACTCTGCGTCCGTGAGACCGACAGCCTCGAAACAGCGGCGGTTATAGTCCGCAAGTTCCCTGACCTCTTCCATGGTGCCCTTGCGGTTCAGATATGCGTGGAGGTCTGCAAGGAGCACAACGACCTCGAACCCTGCGTTCTGCAGGTCAATCAGTTTATTGATGGTAACAAGGTGGCCAAGATGAATCTCGCCGGACGGTTCATATCCTGCGTAAACCCGTTTTTTGTCCTGTGAAAGGACGGAACGGAGTTCTTCATCGGTCACGACTTCTACCGTATTTCGCGTTGCTAGCGCGTATGAGTCCATTAGTAATACTGGGCGCGGAAATGCATTAAGGGTTGCTTCGGCAGTACGGTGGGTGATGCAGGTGCGTGCAGCCCAATAGTCTTCAGGTGGGACGAAGGGGATGATATTATTGTTCGAAGGGAGATGAATATGTATGTCTCTCAATGACCGCTCTATAGGTGCTGAGTTATCAGGTGTTGAGAGGGAACTTGCCTGCAATCCGCAATATGAGGATGTTGGTTTTGTGAAATATTACCGCAATGACCCGCGGTATTTCTATCTGCATCCATCCCCGTTTCTGAAGAGCGGATTCCCGGTGCTGTACTGTGCCGACCCGGACGTCATGCCACAGGGACCGCCCCCCGAACACCGGTTCGTGGAGGTGAGGGTCGTTGATGAAGTGAGAAAGCCACTGGATTCCCGTGGGGAGGAGTGGCTGACGATAAAAGACATCGGCGGATGGAAAGAGTTTGATGTCGCCCGTCTTGCCCGGCAGCGCAAGATCATGGACTATCAGGAGGTGATTGAGTATTTCACCTACCCGTATGACGGCGAAGCGGAGAGCATCGAGGAGATAGCCGGCTGCTCGGCGCTCTTTTCCTTCTCTTCCCCGGCCGCTCACGATGAATCCGGCGGGATACGGTCGGCCGTCTTTGGGAAAAAATACCACTGGGACCTCTTCCGCCGCCCATTTGACCTAATCCCGGCGGAATTTCGGCGGGTCAATTCCTATTACTATTACAAATTCTCACAAACCGAAGGATGGATGACAAAGACGGATGGGGAAGTCAACCTCGCCGTCCTCCGGCCCCAGCAGCTGGTCACGGATATTCCTGTTGCGATGGACAAAGAATCGGTGAAATCCCTCTCCGCCGAATTTCGTGGCATTCTCAAAGAGGAGTCCGCCATCGTCCGCGGCCAGTTAATCGACGGCCTTCTCATCACACCACAGTCCACGGATGCCATTGAAAAGGAGATGCAGGAGGCTGCCTATGCACTGCGCTCGGAGTACCTGACCGCCGGCCAGCGGCCCTTCCGCCAGAACATCTCGGGTGCCATCCCGCACCTCGCGGCGTCGTATGCCCGCCTGCAGTCGAACGACACCATCCACAAAGACGGCATCCGGTATGTGATGGACCTCTGGCTCACGATGATGAAGAAGACTGAACGGATTCAGTCCTCCCCCCTGAAGGTGAAAGACGCGTTCTCGCTCACGGGGGATGCCCGTGTGCTGTATTATCGCCTGTACGATGTATTTGGGGCCGACTCCCCGATTCCCTACAAAGAGGCCCTCCGGACCGCCCGCATGGACCCCGTGGACTTCCGGCTTTCCTGTGAATCGCTGGAAGAACGGGGCTATTGTCTCATGGGCACGAACGCCCTGACGCTTCTCGAACCGTATGGGAAGGGGTGATAGGTGGCAGTGTGGTATAACCCCCTGACTGTAATGCCTTCTGTACTATTTCGTTCTCATCAACCCCTTCGCCCGCACGGCTGCGCCGTGTTCATCCTGCCCCTTCCCCCTCTGGGGGAGGCAATCAGTGTGATAGGGGGGGTTGTACGGGCCGGTGAACAAAACTTTGAACGAATCACGATTTTCCCTGTCTCACCCGTACACTACGCATCACTCTGCATGAGCCCACTCCTTGTGTGAAGTCCTCCCTGACTGTTGAAACCATGCATTGCACAATTGGTGATGCTCAATTCTTAGATACCTCATCCCGTCTCTCCCCAATTTTCCCGCTAATGCCGGACATATTCTTAAATGCCTTGAAAGAAATCAACACGCCATGCAAGAAAGGAATGGGGTGTCCTTTTGCATACCGTTGGGGGTGCTTTTCTTTGTCATGGTGCTCTGCGTGCCGGCGGCTGCCGTCATTGTGGAGCTCACGGAGGGGAATCTGACGGACACCCGGTATGAGGGGGATCTGGTTGAGTATACCATCGCCGTGAGCGGCGTCCCGAAACAGGCGCAGTATATCGAGATGAACACGGATGTAACACCCGTCCCGGACGTGCCGCTCTGGCAGCCGGAGAGAGACGGCGTGACGGTCACCGGCGGGGACGAAGCACTCAATGACCATACCATCACGCTCGAAACCGATGAAACAGGAGCGTTCACAGAGCCCGTCATGGTCACCGTCACCGGCAGGGCGCCGGTCCTGACCACGGTCACCGTGACAGACGGCGTGGTGGTCACGAAGCGCAATACCCAGACCACCGGGTATGTCTACTACCGCATCGAGGCCCGCGATGAGAACCGCGACCTCATCGGGAGCGGAACGACCAGGACGTTCTCTGTCCTCGTCCCGGACGAAGAGGCCTTCCGGGCCCGCCTGGACGCAGTCGGCGACCCGGAGCTGCGCTATCTTATAGACGATCTCTACTCGCGGGGGCTCCGCGACGAGGCGGGTGACCTGCTTGTCTATGCCGAGACTCCCGAAGAGCCTGTTGTCTCCGTCACGACGGCCGTTCTTCTGGGCGTGGTGCTGCTCATCGTCGGGTTTGCCGGCGGCATGGTCTTCGGGAAGATTCGTGCGAAAAACATCCAGGAATTTCAGAGAGAATATGGGGGGAATGAATAACAATGGCCCATGATGACATCATCGAAGGGAAGGCCTTCCAGATGCCCGACGAACTGACCGTTGTCGCCATCGGGGGGTGCGGAAAGAAGCTCGTATCACATCTCTACGAGCATGAATGGTTCTTTCGCCATTATCTGGCGGATGGAAAACGGCTCACGCTCTACACGATAGACACCGACTCGAACCAACGGGCGGACGACATCGCCCGCACCGAACGAGTGCGGGGAACGGTCGCCCGGCTGCAGCAGACACAGACCGGGATGGGGGGCACCGTGAAGTGCTCCCACTATCACCTGCCCGACCTCGCGAACGTCGAGCGGGTCTCTTCGCTTACCGCACAGGATATTGCCCGCCAGATCAAGACCCGGCGGGAGCGCCCGCTCGTGGACGTCTGGTGGATGAACGACCCCGATTACGGGTTCGACTACGCGATGCTCAAGAAAATCGACAAGAACATCGTCGACGACTTCGGCGGCGGGGTGCACCGTAGGCGTGCCATCTCGAAGGCGGTCTTCTACAAGGCGATCACCCAGGGCGGCGAGCAGTTCCCGTCGTTCCAGGGCCACGGCCCCGTCGCCTTAATCATCGGCCTTGGGGGCGGGACCGGGTCGGGGATGTTCATCGATCTCGCCCGCTACATCAAAGAGAAACGCGGGCAGGAGTCAAAGATCTGGCTCTTTGTGGTCCTCCCCGCCGCAAGCGAGGGGGAAAAGGAGCAGCTCAACGCCGCCATTGCCCTCTCGGAGATTGAATACCTCAACATGAAGGACGACAAGCTCTTCAACTACATCATCGTCTCATCCCTCTCCCCGACGGGCTACGTGGACGGCGGGGACCGCAAGCAGGAGGTAGTCGAGTTCGACGCGGCGTTCCCGTATCTCTTCATCAACTCCTTTTACCTGCCGACAGCAGACATCTCCGCCATCGTCGATGCCAAGAAGGACTATTCCGGCTTCATCTTCGCCGATTCGCATGTAATAGAGTATCCGGTCGAGACACTCCGGTCCCTGAAGACGGGGTTCGATACCGTCATCGACCTCCTTGCGGAGAACGCACAGCACCGGACACGAATCCAGAAGGAGGTCTCCGACTTCCTCGCGACGAATGCCTCCCTCTACCCGGAGGAGTTCGCCAAGGCGGACACAGAGATCACCCACGACGATGTGAACCTCTACCGCCGGGAGATCGAACGGATAAAAAAGGTCTGGGAGAACGAGATCACCGACCTCCTCAACTTCCGGACGCAGTCCATCATCGAGTCCGCGGTCATAAACAACATGCCTGAAGAGCTCCGCGACATCACCGTCGTGAAGGACTTTGACGGTCTCGCGGAGTATGTCTCGCGCCTGCGGACGTCCCTTGAAAACGAGTCAAAACCGCATGAAAACGCAAAGGACCAGGAACTCTACGACGTCGTCAAGACCCATCTCCGGCTCCTCGAAGAACAGGCGGCTCTCCGGAAACAGACGCTCTCCGTAAGTGAGACGCCCGCACGGGTGGCCCTTGCCGCTGTCCTCCGCGGGGAAGAGAACTTCGGGAAAATAACGGGTGATATCACGGCCCGGCGTGCCACACTCAAGGCGGGCATCAGCGAGGCGGATACCCGGGTGCAGAAGAAGCGCACCGACCGCGATTCGATCACGGCAGATCAGACCACCATGCTCGACCGCATCCGTGCCGAGGTAAACGCCCTTGCAAAACCGGTCGATGACTATGTGTCCCTCGGGCAGGGCGGCGAAGCCGGGACGGAGACTGTCGAAGGGGCGGAACGGGCGTTTCTCGAGACCTTCTCGGCGCTCCTCCTTGCCATGCAGGAGAACCTGAACCGGGCGGAGAAGAAATCCCCCAAACCTGTCAAGCGCGATGCGTGGCTCGCATCGCTCCCGCTCAAAGACATTCGCAATGCTATCGACCGGCTGGAGACGGCGACGGGCAGCGACTTCTCGTACCTCTCCGACCTTGCCGAATCGGTCGCGCTCTATGACTACAACGAGTACATGCTCCGGGTCGCCAAGAAGCAGGGCATCGGCGACAGCATTCTCGGGCGTAAACTCGACGCCGGCATTTACCGCAGCGAGAAGGCGACAAAAGAGGAGCGTATCCGCAAAATTGCTCAGCTCCATCCCGGAAAGATCGCGATTCACGACCCCTTCGAGGTCACCGTGCAGGACCGGTTCCTGAGCCGCGAGATGGACACCCGTCTGCGCTCGCTGCGGGAGGCGACCATCGCCCCGCTCGTATCGGAGTTCAATCTTGATTCCGAAGAGAGGGCAAGGCTCATCGGTGCGTTTGCAGGCAGCGATACGGCGGCGATTCTCACGAGTGTCCGGGAAACCCTCACGGAGATCATCAACAGACGGGAAGGCTATCCCGCCAAGATCGCCGCTGTTACCGATGAAATCGATCAGCTCATCCTCTCACAGAAGCGGATGCAGCAGCAGGTCGAGTTCCTCCAGAAGACCGATGACCTCGTGAGCGCCACCTTCGATCCACGAAAGAAAGTCACGGCGGGAGTGGAGGCATACGAGGCAGGTCTGCGGGCCATCGATGAGCGGCGCCGGAGCGGTACCGCCACTGTCGAGGGGATGTACCGCACCTGGTTCGGGGAGATTAACCCGACCATTCTCTCCCTCCTGAAAGACGATTCAGACCTCTCGGTCCTTGACTACGACGATGACGGCCGCTCTGAGATCGAAAAGCTCTACCAGATTGTCCAGTGGAAATACAAGGAGCTCGTCGATGCCCACAAGCTCGGGCTCTCCAACATCTCCATCGGCTACGGCAGCGGCGGGACCGAGCGCTGGAGCTTCGACAAGGCGGCCCTCGTCGCCGCCTCGCCCTCGCGGTGGCTCTCGCAGCTCATCGACAACAAGGCAGGCGACTTCCGACGCACGCTCGTGAAGTCACTTGACTTAAAGGGCGTCGACAGCGCGAAGGTGAACGCTCACACCTACACCCGGCCCTGGGAGATATCGCTCACCTTCTATGCCGCAGCAGGATTCCTCGACAACATCTCGCCCCTGACCACCGGCGGGGGCTACTGGGAGAAGTACGTGAAAGCGCAGGACAACATCCTTCACCACGCCCTCTACCTGCACGAGGGGCGGTACGTGGTCCGGGACCACACGCTCCTTTTGACCGACGCGGCCGAGATCGCCGACCTCGAATCCGGCGACCGTGACCAGGTGGCGGCGGCAAAAGAACGGGTACTTGCGCTCTATAGCATCAGGGATATTAAAGAGGCCCTTGGGGAATGATCATCAACACGCAGCGGCGGCGGACCTACCTCCTCGTGGCCCTTCCCATCAGCCTGCTCGTTGCCTGGGTCTTCACCGCGGTCGCCCCGGTCTTCAAGATTCACCCACCCTCTTTTGCCCTCACGGTGGCTGTCGAGTTCCTCTGCGGGCTCTTTCTGGCGGTTGCCGTGGGGATGATCTTCAACGAGGATTCCCGGATAAATGGCATTGTCTATGCGGGCATCTTCGCAGCACTGCCGGTCTTCTACGTGATGACGTCCCCGTGGGCGAACGTGGATCTCCTCACCCTCACCTACACGGCGGGCATCGTCTGCGGTGGGGCGTTCGTCATCCGGGTGGTCACGACCAACCGCTACGACCACCTGGCCCGTGGCGCAAAGGGCCTTTTCACCATCTTCTTCGCCCTCATCATCGGGTTTCTCGCGTACGAGATGTACATCTCCGCCTTCACCCCGGATGCGACGGTGAGCGAGGCGTATGCGGCGCAGTACATCTTCTTTTTCGGGACGGGAATCGTGCTCTCGGTGGTCCTGTACTGGCTTACCATCCGGATCACCGTCGGGGTGCGGGCCTCGGAGATATTCATCTTCGGCCCCCGGTCGTCGGGGAAGACCTACTTCGTCCTCGGCCTCTGGAGCTACATTTCCCAGCACTTCGAGAAGGGCCACTCGAACGAAGGGGTGGTTCTCTCGGGAGACCCAACGGACACGGGCGACGACCTGCGGATATCGAATATGTACGCGAAGATCCTCGATGGCAAGATCCTCTCGCGCACCTACCGGTACCAGATGGTGATGTACCAGCTGACGGGAATGAAGTACGGCATTATCCCGGTCAAGTGGACGGTGGTGGACTATGCCGGCGAATACTACGACGAACTGAACGAGGAGACCTTCCGCCGGGCGGTTGCCCTCATCGGCGAATGGACCGGCATCCCAACAGCAGACATCCGGCGTCGTGCGGGAACGATTGAGTTCGTCCGGTTCATCCGGGAGACCTATCCGGAGGCGCTCACCGACCCCGCCTTCACGAGGAGTGTCATCATCACGACGATGTACGGCAACTTCCTCCGGGCGGGCAAGGTGATCTTCCTCATCGACGGCGAGAAGGTAACGGACGACCGGAAGGGGCATGCCCAGCTTGCGCGGGAGTTCGGGGGCTACATGAAGACCCTTATCGACCTCGAAGGGGGGCGTTATCTGGGCCTCTTCCGGCCGAACAAGAAGTTCGCGCTCGTCGTCACGAAAGCGGATCTCGTCTGCTGGAAGAACCGGGAGATCCGCAATCTGCTCCGTACCATGAACGTGGCCAAACTCTCCGAAGTCCCGGAGACCTCAAAGGAGGCCCTGACCATCGAGACACGGCTCTACGAGATCCTCGGCACGAACCAGGTCTTCCGGAACCTTGTCAATATGATGAACGACATCTCGATGTACTTCGTGGCGGTATCGGTCGATGCAACGGCGGAACCCTTCCCCACGGAGGAGGGGTTCGAGGAGGAGATCTGGCCGGCGTCGCTTGCGCCGTGGCGGTTTACGGAGATATTCCGGTTCGGCCTGTAGGCCGCCGGAGGGGGGAGAGAAATGCACGACGCATACGGTATATTTACACCGGACGGCGAAGCACTGGGAGGAACCCTTACAGACGAGTACGCCCTCCGGCTCGCTGAACGGCTCGACGAAAGTTCGGCGTCGCTTTATATCAGCACGAAACACGGCGTCCTTCTGATGGGCACCGCGGTGAACGTCCAGAAACAGGGGCGGCGGCCCGACACGGTGATTTATCTCGAACGGACCGTCTGGGAGGGCGGGCCGGTGCCGGCGGTCGATCGCTCGGCCGTACATGCCTTCTTTGAACGCGTCGAACGGCGTCTCGCGGCGATGGAGTACGCCCTGCGGGACGTGGGCCCGGAGATCGGGGCGGGGGCAGGCCTGGTGGGGGCCCGCACGACCGACTATGCCCTCGGGCGGCTCCTTCTGGGGCGGCCCGTCGTCTGTACCGCAGGCATCCCCTCCCGGTCGTATGCCTTCTTTTTCGCGGTTCTGAACGCACTGCAGCCCCTTCTCTCCACCGGATTCACTTTTGTCATCGCGAAACGTATCGTCCCCGATATCGACCTCGTGGTGGCGGAGACTGCCGCCGGGCGGGTGCAGGTAGACCTTGCCACGGAAACGGTGACGAACGATGCCTGGGAGGAGATGTACCGCGACATCGGGCGCTTCTCCCGCAACCCGGTTCTCCGGCAGATTCTCGCAGGGGCGTCGTCCCACCCCGCCCTCACGGGAAGCCTCCTTGCCGAGTACACCCATGCAAACCGCGTTCCCCCGGGCGGAAAGAACCGTTTTGCGGCATTTCTTGCAGAAGAGGGCATTCCCCGTGCCCCGAAACCACCGGAGGGAGGCACCCCCGGCATCGCCCGGCCGCCCGAAGAACGACCGGCCCGACCGGATGAGGCCGATTATGCGAAACCGCCTCCCCGGCCGGCGGCAGACCGGCTGGAGCAGGAGTATGCGGTGCATATGGAACAAAAGCGGACGGCCCGGCGGCGCCTTGCAATCGGGGTGGGGGTGGTGCTTGTTCTTATGGTGGCCATCCTTGTGCTTTTTCTCGTTTCGCCGGGACTCCTTCCTCTGCCCCTGAATGGCACCCCCGCTCCGCACATCACCCCGTCGGCGCCGATCACGCCGGAGCAGGCGACTGTTCTCATAACGCGGCTGAACACGACGCCGGGGAATATCCCCGCAGACCTGCAGGGGGTGGGGAGTGCGTACGATATCACGGTCGCGGCGCCGCAGAACGTGACGCTGGAGCTGACAGCAGACATCTCAACGGAGCGATTCTACAGCCTGATGCGCTACAACGCATCCGGGGCAATCTGGGAGCCGGTCGAAACCCCGCTCGTCGTCACGAACAAAACGGTTGTTGCATCTATCCCCACGTCGGGCATCTATCGCGTCTTCACCAACCGGACCCCCCCGCAGCCGCAGGGGTAGCGGTGGGGACAGCGGTCCGGACGGGAGAACAGGGGAGGTGTCTTGCATGAAATCGGATCCTGCGCCACTCTGTGTTCTTGTGATAATTATCTGCCTTACGCTCCTTGTGACCGTCTATCCGGCGGCGGCGCAGGTCCGGGGGACGATTGCGGTCTCATCCGAACCGGAGGGGGCGTCCATCTTCCTGAACGACGAAGACCTCGGTCTGCAGACGAACACGTTCATCGAGGATGTCTTCCCCGGCATTCACTACATCCGGCTGGAACTGCCGGGCTACCGTACGTGGGAGACATTCTTCGAGGTGGACGAGGGGAAAGTAACCTACATCAGCCACGAGATGGAGCCGATCGTCGGTGGCCCCTTCTCGGTGGCGACGACACCGCCGGGTGCAGCGGTCTATATCGACGGCACGTTCATGGGGACCTCCGATACCGTTCTCTATGATCTCCCGGCAGGACAGCACCGTATCCTGCTCACCCTCGACGGCTACGCTGACTATGCAGCGACGATCACCATCCCGGAG
The DNA here is from genome assembly GCF_026684035.1 of Methanogenium organophilum. Classification (NCBI taxonomy): domain Archaea; kingdom Methanobacteriati; phylum Methanobacteriota; class Methanomicrobia; order Methanomicrobiales; family Methanomicrobiaceae; genus Methanogenium; species Methanogenium organophilum. The sequence continues at coordinate 1,261,157 of NZ_CP113361.1, forward strand.
GATATGGCTCAGTCGCTCGTCCATACATTTGAACCACCTTCATCGACGGGACGGATCACCGTCTCATCCGCCCCAACGAATGCCGCCATATATTTGGGCGGCGTGTACCAGGGTACCACCCCGCTGACGCTCGACGAGGTACAGCCGGGGACCTATCCAATCGTTCTGACCCGGACAGGGTACGAGAACTGGACGGGCAGCGTGGAAGTGGCGGCTGGCCGGATATCCGAAATATCTGCTGTCCTCGTACGGTCCCCGGTCCTCCTCGCGGTTGCAAGCATCCCCCCCGGTGCGGAGGTCTTTGTTGACGGCACCCTTCGCGGCACCACCCCGCTCTCCATCTCCATCGAACAGGGCATGCACACCGTCAGAATCGAGAAATTCGGCTATGAACCGCAGGAAGAGACGGTTGACGCCGGTCCCGACGGCGTATCTGTCTCCGTCCCGCTCGTCTCGACGGTGCCGCAGGCGCTTGACGCTGCTGAAGAGGCAATCCGGCAAAACGAGGCGTATGGCCCGGACAGGGCCGTGGCCGCCATCAAATCCGCATATCTCCAATACGAGGTGGGCGACGCGGAAGGGGCGGTCCGGTATGCGGCAGACGCAGTCGCCCTCGCAGAAGACGTGGACCGGGACGGTGTCACCAATGCCCGTGACATCAGTCCCCGCCTGCACAACGCCGTGATCTATGTGTTGCCGGTGTTGCTCTGCATCCTCGCAGCGGCCCTCTTCGTCCGTGATGTTGCTCTCCACCGGGTGCTCCCCGTTCTGGGCGTCGACCTGCCCGCGACCGTCAGGGAGGATGATATGCTTGCCCGGGCCGGGATCACAGCGGACGCCGCCGGCGGGCCGTACCGGGGATTCGTCTGCACCGTTACAATAGACGGGGCCACGGTGGAGCACTTCACGATCCCGGGGCGGTACCGGGTGATGCTCGGCGGCCGGGGGCGGGGCGTTCACCGGCTCCGGGTGCACCTGCAGGTGGTGCAGGAGCGCTACGGAACGGTGGAGCGTTCAGAGGAATGGTCATTCATCGTCGAACCGGCGGAGCGGGCGGCTGGCGGCGGGGGAGAGATCATCGATGCGGAAGAGCCCGTGGGGGATCTGGCAGCTCTCTATGAGGAGGAACGCGATGATGGCGGGACCAAAGCCGAAGCAGGGACGTAGGGGATGGGGGCGACAGAAGAAGACCTGCCGGAAGGTTCGTCCGGCTCTCCGGCAGAAGGACTTTGCTGACGGTACGAATACTGGCGGGAGTGCTCAGGCAGTTGCGTGCCGGTAAAAAAGGATATGAGAATTATATCGCACTGAACCCGAGCGCCTCGTTCGTCATCTTTATGGACTCTTCAGCGGTGTCTGCCGCCTTCATCATCGCACGGATGGCGTCCACATTCTCGACGACTACATCCGCTTCCTGGTGGATGGCCTGGAAGAGATAGAGTTCATTATTCGTACCGACAGAGACTGAGTCCTCGTAGACACAGGACTCCCAGAGGTCACCACGGGGGCGGTTCATATCGGACGCCAGCTCCCGGAGTTCAGCAGTTGATGTGATCCCGGAAGCACCTTTTACGATACCGATTCTCGGGTGCTTACGAATGAGATCGAGGACGCCATCGCGGGATGCCTCGCGGGCAAGCTCCATCCGGATCACATGCATATGCATGAAGGTGGTTGGCACGATCATCGCGGTTGTCACGATATCGATGGTGGGGAGCACGGTGTTTACATCTGGACCGTGATGTGATGGGATGGTGACCGGATTGAGGACGATCGCGTCCACTGGCCCTTTTTTGATACCGCCGGGGTCAGATCCGCGGCGCACCATCGTTGAAAAGACGGATTTTACCCCATACGCCTCGTCAGCGAGATGGATAATACGGCACAGACCGGTTGTGTTGCATGAGACCACGCGGACAAAGTCCGCGCCATAGGCGTCTTCGTAATTGCAGGATGAATTAAACGAGATACCCGCCACCTCATGCTTCTCTCCGCCCTGCCAGATAGCCTTTACATTGAAGAGTTCATAGATTGCTTTATTTGCCTTTCCCACCCCGCCGGGGGTGGCGTCCACGACAATATCGCACTTCTTGAGCATCTCCTCCACATCGCCTGCGACGGCAATGCCAGCCTGCTCAAAGACTGGTTTTTTCTCGATATCTGCGATATATAGGGGATATCCCCGCTCGTTTGCGATATACGCCTCACCGGATGGCCGAGTCTTTGAGACTCCGACAACTTCCATGTCCGGCTGGGCGGCCACCGCATCTGCCACACGTTTGCCAATAGTTCCGTATCCGTTAATTGCCACTTTGATCATAACTGCACACCTTCAGATGGTACTCGCGGTGTCGGCCCTCCTATTCGTTCCGGCAAGAAATACCGGCACCGTTCAGTCCCTCTCACCTGATTATTCAATTGATACAGTGGGAATACAATAAAAGGGTTCTCTTTGAATGAGCCATATGGGTGCATGGCAATAATAATATTGAAATGTCGTGTGGTCCTAGTAATGCTCTGATTTGGCGGGAGTGTGAGAATGGAACAGAAATTCTTTCTGCAATGCCGTGAACAGACGGTGTTCATCTCAGCACATCTTCAGAAATGATCCGCGACTCCGCCTTGTCGCTGGTTCATTGATCTGACATGGGGGGAACCTGTTAGAGTGTACTATGGTGTCATCTCAGGCGATGGTGCAAAAATACATAATACCATGCGCATCTGAAGGGAAGAAATATTAAACTCGTGGTGAAAGGAGGCATGAGACAATGGGTGGAGATCTTGACCGTGAATATGCAATCTGGGTAACCCAGGATGAACTTGGCAAAAAAAAGGAGATTCATCTCGAAGGAAGCATAGTCACCTTTGTGGTTCCTACACATATTGATGGGCATGTGGTCCTTCGCCTGAAAGGCCTCGGCTATCGTCGTGGGTCAGAGAAGGGCAACCTGCTTGTCAGAATCAATCTCATGGAAGAGAGCCGCAGCGCAGAGTGGTCATCGTTCCGCCGTGACCGACAGCGGACCTCGGGTGGCGGTTTTGGACCATTTTCATGGATGCAGTCTCCGCGGGATTATGAGGAAGGTACTACAGGGCCGGCCGGTCCCTTTGCACAGAAAGAGGCGGTACAGGACCCGATGCAGATGCGGCGGGCAGGTTATCTCATCATTGGTGCGGGTCTGATACTGATCTCCGGTGGATTCCTGGGAATTCTGCCCATATCTGCCTGGGTAGGCAGTGTTATTGTTGTGGGTGGTATTATTGTGGCGTTCTTTGCCTGAATATTCTGTTAACTCTTGAAATTCGTGAAGTAATTGTCAATATATCCCTGTTTTTGTATCCGGTTGCGTTCTTTCTGGTCACGGATGAGGTGCAGCCCTGTTGTCTGGACGGCGGGGCAGAAGGCGAAGGGTACTTCATCTGCATGGTCACGCACCGGGCAGTAGAAAATCGCCCGTCTTCCTTTCAAAGTTCACCATCATCAGGCGCAGACTCTCCTGTGGATATTCCCTTACATGGCCAGCGAGAAGAGAAATAAGTGCTTCCTTATCCCGGGCCACAGCTGCTTTTCTCCAGAATGTCCGGACCCGGAAGAGGTTCTCATGAAATTCCGGGCGCACCTCCCAGGACGGAGTGGTGGTCCGACAGGCCCCTGATGCGGTATCAACGATACAATCAATCTTCGGCTGATAGGTGCGCTCCCCAGTTCTGCTGTCACCGGATGCCCATCTTCGTATCCGTGAGAAAATCCCTGGCATATCGTCTATTCTGCATCGGGCGTCATGAGTGCTTTGTTTCCGGTAGGATGGTTCATTCGTCGTGACCGGAAAGGGAAGCAGGAGGCAACGCTCATATCACATGATATCAGAGAGGTTATTCATGTCTGTTGAGATTGACGTTCCATTTACTCCTGATCCCTCCTTCCGGTCATACCTGATCGTCGTGACCGCATTGAGTATGCTGGTTCCCGTGTTCTTCTTTGGATTCATGGCTGTTGTCATGATGGAAGACGGCGGCGTCGCCCTTGCAGTGATGGCAGGGATTTTTCTGGTGCTGGCTCTCGCGGGAGGCATCTGGGCCTACCTCTTTTACGATACCGTACGCTACCTGCTGACAACAACGGAAATGACCTGGGGTCGGGGGATTCTCTGGAAACAGACGGGTATTGTTCCCTACAACCGGATCACGAACGTTGATATTATCCAGGGGCCCCTGATGCGGCTCTTTGGCATCTCCAACCTGCGGATTCAGACCGCCGGGTACTCGGCAAACCAGCTTGCAGAGATCAAACTCCAGGGCATTCGTGACCCCGAACCTCTCCGTGGCGTTATCATGGACTTTGTACGTTCCGGTTACCCGGTAGCGGCGGTCACCGGAGCGGAGATGCCTGCAGGCCCTGCGTCTACTGTTCCTCTACCATCCGGAGGAATGGCGGCAGATGCGGCAGTACTGCAGGAGCTTCGTGATATTGAAGCTGTTTTGAAGAGAATTGAAGAGAAGATGCAGTAAGGGTGCGCATCCTCTCTGTATTTTTTTGACGTATTTTTTCCTGCCCTCCCTTGTCATAACTCCCCGTTATTCCCACATGGCTTCTCATCCCTCTCCGGGGCGAACAAACGGGGTGTTCCGGTTGGGTGGTAGCGGCGCGAAAGGGAGAATACTATTAACGAGGGGCAGACAACCATTCTCATAATGAGTATGAATGTGAGAGGACTACTGCTGTTCTGCATGGCCCTGTTCCTGATGTGTGGGGCTGCTACAGCCATTCAGCCGCCTGATCTAAACCAAACGGTTGTGATTGATGGTGCAAAAGAGATTGCAGCCTTCATCGAATCTCCTGCTGCCACCGGATATATTGCAGCCGGTGCCACGGACAAAGGCCCCTCCCTCTGGTATGTTTCAGAAAACGGCACTGTCACCGGCAATATGACGCTCTCTCTTGGGAATGCTTCTGTAATCCAGTATGTCCAGGAGGATCAGAACGGCTACACAGTCTTTACCGACACGCATGACTTTTTCGGGGTCAGTTTGGAGGGGGAGACGCTTTGGACGTGGCATGTGCCCTACGGTGAGGTGGCATCGGTGGACGCGGCCCCCGGAGGTGGCATCATTGCGACTACAAACTATCTCCATCCGATTGTCTACCGGCTGGGCGCAGACGGAACCCCTCTCTGGAACCAGACATATGCTGATGCTTCAGGCGCCGGTATTGCACGGTTCCAGTCGGTGAAAGCCGTCAACGATGGTTTTATTATTGCCGGCTATGCCACCCCGATCATTGCATCCACAGACCCCGCGGGGCTCGTAATGTATCTGGACGATAACGGCACAGTGGTCTGGGAAGAACGGTATGGCGATGATGGTATCGGCTATGTCGTGAATATTAATCCGCTCCCCAACGGGGGATATATTGCTCCAGCTCTCACCACGTCAGATGAGGCCGCCGTTCTCATTCTCAATGAGACGGGGAAAGCAGTTGAGGTATTCTCCTATCCCAAACGTACAGAAATGGTCTATTACGCAGAGGTGGCTCCCGGCGGCGGCTACTATCTGCTGGGTTATGATGCCGATCTGGTGAACGGGAAACCCCGTTATCTGGTGCTGGGTGTTTCGTCGGAGGGGGGAGAGGAATGGATGCACTGGTTTGGCGACACTGGCATTCGGGCATTTGTTCCTGTGGATGACGGGTTTATTGCTGCCGGAGGGAACGGAGAGGTCTCTTTCTTCACATTCAATGAATCGGGGAAGGAGACAGATCTTTCCGACGCGTGGATGTTCATCTTCGTCATTCTTGCAGGATTCGGCGCTGGCTACCTCATATATCGGCGGCACTAAGCCCCCTTTGTTTTATTTTTTGCAGATGTTCCTGCGGGCTATTGTTATGCAATGTCTACTGTTTTTTCGGAACAGATAACAGACTATCGTTGACGCTTATGGTGTTTTTCTTCATTTATTTCTGAATTCTCGATGTGTTTCGAAATTTTCGTTCTTCTAACCTGTTGGCATCCATGGAAGGCTTTTTGAAGGATTGGGGGAGAGGTTATATATACTCTATTGTATCTGTATGAGCCCGGTGGATGTTGGTTTCCTTGTGCTTCATACAGATATTGATCAGTAATCTAAGTGATTTCCATGTCTTTACAATTAATAGAAGATGCACTGCGGCGTGCGCTGGAAGGGGATTTTACTGCCTCCCTCGATCAGGCTGCAGCAGACCCTGAGATGCAGGAACTGGCAGGGCTCGTGGATAATGCCATCGGAAAGATGAAGAAGTCAGTTGAGTACCAGGAGATGCTCCGGGGAGTGGATGAATTCATTGCAAACTACCCATATCCCTTGGCCATCTATGGTGCAGACGGTGCCTGCCTGATGCTCAATGACCATTACTGTACTTTATTCCGTGATTCCTGTGATGCGTTGATGAAAAAGTCATTTTCAGACTTTGATATCACTATTCTTGGCGGAGATAGTTTGTTTGCCTCTCATGACACCAAGAAGAACTCAGAGACTGAACTGATGGTCGCATGGGATGACGGGAGCGAAAACTACCTCAAGCTCTTCCAGGTACCCATCAGCGATGGTGAGGGCGATATTAGTGTGGTCTATCACATATATTTTGATCAGACCGAGATTGTCAAAGAGCAAAAAGAGCTGCACAAACTGCAGAAGCGTGCGGACGCATTCCTCCTGGAGAACCCGCAGGGTATCACCATGCTTGCGGCAGATAAGCATCGCCTCGACCTGAACGAGGAGTATCAGCGTATCTGGCGGGGCGGGTATGACGAGCTGATGGCGAAGAAACTCTACGACTTTAATATCAACATCGTCGGCGGTGACGATTTCTATGCCTCATACGAGACAAAGAAGAAAGCGATCACCGACATGGAGATCGATTGGGATAACGGGGAAAAATCCTATCTGCGCCTCTTCCAGACACCGATTCTCGATGATGATGGTGAAATTGACGTCAATTATTACATTTATCAGGACCTCACCGAGCACCATGAGGAGATGGAGGAGATTAAAACCCTGCAGAGACGTGCGGATGCATTCCTGCAGCAGAATCCGCAGGGTATCACTGTGCTTGCGGCAGACAAGCACCGCCTTGACCTGAATAAGGAATATGAGCGGATCTGGCGCGGCGGCTATGAAGAGCTGATGGCAAAGAAGCTCTATGACTTCAATATCAATATCGTCGGTGGCGACGACTTCTATGCTTCATACGAAACGAAGAGAAAGGCCATCACCGATATGGAGATATCTTGGGAGAATGGAGAGAATTCATACCTGCGGCTCTTCCAGACGCCGATTCTCGATGAGAACGGTGAAATTGACGTTAACTACTATATCTACCAAGACCTCACCCCGGAACGCACGCTCTCGCAGTTCCTTGATGAGGAGATTGAACGGCAGGAGGCGAATCTCGACCGCCTCGCCCGTGGAGATTCACGTGGACTTGACCTGACCGTCGGGGTGACAAACCAGTATACTGCTGAGGCGGGCGCTCTTTTCGAAGACATGAATCACCATCTTGTAGCCGTACAGAAGTCAATTAAAGAAATGGTCGATGACTTCGTTGCCACCATGCACGCAATGCAGGGTGGAGACAGCACCGCACGGGCACATCCGGACCAGTTCGAAGGTTTTTATATGGTTCTTATGAAAGGGCTCAATGATATCCTGGATACAATATTTTCCCCGGTGAATGAATCGTATCGTGTCGTGAAGGCATATGCAGACAAGGACTTTTCGAGGCGGTTCTCTGCATCTATGGATGTCAAGGGTGATTTCCTCAAACTGAAGACCGCCATCGACAATGTGGGAGTCAATATGGGCAACGCCCTGAGTGATGTGAAAATTGCAGTCGACAACGTTGACGCCAACATGGCGGACGCCTCCCGCGGCGTCGAGGAGATCGCAAAGGCGATGGAGGATGTGGCCGTCTCGAGTCAGCAGTCCTCCGAGGCCTTCCGCCGGCAGCTGGAGGCGGTCGAAGTCGTCGCACGGGAGATTTCAGACCTCTCCGCATCCATCGAGGAAATAGCCTCCACCTCGCAGGAGGTCAAGGAGCAGGCGGATCACGTCTCCCGGATGGGTAACGAGGCCTCCACTCTCGGTCGTGAGGCAAACGACAAGATGAACGCAGTCGAGAAAATCGCCGAGGAGAGTGTCACCCAGATTGAGCAGCTCAACCAGAAGATGGCGGAGATCTCCAAGATCGTGAAACTCATCAATGACATTTCCAGCCAGACGAATCTCCTCGCCCTGAACGCCGCCATCGAGGCCGCACGGGCGGGAGAACACGGCCGTGGGTTTGCGGTCGTCGCAGGCGAGGTACGCAACCTCGCTGCCGAGTCCAAGGCGGCGACGGACTCCATCGAGGAGCTCATCGAGGGCATCCAGCGAGATTCGAACACCACCGCCGCGTCCATGAAGTCCGCCTACGCCGAGATCGAGAGCAGTCTCGAGAGTGTCCACCAGGCGATAACGTCCCTCAATGGGATTGTCTCGGGTGCACATGAGGCCTCCGAAGGTATCCGCGAGATTGCCCGGGCCACCGACGATCAGGCGAACGCCACGAACCGCGTCATGGAGAAGATGGAGGAGACAACCACGCTCACCAAGGAGAATATGTCCCGTATCGACGATGTTGCAGCAGTCACCGAAGAAGTGGCGGCATCGACAGAGGAGGTCGGAAGCGGCACTTACGAAGTAACACGGATGACCGAGAAACTGCGGGCAATGGTCGAAGTCTTCCGTACTGAGTGAGAGGAGGCAGCGAATGTCAAAGCTCACGGATGTCGTGGAATTCAGGATTGCGAACGGGTATTATGCAATCGATGTCCAGATTGCACGGGAGATCGTCGAAATGATGGCGATCACCCCCATTCCCCGGGCACCGGACTATATTACCGGAGTGATCAATCTCAGGGGAGAGGTGACAAACATCATCAATCTCAGCAGGTTGATCGGACTGCCCGAATCGGAAGCATCTGATTCCCAGAAGATCATCGTTCTCATGCCTGACGCATCGCAGGGATCAAATGTCGGCATCATTGTCGATGATGTCAACAGTGTGATGCAGGTGGAGGAAAAGGATGTGGAGGCGCTTGGTGAAGGCCTTTCCAGTGATGTTACCGAGTATGTAAAGGGTATCATCAAGGTGAAAGAGGATGCCTCGGATGCGATGCGTCTGATTATCTGGGTGGATATGCATAAGGTGCTTTCCCAGATTATTGCCTGATTCTTTTATTTTTTTGTATTTCTTTCCGGAATGGCGTAATAAATACTTATATGAATGAATATGCTAAGATTGCACCGCTGATCATACCACTGAAACGAAGGGACGGGGCACCTGTTTTCTGTCCATGACGTTTCATGCGGGCGGTGGACCCCCTCGTTGTGTCTTGTCCGGTATCCGTGTGATGACCCGATGGCTGAAACTGATCCGGCCCCATTCCGGCACGTGATCGCTATTCTTTTGTGGGGCAGGTCCCAACCTATCGGTATATGGAGACGAATGCTGGCACAGAAGAGATGGAGATCTGCCAGATTACCCTCGCAGGGGGATGTTTCCGGGAGATTGAAGCAGGTCTTCGCAAAATTCCCGGCATCCTTGCGACTGTGGTCGGATATACCGGGGGGGGAGAAGAAAACCCGGACTATATACGGGTCAGCACCGGCGAGACCGGTCATGTGGAGGCGGTCCGTATCGCCTATGACCCTACAGTGATTCCCCTGTCAGACATTCTTGACCGTTTTTTTTGTTTGTATGATCCGACGGTGAAGGAGCCGGAAACCGGGTCCGAGGGGTCCCAGTACCGGTCCGCTGTATTCTGTCACACCGAAGAAGATTGCCGGACAACACGGGCATTCATCCATGCAGAGGAGAAATCCGGGAATTATTGTGGGCCTATAGTGACTGAGGTACGCACTGCCGCTACATTCTGGCCAGCCGAGGACTGCCACCAGCAGTATTACGAGAAGATGGCAAACCGGTATCGCAAACCCCTCTTCTGAGAATGAAACAGGAAGGGGGAATACTCGTCTTCCCGTTTCCCCGTTTTCTCAGATATGTGCCGTATGATTTCCATGGATTTCAGCGAAATGATTCAATCCTCTTTTTAGCTCGTATTCTTCCTGTATACAAATGTTTTGCCCATTTGTGGCCGGAAATTGCATATATTTATCCAATGGGAGTACATAGGTATTCGTTAGTTCGCCCGAAAAGGAATAACAGGTGTTTGTTGATGATGGTAAAGAGTCCGGTCCCGGTATTGTATGTCGCAGATGATCTCCGTGCATGCGAAGGAGCCTATCATTTTCTGCAGAAATCCGGGGAGATGTCTCTTGATTTTGCCTTCTCTCCAGAAGAGGCGACGGAGATGCTCTACAGAAATGAATACCATGTTGTTGTCTGTGAATATCGTCTGAAAGGGACAGACGGGCTTTCATTTCTGGATGATCTCCGTTCACAGGGAGAGCGTGTTCCGTTCATAATTGTCGGGGATGACACCGAAGGGGTGATCATTGAGGCCATTAACCGTGGTGCTGATTTCTTTTTGAATCGAGGGGAGAACCGATTTCAGTTCTACGTTGAGCTCAATCTTACAATCAAGAGAGCTGCCAGGAAGTACGAGGCATCTGCCCGTGAGCGACAGGAAGAGGGCAATAGACGATGCCATACGACAATTGTCCATTCCGCAAAGGGGGAACCTGATGAAAAAGACATTCTCATTCAGGAGGTGCATCACCGGGTCAAGAACAATCTCCAGTTGATCTCAAGCATTCTTAAAATGCACAGCTATCGGACAACAGATTCCGAGACACGGGAAATTCTGGAGGACTGCAGAAACCGTATTGCCTCAATGGCCCTCATTCATGAATATCTCTACCGTTCCGATAATCTTGTGAGCATACGGATGGCTGACTATGTGCCCCGCATTGCGGAAAATCTATCCGCACAAAAGCCATATGGCATGGAGAAGGTGGAGATAATCACCCACTGTGACCCCACTATCAGTCTGGATATTGATACCTGTATTCCCTGTGGAATTATCATCAATGAACTCATCACAAATGCTCTGAAATATGGGTTTGTCAAGGGTGAGAAGGGAGAGATTGTCATAGACATTGATCAGTACCGGCGGGGATTTGCACGTCTGCGCGTGTCAGAGAGCGGGTCTGCGACAAAATCGTCTGTTAATCTGGAGAATGGGGAGACACTGGGGATGCAACTGGTGAAAAACCTGACCACACAGATTGACGGAACCCTCTCTGTCTCGGATGGGGGCCCCCTCAGCATCTCAATTGTCTTTCCGTATACTGAATAAATACAAAAGAGATATGGACTCTCTCCTGCACCATTAATTAAGAGAATCAGGGGCGCCAAAGTGCGGTTCCCCGTCAAAACAGTGCCTGAACGAATGTTTCACGCCTGTTTTACTGACATTATCGGGATTATATCATGCTTTCAGGACTCAGGCGCCGTATCCCTGCGGGGATTGCAGAAACACTCTTTTTCATTGGCCCCGGCCTGATCCTCGCGATTGAAGCGTCCGGTGAGAGCGGTATTACAGAACTCCTTGCAGCAGGGCTTGAGTATGGTTTTTCTCTCTTCTGGGTCATTGGAGCAGCACTGATATTCAAGTTTGCATTTACAAACGGTATTGCCCGCTATACGGTTGCAACCGGGACCTCTATCTTTGACGGGTTGCGCACCATTCCCGGACCAAAGAACTGGGAGGTAACGTTTATTTCGATCATTTACTTCTTTGAAATGGTGGGGTTCGGCGGTGTCGCTCTCTTTGCAGGTAGCATGCTTGCAGAAGTCGTCCCGGCAGCGGTGCCTGCGGCATATGCGTTTGCCCTCCTAATTTTTACACTCCTTGTGCTCTGGAAGGATTCCTATGAACGTCTCGAGCATGTGGTCATTCTCCTCTCGGTTGTGATGTTTGCAGGTCTTGCAGTCATTATCTTTGCACTGCCATTTCCTCTGGCACAAATTGCGCAGGGCTGTGTGCCTTCTGTTCCGGATGGCGCCCTCATCGAGACGATGGCCCTCCTCGGTGTCGTGGGGTCCGGCCTGAATATTCTCCTCTACTCGGTGTGGCTGCATGAGAAGGTGGGGGACCGGCACGGTGAGAAGTACTTCTCCTCTCATATGAAGAGTGTAAATATTGACCTAGTCCTCGCGTTCCTGCTGGTTGGGGTTGTTGCCCTAATCTTTATGACTCTTGGGTTCTGGGGGTTTGTGGCGGAGCATTTGACCGGCGCCAGTGCGGCGGCAGTAACAGAGAGTCTTCATGCATCGCTCGATAAGGTGCCCGGCGGACTGCATACCATCCTTTTTGTAGCAGTTGTCATCCTCGCCGGGGCGCTCATATCGGGTATGGACGGGCGTGCGAGGGCGGTCTCTTCGGTGGTCTCACGTGTGTCTCCCACTCGTTTTGAAGAGCGGACACTCTACCGTATGGTGCTTCTAATCTTTGCGGGCATCATCACGCTGGGTATTCTATCGGGTGAGACCACGTCACTTATCCGGACGGTTGCCGCCGTCTCGTCGGTGATGTTTGGCCTTCTCGGGTTCATGCTCATCTATCTTGATCGTCGTCTTCCTGCCTATGCGAGGGGTTCACCTCTCTGGCTCTTAACAGTCGGGTGCGGGAGTGTACTCTTTCTTGCGATAGCCCTCATGACCGAACAGTCCCTCGTCACCTTCGGTCTGCCACTGATGGAGCGGGTGGCGGTTGTCGTAATCCTCCTCTATGCTTTCACCAAGACGGGTCTCTTTGAACGTCTTGTCACCGGCAGGGGGACGCTGGAAGACCGGGGTTGGATGATTCTCACCTTTGGCGTTCTTTCACTTTACGGAATCTACCGTGGGATTCTCTATAACGGGGTCATCGTTGATTTCGCTGACCTCGGGCCAATGGTGGCAGGCATTCTGGGGGGGCCGGTTGTCGGTGGGTGTGTCGGCCTCATTGCTGCAGCATTCCGTCTGACAGAAGGGGGTATCGGTGCGATCGGCAGTGCTGTATCCGCCGTCTTTTCCGGTATAATTGCCGCATACGCCGCCCGGATGTTTCGGAATCATCTCACCTACTGGCGGCTGATTCTTCTGGCCATTGGGATTGAATTTCTGCATGTATTCGTTCTCATCCCGCTCTTTTCCGGTGGATGGGATTCTCTTGCGATGTGGCATATCATCCGCGAGACTTATCTTCCGATGGCTGCTGCAAATGCCCTTGGGCTGGTTCTCTTCCTTTCCATTCTCCGCGAACGTGGTTACGAGATGATGGAGCATACAGAATACCTCTCGCTGAAGCGGCGGGGAGGAAGAAGAGAAGAGGAGGTTTTGTCTGACGGTGCTGGTGGTGACAGTCCGGTGGATGAAACCTGAAATCTGCGTGAGTGAGTAAAGACATAAAATATGCTGTATTGAGTCACCGGAGTCAGGGGTAACTTCGCCCCCCGAATGGGATGCACCCTGTACGTGAATTGAGGTGTATTGGTGTGTCCCGTTCGCCCCACGCCATATTCAGACCGTCTTTCTTCTCAACCGGTCATCCTGCTGCCCACCGTAACCTATCTTCCCCTCTGGAAAAATACCCCGGAGAGCACCTCCCGGGGATATCGTGTGCCGCGGACCCGCATCTCCCAGCGTTCAGGCACAACGGTTCCCTTCCACTGTTCGCTGGGGAAGAGCCCCTCCACTTCGTCCGTGGTGAAGTAATGTGTCATCACCCCGTCGCCGCGAAGAAAGGTGTGCTCTTCTGTAGCCTGTCCCTTCCCGCAGCGAAAATCGCCGACGGAGAATTCGCGAAAGAAAAGGATGCCCCCCGGCAGGAGCACCCGTGCATACTCTGCTGCCGCCCGCCTGCGGTCTGCCTCCCGGAGGGCGCCTGTCACGTGGACGGCAACGACTGCGTTGAATGTGTGGTCATGAAACGGAAGGGAACGGACATCAGCCTGCACGAGGCTGGCCCCACGGGCGGTACGGCGTGCAAGCCGGAGGGCCGATGCAGCGATATCGCAACCGGTGACGTGGCAGCCGTTTTGGGAGAGGGCGGCGAGTGTTTTACCATTGCCACATCCTGCCTCCAGCACCCGGGTAGTGGGAGGGAATGACGGGATGCCGGTGGCCGCTCCCTGCCAGAGAGCGCCTCTCTTTTGGTAATTCTGCTCCCATGCGTTCATGTGAATCCGTTCAGACGTTCTGATCTGCTGGTGATTGTGATAGAAATCATCTGGTAGAGGGTATTATTCTTACCTCATATTCGTGTTGCGGGGTATTGGGGTTATGGAATCTCTCTTGAGACGTATTCTCTCCTATTTTGGGTAGGAATGTATATGTATGCCAAACCCGATGGAGAGACATCCATGGGGGAGAACCGGAGGATAGGAACAGAGATGATGAGGGCTTTGATCGCAGAGGTGCCTTTCAGTTCTTGTATATGATTTGGTTGCTGGTCGTGGTTTCTGCGAATGATTATGGAATAATCTCTGTATCTAAATGGATGGTGCTGATTCTCATGGTAATTGTCCCTTTTGGGTTTGTTTTCTTTCGGAATGGATAATAGCTGTTTTCTATCCTGATTCGGGAGAAAAAAATTGTTCTGAAGACAATTTATTCTCCGGTCGGTGATTTTCATTATACCATTTTCCTGTCCCGACAGGTTCTATACCTACGAGCAGCTAATGAGAATGCAGCTATGCAGAACGAGAAGGATTTTGATGACCGGGACGGCAACGACGAAAATTCCGGCGGCCTCCTCGCAGACCCGCCTGTCCGGGGACTGGTGTACCATGCTGTGCTCTACCTTGGGGTGGTGCTTGTGCTCCTTGCAGTGAATCTCAGGATTACCCCGGATATTCTCTGGGTACAGTGGATCGCCCTTCTCTGGGGAATTCTCCTTGTTTGGAATGGTTGGAAGGTTTTTTGGCCCGGTGACAGGCATCAGAGATAACAGGACTGAATCTCAACAACCTCTGCAGAGTCTTTTGCAGCGGCATATTCGGTGAGGGGATCATGGTTCACCTCGAGAAACCGGATGCCCCAGCTGAAGGCCGAGAGGATCTCTTCTGCCTGCTCCTGTTCTCCCAGAATAACAAGGGCCGCTGCAAACGCCTCAACCGAGTTGAGCATAAACGGCCGGCCGAAGTGACCGGGGTTTGCTGCTACAAGAAATGGAAGGGCCCGGCGCAGGGGCCAGCGGGCGACCTGGATCTTTTCAAATACTTCCCATGAACAGTCGAGAGCAGTGATGGATTTTGGCGTACGGTCGGCAGGCGAGAGCGCCTGCTGCGCTGACGGGTCGAGAATGAGGCTGGAGCGGGGTATTTTATCCACCCGTGCAAAGACCCGCACGCATCCGCGTCGCTCGAGTTTTTTGACAGAACACCGCCGTGGATCGCAGGAATTGTCGCGGTAGGCAAAGAGGGGAATCATCCTTTATCTAATGGTTGTCCCCATAGTGAATAATCAATGTATGTACTCATGTGCCCCTGTATTGCATCACCGTCACTCCGTGCGGTAGGCATCACGAAAGATGCTGATCTTCGGGCCTTCTTTCGTGCGCAGGAGCGTTGTCGGGCATTCGACATCGATGCCGTAATGATGCCCTGCTCCGAGACCGAATTCCTGGGCCCGGACCATCCGCCGGGGCCGTATGAAGGTCGGCTCGATTCCCCGGAATTTGCTGCCGTTTTGGACCGTTCGGAAAAGGCAGTGCGGGAGATCATCAGGGAGCGGGGTGCTCCCCTCTGCATCGTGGGGGTGGACTCATCCCCCGTATGTGGGGTGAACCGGTGGTACCGGACTGGAGAGCGCCACCCCGGTAGGGGTGTCTTCCTTTCCCGGTTCCCTGAGATTCCAGCACTGGATGTGTATGACTTCGCCCGGTACCGGGTATATCTCGCAGCACCGCTCTTTTCTGAGGCGGAACGGGCATACAACCGCTCTGTTGTCGCTCTGTTGCGTGAGCATCTCTTTTCGGTGCACCTGCCGCAGGAATGCGGGGACTCTTCGGCTGAACGTTCAGCAGCCCACACAAACGACATCTTCACGGAGAATCTGGCTGCCCTCAGTGAGGCAGATCTGGTGGTCGCTGTAATCGACGGAGCGGACGCAGACTCGGGCACCGCATGGGAAATGGGATATGCCTATGCACAGGGCACACCGGTTGTTGCCCTGCGCACCGATTTCCGGCAGGTTGGTGCCACAGAAAAGGTAAACCTGATGCTTGAGGGAGCCGCCTGTGTGACAGACAACGTGGATATGCTGCCCCGTATTCTTGCCTCCCCGCGTATCTGCCCACCGCGGGATGATATTGGTGCAGCTGAAATCTAATGCCAATTATTATTTCCCCCGTAAACGACAGTTCAGATATAGATGGGGTCGGCAGCATGTCTGGCATAGCCCCGGGAATATGAGATGGGTCAGCGACGGATTCTGATAGTGGAAGATGAAGCGATCATTGCAATGGAGCTCAGGGAGACCCTTGAACATCTGGGATATGCGGTTGTCGGGAATGAACTCCGGGGTGAAGAGGCGCTTCTTGCGGCGGGGAAGCTTCGGCCTGATGTTGTGCTGATGGATATCCACCTGAAAGGAAAGATGGATGGTATTGAGGCAGCTGATCGCATCGGTCGGCGCTATGACATTCCGGTCATTTACACGACCGCCCATTCTGATCGGGAAACGTTGTCACGGGCCATTCGCAGTCAGCCTTACGGCTATATCATAAAACCATTCGATGAGCGGGAGCTTTATTCCAATATAGAGATGGCGCTGCACAAACACCGGGTAAAGAGTCGTCTTGAGGGGAGTCCCGAAATGGTTGATTCTGCCCTGAATATGCTCGCAGGAGCGGTTGTGATAACTGACGCAGACGGTCGTATCGAGCGTCTCAATCTGGAGGCCGAACGGGTGACCGGATACCGACTCACAGATGTTCACGGTCTTCCTTTTTTTACTGCCTTTGGGATATCGGTGCCCGGTCGTGATGCTCTAATGGAGAAACTACTGGTCTCTTCGGACTATGCCGCAGGCTCCATGCTCTCGTTTCCATCAACGATACGGGCCGGCATGAAATCCGGTGGATATATCCTTGCTCATCTGAGCACAGTCATAATACAGGAGAAGGATAATGCGCGGATTCACAAGATTGCTTTTCTTATCGAACCCTATACTCCCGGCACAGAGGTCGAATCTGATAATTTGCCCGGTCCTGCTGCCCTTGTGGAGGCGATGCCCGAGCCCTTTGCCTGTGTAGCAGAAGATGGGTCTGTCTTTCTGTATAATGAAGCGTTCTCATCGCTTTGTGAGCGATTTGGGAGTGATATTCACGGGTTGATCCCTCATCTGACTGGGGCACTGCCGGAGTCGTTTATCGGGGGGCCGGTCCTTTTTCATGAGGTGTTGGCGAGCAATCAGATGGTAAGGCGGGAAAAAGTGGTAAAATTCTCGACCGGCAGTATGGTCTATGCCATTCAATATCTCCCGGTAACCGAAGGAACTGACGGAACGCCGCGGTGTGTGGGACTGTATATCCGCGATGTCACAGGAGAGACCGTTGCGCTACAGCAGTGCGAGAGAACGCTGGAAGGGACCCAAAACACTGATGACGCAATTGCGGGGGTGGGGGAACTCTGTGGAGCACTCAAGGAAGCGGTTTATGCGATGTCATGGGCATATGAGAAGGGACCTGCCTTTCGCGATGCAGCAAAAGAACAGCAAGAGGAAGTGAACCGAATTCTTGGTTCGATTGACCTCAGGCTGATTGAGATTGAAAAGAATCGTCCTGTCTGATGCTATTGATCCGTATTCGTGAGATTGATTCTGCAAAAAATTGCATGGGGTTAAATTTTCGGTTTATATTTGCTTATCTCCCCTAAATTCAGTTTTCAAGGATATTATTCTCAGTTCATATTGGTTTGTCGGGGAAGTTTTTTTATGGAATGACGTCATAGGAGCACGCAACCCATGGGGGGTGCTCAGATGACAGAGAGTGAACAAATACACAGGGATAGTACTCGTGCAGTTTTTCTTGAACAGGCGCGTGCCCGGTTGGATGAAGTCCGGGAGCTAGATGAACAGATTCGCGCACGTATTGCTGATGCGCCGGATACGGTTCAGGCAGATGTCGTGGCCTGCAATGTGGATGTGGGAATGTACGTCAGTCTTGCCGAGGTTGAAATTGATCTCTTGGAGAATGCAGAAGAGGATGAGTGGATAAGGCTGCGCAGCAGGGTTGACACGGCGATTGGGAAGGCAATGGGGGAACTGGAACGCTGCGATGCAATCCTCGACCGTCCACCAGAGCATGTGCAGTGGAAGTGAGTCCGGAGGGGCGGGGGCACTTGTTCCCTGACCTTTTTTCAATTTTTTGAAGCTGTGTCTGTTGGAATCGTAATGATGGTGTCAGGATATCGCGTTCGTTTCAGTGATTGTTGCAGATACTGCTGAAACTGCTGAATAAATTGTCACCAAAAGAGCTCAAAAACATTTCATATGGTGAATTATTTCCTGATTTATAAATTAGTGAGTTTGCAGATTCATAGATGTTTTCATAAAATGAATCACTCAAAAACAGATGCCTGAGGATTGGTATCAGGGGGCGCGTATGTGGTATCGGTTTGTTCGTGGTACGTGTGTTGAGAGGTGTGTAAGGTTTTGGTGTGGTGCGCCCCCTCTTCCCTGGTATCTTCTGGTTTTCCCTGGCGAATGTACCATGCCCCCTTCCGGTATCCCTGTTCGGATGAGGCAGGATGCAGTCGCTGTGGTTCTCTGGTGAAAGACCACTGCGGGGATTGGTATATTGGTTCCCAGTCTGTGCCAAACTGGTACTAATTACATATTCTCATCACTCGCATATATATGTTGCGCCTAATGCCAAGCATTGAAGTATGCGTTGGGTGGTTGCATTGGGCCATGCATTAGCGAAACCTATAATATCTGAACCGGAGTAAATTTTAATTCATACATGCATGGTGTCTTTCCACAAGAATTAACCCGTATCTGTGACGTTCTCAGGGAGAATCCAAAGGGCATGGCAGTCCGCGACATCGCTGATGCCATCGGGATGAACCGAAATACGGCATCGCGCTATCTCGACATGCTGCGCGTAGCCGGACAGGTGGAGATGAAGACGTACGGCAAGGCAAAGGTTTTCTACATCTCCCAGCGGATGCCCATCTCCGCGATGATGGACTGTGCGGTTGACATGGTCTTCGTGGTGGATTCAACGCTGACAGTCGTCGAAGCGAACGACACCATATGCACCTTTCTGGGGGGATGCCGCGATGAGATCCTGGGCCACCCGATGCGTGAATCGCCCCTCGGTGCGTTTGACCATCCCCTGATCGTCGGGCGCATCGGGGATGCGATGGAAGGAAAGAGTTCCACCGATGAACTCCGGTATATGCGGGTGGACGGAGAGATATTTTTCCGGGTGAAGACCATCCCCACGGTACTCAACTCCGGTCTGCCGGGTGTCGCGGTTGTCATGGAGGACATCACCGGGCAGAAGGTGGCAGAGGAGGCGTTGCGGGAGAGTGAACTGAAGTTTCGCACACTTGTCGAAGACGTGAGTGATGCCATCTGGATCATCGGGGATGACTGGACCTTCTCCTATGTGAGTCCGCGCACAGAAGAGATCCTCGGTTACCTGCCTGAACGAATGGAAGAAAAGTCGTTATTCAGTTTCATCCCGGAAACGGGACGCGCAGCGACGAGGGAAGCCATTGCAGCTTCCCGTGACAGTCCACGGCGGGGTGCGGTTGTCTCACTTTCCATGCGGCACGCAGACGGTCATCCGGTCGAAGTGGAGGTGAGCGCCTCCCCGCGCTATGACCTTCTGGGGAGTTTTACCGGGTATCGTATGGTCTGCCGTGATGTCAGTGAACGGCGGGTGCAGGAACAGAGACTCCTGCAGTGGAAGTCATTTCTCTTCTCGATTGTCCAGAATATTCCTGCAAAGGTCCTCGTCACGAACGTGGACGACCGTTCGCTCGTCTTTGCGAACCGTTCCTTTGAGGAGATGTTCGGTGTCTCCTCCGATACCGTGGTAGGAAAACAGTGCACAGATATTTTCACCCCCGATCTCTGCCGGGTATTGCTCTGCCGTGACGAAGAGATTCTGCAGTCAGGTATTGAAGTGGACGTACCGGAGGTTGTGACGGATGTGCCCGGCATTGGGGAGCGGGTGCTCTGGATCAAGAAGATACCCATCTTCTCCGACAAAGGCGACCTCCGCTATATCCTCGGCATCTACCGTGACGTGACCGATACGGTCCGCAACGAACAGCGCATCCGTGCGGAGCGCGACCAGGCGCAGCAGTCACTCGATGCCGCCGGTGCCCTGATCGCGGTTGTCGCCCCGGATGGCACCATCCGGACGATGAACCGGCGGGGCAGCGAGATGCTCGGCTACCCTGCAGACGGCCTCATTGGTCGCAACTGGTTTGACACCGTTGTCCCACCGCATTCACGCGAAGTTCTGCGCCGGCGGTTCTTTGCGGTGCTCCAGAACGGCAGTTTCCCGGCAGTCTCCGAGAGCGGGCATCTCCTCAGTGCCGACGGCAGACTCGTTGCCGTTGCCTGGCAGAATGCAATGCTGCCGGGCGAGGACGGGACACCTGCAGGCGTCGTCACCTCCGCCCAACCGCTTCCTGACGGCGTCTGAGGACGCGGTATATTCTCCCCGTCCGTCTGTTTTTTTTGAATGTTTGGATCCTGTCATCCGCTGCCTCCGTACAGGCAGTTATATCTGGTTCGTAACGGAAATTTTACCCGAACACAAACGGGGTATTTTCTGTGGTTATTCTTCTGTCCGGTATTGATATCGTAGGTTACAGCCTTCTGGGCATTCTTTTGGTTGCCAATTTTTCCATCGCCATCACGGTGGTGTTTGTGGAACGAAAAAAGCCCTCTACGGCCCTGTTATGGGTGGCGGTGCTCTTCTTTTTGCCCATCTTCGGGTTCCTTCTGTACCTCGTCTTCGGGCAGAACATCTACAAGGAGCGGATATTCCGGCTGAAAGAAGAGGACGACCATATCGCAAAGACGCTGATCGCGTCTCAGGAAGAGCGTCTTTCCCGTATCCATGTACCGTTCGAAGACAAGGCCGGCGATTACCTCAATATGGTCACGATGCTCCTTCGTAACGATGGGGCCGTCCTCTCAAACGACAACACCATGGAGGTGTATACCAATGGGTACGCGAAGTTCGAAGCTCTCATGGAGGCAATCGCCGGTGCAGAGGACTTTATCCACCTGGAATACTACATCATTCGAAACGACACTCTCTCCCGGCAGATCACTTCAGCCCTTGTTGCAAAGGCACGGGAAGGAGTGACGGTCCGCGTGCTGGGGGATGCCGTCGGGTGTCACGGTCTCCCCAGGAACTTCTTTTCCGAACTGATGGATGCAGGCGGTGAGGTTGCCTTCTTTTTCCGCTCAAAGTACCTTCACATTAATATGCGGGTCAACTACCGCAACCACCGCAAGATCGCCATCATTGATGGGAAGACCGGTTTTATCGGCGGGTATAATATCGGCGACGAATACCTCGGAAAAGGCCCGCTCGGAAACTGGCGCGACACCCACCTGAAGATCACCGGCACTGCCGTGCATTCCCTACAGGTGCGCTTCTTCATGGACTGGAATCATGCCGCAGGGGCGGACCTTGGATTTGACGAACGCTACTTCCCGGTGATGGAGGAACGGGAGGGGGCGCTCGTGCAGATCGTCGCGAGCGGGCCGGATTCACGCGGTGAAGCAATAAAGAAGGGCTACCTGAGCCTGATACACAACGCACGCGAGAGCGTCTGGATCCAGACTCCCTACTTCATCCCGGACGCGAGTATCATGGACGCCCTTACAATTGCAGCGGAATCGGGGGTGGACGTGCGTATCATGGTCCCCTGCAAACCGGACCACCCGTTCGTCTACTGGGCCGGTTTCTCCTATCTCTGGGAACTGATGGAGTCCGGCGTGCGGGTCTATACCTATGATGATGGGTTTATTCACGCAAAGACGGTCACGGTCGATGGTATTGCGGCCTCCGTCGGGAGTGCCAACTGGGATATCCGGAGTTTTTCACTGAACTTTGAGGCGAACGCATTCCTGTACAGGGGGGGTGTCCCGGCCACCCTGAAACAGATATTTGCCGACGACATTGCCTCATGCACAGAAGTGACGCCGGAGATGTACGGGCAGCGCACCCATCTCATGCGCTTCAAGGAATCGTTCTCCCGTCTTTTTTCCGGGATACTGTGATCTGTCCGCCGATTGTGTTGTCCTGCTATTCCCGGAAAGACTGAGGAGAGAGAGGTTATTTGTTTCCGTTTTTTTTCTGCTGTCGGTCGAGAAAATGTTTGATACGCGGGAGGTTCTGGCGGTAGTGAACCGCGAGGGACGGCACGGTATAAGGCAGGTACTGCGGCAGCATGGCTGACGCCATTACACCCTTTTCGAGCAGGTTCTTCTCCCGCCCGATGACGCAGTTCTTCCGGTGCAGCACGGCCTCGAGAAACTCTTCTGTCGTCTCCGCTTGGGCACAGGTGAGGACATGCCCGAGGTCATACAGGAGATGGCCGTCCGTCCCGCCGGTATAGCACATTCCGCGTCGTTCTGCCACGCCTGCGGCTTTCTCGTTGAGCGGCCGCGTCATCCCTCCGCAGATCACCTCTAGCCCGTCGAAGCGGCTATAGGTCCAGGGGGAGAGATAGCGCCGTTCGATACACTTGCAGAGCCCCTTGTTGAAGAGCAGGTAGCCGAAGGGATGGGCGGCGACCACGACGCACGGATAGTCTTCGGCCACGGCGGCGATCTCCGATGTCGTGAGGGAGGTCGCAAGGCAGGGACTCCTGCTCTTTTTTGGGGCGATATGGGTCTCGTAGCATTCAACGAGATCACGGGAGGAGAAGAAGTAGAGGAGGATATGGGGCCCGTCCCAGGCGCTCACTTCGATGCCGGGGATCAGGAGAACGGACGCGTCTCTCCGTTCCGCCTCGGCGACACCGCTCACGGCGTTGTGGTCGGTAATCGCAAGGCCGATGCCCTTTTGTTTTGCAAGGGCGAGAGCGTCGCGGACACGCGTGGGAGAATCGGAATGGTTTGTATGAAAGTGCATATCCACGCCACTGCAGCCCTGCCTTCGGAGTGCCGGTATGTCGGGTCGGGCGAAGATGACCCGTCTGTCTCTGCGTCTCTGGTTCATGCCGGTCTGTTCATTACCGGTTGGTCGGACTCCTATTTACTGGTCACGAACCGGGCGTTCCCGTCGGGATACCCGGCGGGCGGCACCGGATGGATGAATGTAATATTTTTGACCCATTCGTTTGACAATTCAATATATAATGTTTTTTTATGGAGTATTGGAATAATGGTAACTTATATGAGTGTACTTCGAAAGGAGTCCTCCTAAGACAGAGGTGGAATTGGATGACAAGGATGCGGACCGGCAGGCTCGTGGTACTCGTGGCACTCTGTGCCGTGGTGTGCCTCGCAGCACCGGCAATGGCCGCCACATGGGTGGTGAATCCCGACGGAACGGGCGATTTCACGACCGTGCAGGCGGCACTGGACAGTGACTGGACAAGTGGTGACACGATAGAGATCGCCTACGCAGTGTATAAAGAACCGGTCGCGGTGGACGCGGCCGGCCGGGAACTCACGATTATGGGCATCCCCTCGCCGGCGGGTGACCTGCCGGTCATCGACGGCATGGGCGGCACGATCGAGCTGCCGCCCCTTGATCCCGACGGCTGGTATGGGTGTGGGGAGTGTTCGATGTTTCTCTACAACGGTGATTTCGCCGTATCGTCTATTTGTGTGACGAACGCTTCGCATAACGGCCTTGTTGCACGGGCCGGTGTCTCCGGACGGACGGTCGCCCTCACGGATGTCGTGGCGACAGAGAACGGCTGGCACGGCATCAATATCATCTACTATGACGAGGCCGTGCTGACCGAAGTTGATGCAATCGAGAACGGGTGGGCCGGCATTCATGTGGTCAGTACCACATTCACCGAAGGAACGGAGCTTCTCTGTCAGGATAACGGCGATGACGGACTGCAGATCCGCGGCGGTGAGGCCGTGCTCACGTCTGTCCTTGCCACCGGGAACGGGTATCGTGGAGTCGACGTTATCCTGGAAGACTTGTGGGTCATACCCGTGGATGGGGAGGAATGCTCCTCTGCTCTTCTCACGGATATTGTTGCCACGGGCAATGCACGAGACGGCCTCTTCGTCAAGGGGTCCGGGACCTCCGTTGCGGAGATATCCGAGGTGGAGTCGACCGGAAACGGTGATGACGGTGTCGTCCTGAACGGCTTTGCCGACTTCGCGGTCTCCGACGTGACGACCGGCGGAAACGGGGCGGAGATAGATATCCCTGTCGTCCCCCCCATTGTGGGCAGCGATGACGGTCTGTCCCGTGCCTGTGCCCTCTGCCGGGATGACGACCTCCTGTTCACTGCAGATGCTGATCTGGCAGCGGGTGCAGACAGCATCGTTCATGACCTTCGCCATGCGGGGAACGGTCTTTTTGTGGTGCAGAGCATAAACGGCACCATTGAGAGCGTGGACGCGACAGACAACATGGGCGCGGGTATCCTGACGGATACCACCGGCGATGTGGTCATCACCGACTGCAGTGCGGATGCAAACGAGTATCTCGGGATTCTCACCATCTCGGTATCCGACGACTATCCCGTTCTCTCGGGTCTGGTCTCGGATATCGGTCTTGAGAGTGACACCGATGCGATGGCAGATGCACTCGATACGGCATTCACTGAAATGACGGCGTCTGTGGCAAACGCCACGGTCGTCTCCGAAGATGAATTCATTCTCGGGGAGGGCGTCGTTGTCTTTGTCGAAAATGTCACGGAAAACGGCCCGAATGTGATGTTGTCATCCGTTTCGGCGAATGATAACGGGTATACCGGCATCGGGGTCATTGCCCCGTACGTTGTTGCATCGGATATTGCCGCAGGTGAAAACGGCGTGTGCCCGACCGACGTTGCAGGCACGCTCAGCGGTGCCGGTATTGTCGGTGCATCCTTCGTCGGCGAATACTCCGGGGTTGATGCAGCGGACAACGGTGGTGCCGGTATGGCTGCCGCCTCTCTTGTCCTGGCGATTGAGAATGCGACACTCACCGGAAACGGTGCCGAAGCCTACAGCGACATTCACGGTCCGCTCTTCCAGACCGGGCTTCTCTCCGTTTCGCTCGTAAACGAATTCCTCGGTGTTCATTCGGATCAGAATGCCGGTTCCGGTATTCTCATGACGTCTGTGATGACGGGATGTTACGAATGTACGGCATCAGGGAATGACTATGGCGGTATCGTTGCCATGGACCCCCTGAGTCTGGGTATTGCTGCACTCCTGGTGCACTCCGACCTGTCCGTTGTTCTGGATTCCGCGGGCATCTCTGAAGAGGACCGATTCTATCTGGAGAGTCTCTCATCGCCTGCCATGCAGGATGTCATGACCTGCTACGGTGAGACCGATGCCTTTGCTGCGTCCGCCACAGCAGACATTGAAACGGACGACGTCACGGAAGAGGATGTGGCGGTCCTCATTGAACTGATACACCAGTATATGGCCCTGTCCGGGTGCTATATGATGGAATCCGGTGCGGATGAGAACGGGCTCTTTGGCATGGCCGTGGTATATCCGAATGTTGCGGCATACGGGTTTTCGGCAGATGGCAACGGGTATGACGGCGGCAGCACGCTTGAGGCCCTTCTCGGGACAGGTATTTTTGGTCTGTATCTCACCGGTGATTTCTTTGATATTTCGGTATCGGAGAATTCCGGAGCAGGGATGGTCACTGTTGGTGTCGTATCTGAGTATGAGAAAGTCACGGCAGACGACAACGGATACGCGGGTATCGTCACCATCGACCCCGTGACCCTTGCTGCTGCGGTGCTCGGCTACTTCGTGGTGCTGGACGGCGACGGGCTCCCCATTGCGTTGGCGGCTGACGACACGGCCGACCTTGCGATGCACGCGGATATCACGGAGAGTGCTGTTGCGCAGGAGATCGTTGCCACCTACTACACCGGAGCTCCTGCCGGAGAGGTGACCATCAATAAGGCCACCCTGCTGACGGAGGACCCGATGGAAATTCTTCTTGAGCATATCGAGTTCTACTTCGAATACGCTGGTGTCTATGCCGAAGATGTCTCCGCATCCGGCAACGGCTATCCGGGATTCGTCGCAATCGGCCCGAACGTGGTGATGAACGGCGTCATAGCGGATGACAACGGTGCTGCAAACGATGACGAAAGCGATATCATCGGCCTTGCCGCAGGCAGCGGTGTCATCGGTCTCTCCATTGTGGGCGAATACATCGATATCGCGGCATCCGGCAACACCGGCGCCGGTATTGCCACGGCGGGTGTCCTTACCGATATGGCCGCCTGTGAGGCAGACGGGAACGGCGTGGGCGTCGTCTCCCTCTTTGTTACCAGTCACCACACGGAGATCGGTGCGGATGAAAACAGTATCTCCGGTATCGTCCTTGCGGGTATCAACGGCACACTCACGGATGCCGCCGCGGACCAGAACGCTGGACCGGGTATTGTCTGTGTCGACCCGGTGGCAGCGGTCCTCATGTACTTCAGCTTCTCCCCGGATGTTCTTCCGTCTGCGACGGCGGATGACGCGACCGTCCCCTCCCCGGAGACGATGGCACTCGTCTGTCAGCTCACCGGTGACGCAGATGCGGCATCTGCCGGGTCGGATGACCGGGAGACGGCATGGGATCTCATCGTGTGGGCAATGGAGTATATCTCCTCGTATGAGGGCGACATCACCGACCTGAATGAGACGGAAATCATGGACCTCATTCTCACCCATTACCTGATGGGTGCGGAACTGTCGGTCTCCGGCGTCTCGACGGACGATAACGGCTGGCAGGGCATCGTTGTGCTCTCCCCGTCCATCGTTGTCGAAGATGTCTCCGCATCCGGCAACGGGTATCACGGAATTGCGCTGATCAGCCCGTGGAAGGCGGTCGACGCGAGCGGCTTCGTGCACCCGGCAGAACCCGTCGGAGCCGAACGTCTGAGTGTTCGGGGAGTTTATTCCGTGGGTAACGGCGGCGCAGGTCTCTCTGTCGCCGGAGCAAACGAAGGAGATGTGATGAATATCTACGGCTCCGAAAACCTCGTGGGCTTACTCCTTGGTGATTCTGATAATCTCATGGTTTCGGATGGTACCTGGGAAGCAAACTGGGCTGCTTCGGTCGTGTGCGGCGGCAGTCGGGTCAATAATCTCATTCCGACTGGTGAATTCCTGCCGGACGGGGCACTCACTGACCCGACCGGTTCCTGCGACAACGTCTTTGCCTGCACCTATGTGGACGGGGGGATAGTTGTCCTTTCGAACTCCATCGGGAATACATTTGATGAGACATTCTTTGACGAAGCGCAGGATATTTCAGCAGATATCTCCGGAAACGGTCCTTATGTGCTCTACAGCACGTGCGGTTCCTGGGCCCCGCCGCTGCCCTCTCCAGAACCATGGGTTCATCTGGGCGGATGTGGCATCGGTGTCGTCGGCG
Organism: Methanogenium organophilum; assembly: GCF_026684035.1. Lineage (NCBI taxonomy): Archaea > Methanobacteriati > Methanobacteriota > Methanomicrobia > Methanomicrobiales > Methanomicrobiaceae > Methanogenium > Methanogenium organophilum. The sequence continues at coordinate 1,288,738 of NZ_CP113361.1, forward strand.
TGGGCGGATGTAACACGACCGTGAACATCACGTATGACTACAACCACGGGTTCCCTGAGGGGACCGGAAAAACCCTGTATCCCCAGTGGGCACCCAATTCCACGACATCATGGGATTTATGGCGGTTCAATCCGGTCGTGAATGACCCGGTCACGATGACCATCGGACCCATGGAGGTGCCGGTGACCTGCCCTGCGGATGTTGCGGATGGTGAATTCTTCGACGTGATGTTCATTGCCCCCTTCTGGGCGGAAGAGCGAAGCAACGATAATCCGGGGTATTATATTTTCATGCAGTCGCTCTCTCACAATGCGACCGAGTTCACCGGTCCCGGCACGGTCCCGTCTGTGACGCCGGAAGCAATCCCTAAGGCTCCGGTGACGGGTCCGCTCGATGGATCGGATGATGGTTCCGACAGTCCGGGAGCGAATCCGCAGTCCGGTGCCGACAGCGATTTCCCCTCCTCCGCGTCGTCCCCGGCTGGTGTGACGGCCACGGCGACCACCACCCCGGTGCCCACCACGACGCCAGCAGGAATTATACCGGTTGCAGGAGCAATCGGTATTCTTAGTGCCGTCGCGGTGCTCCGCCGCCGGTAATCTCCCCCATTTTTTTCTTTGGTAGTTCTGTATATGTGTGGTAAGAGTACAACAATGTATATATGTGTGCAATGACACACATATATTCTATGGAAACCAAGTATATTCTCGATGAGAATGACCTGCCACGGCAATGGTATAACATCCAGGCAGATCTCCCGGTGCCCCTCTCACCGGCCTACAACCCACAGACAAAGGAGCCCATCGGCCCGGAGGATCTCGCCCCGATCTTCGCTTCAGAACTGATCCGCCAGGAGGTGTCGACCGAGCGCTACATCGACATCCCCGCAGAGGTGCGTGACATCCTCACCCTCTGGAGGCCCTCCCCTCTCTATCGTGCCCGCCGACTGGAGAAATTCCTGAAGACCCCTGCAAAGATCTTCTACAAGTATGAGGGAGTGAGTCCACCCGGGTCTCACAAACCGAATACGGCCATCGCCCAGGCCTACTATAATATGAAGGACGGCATCGAGCGTATCTCAACCGAGACCGGTGCGGGCCAGTGGGGCTCGTCCCTTGCCTTTGCAACCCAGCTCTTCGATATGGAGTGCAAGGTCTACATGGTCCGGGGCAGTTATGACCAGAAACCCTACCGCAAGATGATGATGCAGTGCTGGGGAGCGGACTGCGTGGCCTCGCCCTCGCCGGACACCAATGCCGGCCGGACCCTTTTGGAGCAGGACCCGGATACCTCGGGCTCGCTCGGGATGGCGATATCTGAAGCGGTCGAAGACGCGGCAGGAAACTCCAACACGAACTACGCTCTTGGGTCGGTCTTAAACCACGTCTGCCTGCACCAGTCGGTGATCGGTCTGGAAACGCTGGAACAGCTTAAAATGGCGGGCGAGGAGACGGCAGACGTCATCATCGGGTGTGCCGGGGGCGGTTCGAACTTTGCGGGTCTTGCCTTCCCGTTTATCCGGGAGAAGCTGGCCGGGCGGATGCCTGACTGCCAGATGATCGCAACCGAACCTGCCGCCTGCCCGACGCTCACGAAGGGACTGTATGCCTATGACTACGGGGATGTCTCCGGCTATACGCCGATCATGCAGATGTACACCCTTGGCCACGGGTTTGTCCCCCCCTCCATTCATGCGGGCGGACTGCGGTATCACGGGATGGCGCCCTTAGTCTCCCTGCTGCACCATGAAGGGCTCATCGACTCGGTCTCCAGTCACCAGAACGAGGTATTTAAGGCAGCGGTGGACTTCTGCCGCTCGGAGGGTATCATCGTCGCACCGGAGTCGGCGCATGCCATCAAGACCGTGATAGATGTGGCGGAGGAATGCCGGCGCACCGGTGAAGAAAAGACCATCGTCTTCAACTGCTCGGGCCACGGCCACTTCGACCTCTCGTCATATGAGGCCTACTTCACAGGCGGTCTGCCGGACTATGAGTATCCCGCAGAGCTTATTGCCGCATCCCTCAAAGAACTGCCCGTGATCTCGCAATGAAAATCGGTGTGGTGGTCAACCCGGTCGCGGGGATGGGCGGTGCAGTCGGACTGAAGGGAACGGACGGGCAGGTCGCAGAGGCGATCCACCGGGGGGCAGTCCCGGTCGCACCGGACCGTGCCTCCCGGCTGCTCTCCCTGATCCGACCGGGAGTCCACACCTTTCTCACCGCAGGCGGCCCGATGGGGGAGGGCCTGCTGGCACAAGTCGGCATCCCGGCAGAGACGGTATATCAGCCGAAGGCGACAGAGACGACCGCGGAAGACACCCGCCGGGCCTGCCGGACATTTTGCGACCGGGGGGTGGAGCTCATCCTCTTCTGCGGGGGGGACGGGACCGCCCGTGATGTCTTTGCGGTAGTTGGTGACACCATCCCCATCCTCGGCGTCCCCTCCGGCGTGAAGATGTATTCCGGTGTCTTTGCCCCGACCCCTGCAGCGGCGGCCGAATGCGTGAACCGGCTGGATGAGGCGGTGATGACCGATGCAGAGGTGATGGATATCGACGAGGAGGCCTACCGGGAGGGCCGTTTGTCGGTGCGTCTTGCAGGTATTGCCCGCTCGCCCGCCCTGACCGGCCACCTGCCATCATCCAAATGGGCAACGGATGCACGCCATGAGGCCCGGGCGCAGGCAGATATTGCACGGTTTATCGGAGATATCATGCGTGATGACACCCTGTACCTCATCGGTGCCGGGAGCACGACCGCCGCTGTTATCCATGCACTCGGGGAGGAGGGCACCCTCCTCGGCATCGACGCCGTTTATGATGGGGATGTCATCGCCCGTGACCTCAATGAAGAGGGGATTCTCCGTCTGCTGGACGAGTATCCTCTCGTGCAGGCCATAATCTCGCCTATCGGGGCACAGGGGTTTGTGCTGGGCCGGGGGACCCAGCAGGTATCCCCTGCTGTTGTCCGTCGAATTGGGCCGGAGAACTTCATTATCATCGCAACCGAGGCCAAACTCTCCCGCACACCCACCCTCTATCTGGACACCGGTGACCCGGATCAAAACCAGCGGTTCCCTGATTTCGTGCAGGTGGTCTGTGGGTATGCCATGGCCCGCCGCATGCCATTACTACACGAATCCTGATCTGCGATTTCGTTTTTTTTGAGATGTTCTGTTTCAGGTGATCGGTCGGGCCTGTTCTGAAAGTTTCTTCATCCCCGTTACCTTTTTTCTGTCAGGAAATCATTCCATTTGATGAGAGACAGGTTTATCTGGGATGCTCTCCAGGAAGTGGGTATGGAGAATTCGCGGATTGGCACTGTGATTATGGTCCTCCCACTGGTGATTCTCATTCTGGCTCTTGTGATTGCTCTCTATAATGTGGGATTTGATGTGAATGCGGCAACCCTTCCGGAAAACCCTGTAGGGCCGCTGAATGAGACTCTGTCGTCACTTCTGCAGGCAGATGGGCCGCTTGTTAGTGGTGATGCGGTGGAAGGTGATCCTGCTGCAGGCACCGTCACTATGACGGGTAGAGTACAGAATCCGACCGCATATCCGCTGAGCGTGCAGAGCATCGAATACCGGGTAATTTCGGAAGACGGGAATGTTTCCGCCTTTCTTGCGGCGCCGGTGACGATCCCTCCCGAAGGGAGTGTGCCGGTTGTTCTGACGGGTCCGGCTTCACCTGATACAGTCCGTGACCTGAAATCAGGGAGTGTGGAAGGGACACTCTATTCTGAAATTGAGATAATGGGTATCCGTATAACAACCGCGATGACCCGGCCGTGGAGTGTGGGGCCATGATAGAGAAGAGACAGAAGTGGACCGTTGCAGACTGTAATATTCCCGGTGTGTTGGCGGGTATTGGCCTGATGGCACTCCCGTTTTTGGGATACTGGTGGTCGGTGCGGTTTGGTAACGGTGCCTTTATGCTGGAGGTTTCTCCGTTTATGCTGGGGATGTACGGGTTTGGGCAGGAGTTCTTCTCGCCTCTGATAGCGGCAGTGAATACCGCAATTATTATCATTATTGTCTTCTATGGAGCCCTTCTCCTCGTCGGGTCCGTCTTCCGGTGCAGCCGACAGTACCGTCAGCTCTCTGACCAGTTGGTAGGGATAGGAGCAAAAAAACCGATATGGCTGGTGCTGTTTTTTATGGTCACAATTGTTATCACTGGATTTGGCATTGAGTATTCCCTTCAGGAAACAGGTATTGAAATCTCTATGCCCATGATCATGGGGGATACGGTGGGAACCATCACGACATTCGGCACAACGGTGCAGATACCGGTATCACTTTCCCTGAATTCAGCCTTTTGGTATGCATTGGTATTCGGTATCATTGCTGCATCTGCCGGAATATATCAGAAGAGACGGTACTATGGAGAGTCTGAAGATAACACAGCTGAGATACCAGCCGGTGATGCGCCCACAACGCCGGAGGGAGAAAAGCAACTTTGAAACTGGTATATATTTTTAAAAATTGTCTCTTTTTTTGTGTTCCAGTATGATATTGGGAACTTATATCGTGAGGAGGTTCGTCGGTGTTCATGGTGACTTTTCCAGCCCTCTTCCGAACCGGTGAAAGGTATATGTATTATGTCCACCTTGTAATGTCCGCCAGACCTGAACGGGGGTTATGGTTTCTGGCATTGTTGTACCCTGCGGGTGGAATGGTTTTCCCGGTCCAAAGTCCGGAAAACCTGAAGTGTCTTTGCAGGGCAGAGGGGGTTTGGATAGATCATGGGGGATCCTGTACCGGATTACCGGGCGGCATTTCTGAACAATGCTGTACCAATGTGTATTATTGATGAAAACGGATATCTCTGCTCGGTAAACCGGGCGGCAACAGACTATTTCCGGAATACTCCTCCCGATCCGGATGAGATATCCCGGCTTTTTTCCTCCGGTGTCGGCGGAAGATCCATTTCTGATGGCAATGGGCCGGTGCTGGATGCAGCAGATGCAGTGCCGGTTTCCTGGCATGGAGAGGGTGCCCATCTTCTCGCAGCTGTGGATGTTACCCGTCATGCGAATGAGTCTGCCCGGTTGCGCAGCGTACTGGACCATATTCTGGTGGCAGAAGAGGGGGCGGGTATCGGGTTCTGGGATACCTATTTGCAGGAAAATACCCTGTCCGTTGACAGTGGGTGGGCGCATCTTATTGGGTATGAAGTGGAGGAACTGGGGAAATCGGTGGATGAAATATTCATAAACCGGATTCATCCGAAAGACCGGGCTGGTGTGCAGGCATTCATTGGACGCCTTGAAAAAGGCGCCACGCCTTCAGCGAGAGCAGAGTTTCGGATGCGTCACCGGGACGGCCGGTGGATTTGGGTTCGGTCAGTCTGCCGCGTAGTTGCCGATGACGGACGTGGTGTCCCTACGCGGGTGGCGGGTATTCATATGGATATTACACAGGAGCATGAAGTACTGGAGGCGCTTACGGAGGCAAAAAAGAAGATTCAGCTGCTATCGTCTGTCACCCGGCATGATATCCTCAATCAGGTATCGATCATTCTGATGTGTGATGAACTGGTACGGGGTGATATCGGAGCAGCATCGTTGCCACCGGAGAAAGCCGACCACTACTGGGATATGATGAATGCCGCAGCCCACACTATCGAACGGGTGATCTCCTTTACGCGTGACTATGACTCCCTTGGGATGGAACCTCCCCGCTGGCAGAGCCTTGCAACCGTGGTACGAAATGCAGAGATTTTGCTTCATGGAACGGGTGTACCGGTCACCCTCTCCTGCGGGGATATGGAAGTCTTCGCCGACCCCCTCTTTGAGAAAGTGATCTATAATCTGCTGGAGAATGTGGGGCGTCACGCTGACGAGGCGGAGCATATTTGGATTGACTGTGAAGAGTACGAAGAGGGATGCGTGCTCATGCTCTCCGACGACGGAAAAGGAGTTCCTGTGGAGATGAAAGAGCGGATATTTGAGCGTGGATATGGTTCCAACACGGGATTGGGCCTTTTTCTCTGTCGTGAAATGCTCGGAATCACCGGGATTACCATCACGGAATGCGGGACACCAGGGGAGGGAGCCGTTTTTCGGATGGTGTTCCCTCGGCACCATATCCGCGGGAGTGTTGACCCGTTATGATCTTTGGTTTTTTATGTGTTATTTCTGAAAGTCTATTACTTTCGGCTCCATGGTTTGCAGGTCGACGATGATGGCACGTGCCGGTGTCGGCTGGATGTTCATCTGTTTCTGAAATGCGGTCTGCGACTGCCATGTACCGGCATTTAATGCGAGCACTCCGCGATATTTGGCTATGCCAGAGATATGCACATGACCGGTATGGAGAATTTCGGGGATTGGATCTATCACAAGCCGATCCTCGCGGGACGCATAGATGGGAGTACGTTCCCCGTAGGTGCAGGTGAGATGACGGCGTTTGAGCATCTCCACCATTACCTCCTCCGGGTGTGTATAGGAGGCACCTGGGATGAGACCAATCATATCGTCAAAAGACCGGCCATGATACATAAGAACCGAAACACCCTGCAGTTTCACGACAGCCGGGTTTTCCACCATGGTGACATTCTCCGGGAGATTTGTACAGAACTGGGGGGGCAGAGCGGGCTGAGGTTCGGCGCCCCTGACGGCATCGTGGTTGCCGGGGGAGACCACGATCTGGATGTGGGAAGGCAGTTTCCGGAGCATATCAGCAAAGACCTCATACTGGCCGTAGATATTCTGGATGGTGAGCTCCTTGTCTTGATCAGGATAGATGCCGATACCGTCCACCACATCCCCTGCGATCATAAGATAACCTATATCTGGCTGTTCGTGCAGCCAGGCGGAGAACTTCTCCCACGCCTCCCCGAGGAATGTGTCGGAGCCCACATGGACGTCAGAGATGAACGCCGCCTTTCCCGGCGTCTCGCTCAGGTAGGGGGCATGGTTCACCGGTATATCCGGACGTGCAAGGGAGTTTGCAAAGAAGAGGTTACCGTCATTGGAGAGCTGCCCCGTGACTGCAATGACTTCGTCGGGGATGAGTCGCTCAGCTTCTGCAAAGTCCTCACGGTCTTTATTGAAGAGAACATTGATCATGCCAGTCGGGTCTTCGAGCATCGCCATCCGGTGGCCCTTGGTGGTATTTCTGACCTCCATCACCATGCCGATGAGGACGATCTCCATATTGTAGTAGCGGCTGTTTCTGGCAATCCCCCCGATCGGCATGGCGCCTGCGTAACTCTTTCTCGTCCGCAGGATTCCTGCGAGGCGATTGAAGCGGTCGCGAAAATAGTGGATGAAGTCCCTGAAGTCGACGCCGTTATTTTCCTGAGTGCCGACACCATATATGACATCGACGTTTGCTTCGGTGAGAAATCGCATTCCATCGCGTTCCCGGGTGAATCCGGGAATATGTTCGGGGAGAACAACGGTTGCATGCGGCGGCACAGCATCGACAATGGCAGGAATGAGCGAGAGGTCTCCCTGTTCGGAGATATATGAGACCACATCGGGGTGGACCTGCATCCCGCGATCCAGAAACCCGAGCACGATCTCCTGTGGACGCTGCATGAAAATAGGTTGGGGTTCAGGGGGTAAAAACCCATATGAAGTGATGGTTTTTCCCTCACCTTTCATATGTTCTGAGGGGGTAATGGTACTCTATTATGAAGGAACAGCGCCGGAGCCTTGGGGTGGCAACCCGGGTGCAGCGATTTTTGAAAAGCGATGACCCGAAGGCAGGTATGGCCCGCGACATTCTCTGGGTGTTGGGGGTTGTCGGCGGGGTCGCACTCCTCCTCTTTCTCGTTTCCGGCACCTGGCCTGCGGTTGTCGCGGTAGAATCAGGGAGCATGGTTCCGAATATGAATGTGGGAGACCTTGTCTTTGTCGCGGCAGCTGACCGGTATGGGCCCCTGACCTCGTGGGCGGAGGGACAAGAGGCCGGGTATGCAAAGTTTGCGACATATCCGGATCTTCAGGGAAACCAAGTCTATGGGGATGTCATTATCTACAAACCAAATGGCGATACATCGGTGAACCCGATTATCCACCGGGCGGTGGTCTGGTATGATAACACGACAACACCCGGCTACATCACTAAGGGGGATAATAACCCGACCGTTGATCAGGATGCCTACTACCAGGACATTGGGTATATCCAGCCGGTGAAAAAAGAGTGGATTGTTGGAAAGGCACTCTTTGCGATACCGCTGGTTGGGTATCTGCCCCTGCATATTATCGAGTTTGCGGCGGTTATTATTGTCCTTCTTATAATCTGGGAGTGGTATTCGCGGAGACGCGAGGAGAAGGAAGGAGATGGAAACGACAGGACTAAATCGGCCCCTTCCGGAAGGAACGCTGGCAAAACGGGCGTAAAGACCAAAAAAGATACGAAAAACACCGGAAAAAAGCGCTGAACACTTTGATGTGGACGTTTGTTGCGAGGGTCCATTCACAACTCTTTTGTACCTCGACGCTCACACCTCATGACAGGAATTGATCCAGATGAAAGAGCTCTTAGATGATGTCCTTGAAGGACACCGGCTCACTCCTGCCGAGGCGGCGGGGCTTCTGAAGGCACGCGGATCTGATGTATGGGATATTACAACAGCGGCAGACATCCTCCGCGAACAGACCGTAGGTGATGTGGTCACCTATGTGCGCAACCAGAATGTCCATATCACCAATATCTGCCGGAACCTCTGTCGGTTCTGTGCATTCGGGAGGCCGCCGGGGGCGCCGGACGCCTATGATGCAGGCGATGAGGGTATCCGGGCACAAGTCACTCTCGCAAAGGAACGCGGTGTCACCGAACTCTGTTATCTCTCCGGGGTCCATCCCGACTTCAGTGCCGAGCGCTATGCGGAGATGATCGGCATCGGGCACGAGATCATCCCGGATGCGGATATTCACACGATGAGTCCGGACGAGATTACGTGGGCCGCAGAGAAGAGCGGGATGACGACTAAGGAGGTGCTTGAGATGCTGCGTGATGCGGGTCTCGGGACCGTGCAGGGGACGGGAGCAGAGATTCTCGTGGACTCGGTGCGGAGGCAGATCTGCCCGAACAAAATTCCAACTGCTGAATGGTCCCGTATCATCAAAGAAGCGCACCAATTGGGTATGAAGTCCACCGCAACGATCATGTACGGCTCGTTGGATACGGCGACCGACCGGGCCGAGCACTTCGGCGTGATTCGGGACATACAGGATGAAACCGGTGGGTTCACGGAGTTTATTCCCATGGGGTTCATTCACGAGAACACCCCTCTGCAGAGGGCGGGGCTGGTCACCGGCGGCTCGCTGGGGCGGGTGGATATCCTCACCTTTGCGGTTGCCCGGCTCTTCTTAGATAATATCCCGAACATTCAGATATCGTGGGGGAAAGTCGGTTTCCGGATGGCCTCTCTTGGACTTATGGCCGGCGGCAATGACTTCGGCGGGACGATGTTTACCGACGAGGTATCGGGGGATGCGGGTGCGGTTGCAGCCGATTATTTCGATCCGGTGGAGATGCGGCGGATTACTGATGACTTGGGACGGGTGCTGCGGCGCCGTTCAACGGTCTATGAACTTCTCGATTAAGGGTTGCAGGAACGCATTCTCTCTTTTTCCGGTGTGACGGTTGCATATGTTTATTGTATCTGACAGGTACATTCCGTCTGGAGATTTTTCCCGGAAGGAATACGATATGAATACAGAAAAACGCCTCGTGTACATGGACCATGCAGCGACGACTGCCACCCGTCCGGAAGTGGCGGCGGCAATGGTCCCCTATATGACTGGACATTTTGGCAATCCGTCTTCCCTCTATGACCTCGCACGGGTCTCCCGGGAGGCCGTCGCTGCGGCACGAGAACAGGTGGCGGCTGCCATTGGGGCGGAACCAAAGCAGATCTATTTCACGAGCGGCGGGACGGAGTCTGACAACTGGGCGCTCAAAGGGGTGGCTTTTGCCCGGAAAGCGAAGGGAAATCACATCATCACGTCAGCGGTGGAGCACCATGCTATCTCCCATACCTGTGTGTGGCTCGAGAAGCAGGGTTTCTCGGTGACCTATCTCCCGGTGGACCGCTACGGGATGGTCGACCCCGCAGCGGTGGAGGCCGCGATCACACCGGAGACGATTCTCGTGAGTGTGATGATGGCGAACAATGAGATCGGGACGATCATGCCGGTGGCAGAGATCGGTGCCGTTGCACGAAAGCACGGCGTCCTCTTCCACACGGACGCGGTGCAGGCGGTGGGGCATATCCCGATTGATGTGCGGGCGCAGAATATTGATTTACTATCGCTCTCGGGCCACAAGTTCCGGGGCCCGAAGGGGACAGGGGCACTCTATATCGGGCCGGGTGTACGGCTCGACCCCCTGATGCACGGTGGTGCACAAGAGCGGGGGCGGCGTGCGGGAACCGAGAATGTTCCCGGCATCGTCGGGATGGGGATGGCGCTCGAACTCGCGACGGCGGAGATGGAGGAGAACACACGCCGCATCACAGCGCTTCGCGACCGGCTGACGGCAGGGCTTCTTTCCATTCCGGAGACCTACCTGAACGGCCACCCGGAGCGGCGCCTCCCGAACAATGTGAATGTGGTCTTCGCGTATATCGAGGGCGAGTCGATTCTCCTGATGCTGAACCGGCGGGGGATCGCGGCATCGACGGGGAGCGCCTGCAGTACCACCTCCCTCGAGCCGTCCCACGTGCTGATGGCCTGCGGCCTGCCACACGAGGTGGTGCACGGCTCGTTGCGCCTGACTCTCGGGGAGCAGACGACGGAAGCAGACGTTGATTATGTGATTTCGGCGGTGATGGAGATCGTGCAGCGGCTGCGGGATATGTCTCCCCTGACACCCGCAGAGCTCAGGAGCCGCCCCGAATCAGGATAACTGGCATACAGGAGGAGAAAAGAGATGTACAACGAGACAGTGATGGACCATTTTGAGCACCCGCGAAACCAGGGTGCGATTGAGGACGCAGACGGCGAGGGCGAGGTCGGCAACGCCCAGTGTGGGGATATCATGAAGATATACCTGAAGGTGGAGGACGATACAATAGCAGACGTCCGGTTCCAGACCTTCGGGTGCGGGGCGGCGATTGCCTCCAGCAGCATGGCAACGGAGCTCATCCGTGGAAAGACGGTGGAGGAGGCATGGGACCTCACGAACAAGGCGGTCGTCGAGGCCCTCGCGGGTCTCCCCCCGCAGAAGGTGCACTGCTCGCTTCTCGCTGAAGAGGCGATTCACGCGGCGATTAATGATTATCGTGTGAAACAGGGCCTGGAGCCCTGGGAAGAGACGGGCGGCCACAGGGAAGGGCACGAGCACTGAGTTTCCCGGATATTTTCTTTTTTGGTTGAATTCCCTCGGTTGTACTGGTCAGGTGTACGAATTTTTCCTTCACTCTCCCGTATAGGGTGCATCCCATGGAGGGGGGCTGTCGGGGGATGAAATCCCCCTGAATGTGTGACTATTCTCACTAATGTTTGAAGATTGAAGACCATCCCTCCCCGTCTGGCCATCTCAAGGGCGATAGAATAGGGCGTGATTATTCATCCTGAAACGCCCCGTGGGCGAGCCATATGTGGTTGAGGGCCGGCCCTCTCTTCCCTTCCGTCATCCGCTCTCTGATTGCTTTTGCAGGGACGCCGGCTACAAGGGTCCATGGGGGAACGTCCTTTGTTACGACAGCGCCACCTCCCACGATCGCCCCTTCACCGATTGTTACTCCCGGCAGGATCATTGCGTTGGTGTAGATCTTTGCATAGGGTTCTATGGTAACCGGCGCATAGGTCCGCTCTGCGTGATTCGCCTCGCCGTGACTGTGGGTAAAGATCCGCACGAATTCTCCGATCCCGACGGCATTTCCGATGGTGACCCCGCCTTTTGTGTCGATGAAGAGGCCGCGGTTGATGAATACGTCGTCCCCAACGGTTAGGGTATGGCCGAAGTTGAAACGCATCTCACATTCGGCACAGAAGTTTTTTCCACAGGCACTGAAGAGTTGACGGGCGATCATGCGACGAAAGGGGAACGCGAAGTTGACGGCAAGGGAGAGCGGGGAGCGGTCGAAGGCGTCCCAGAGAAGATGGAGGTGACGTTTTTCCGGTGTGATTATCAGTTCTTCGCTCTTCGGGAGGTAATCGCTGTAAATTCGGGCGTCATAGAGCAGGTTATTGCCCGGCATCGGCACACCTATTAACCGGAGAATTTCATCGGTCGCTTCTTCGTCCGGCCCTCTGCTGAGGAGATCCCTGATATCATTGAGCAATCCGGTGACGGCGTTTTCATGGGGGTACATACGCGTGTGAATGGTGGGTTCGGTAATAATGCTGCCGGTTATCGCCGTGAATATTCCAAAGACATATACCTGGATTCCGGCCCCTCTCTCGACTAAAAGGAGCGTTTTTCTTCCCTGGGTTTTATCACCCTGGCCGTCCGGGTTTTCAGGCACATCTTTAAAAGGCCCACCTGCACCACTCCCATCGATCTCTACCACAAGGGAGGTGATACGGGTTATCCCGAATGCTCCATACAAATCCCGCGGGTGCTCCATAGGTTGCCCCGGTGATGGCAGCGGCACCGGAAGAAGCAGACGAGATGGTGGTGATGGCGAACGCCGTTGTGCTAAATATCAGGACGCTGTCTCTCTCGTAGATGGAGCCGATGCTTATCGCCGGCCGGCTTACGTCGTCGTCCTCCCCCTGTGGGGGGGTGGCAGTCATTAGGATAGCGGGTTGTACCGGTCAGGTGTACGGAACGTATGGCAAACAATATTTTCCTTCACTCGCCTGTATCCGCGAGCCGGGAGCGTATCTCGCCGCTCATCCGTGAACCCATGATGAGACCACAGACCGTCAGGGGCGGTATGCCAAAAAACCCGATGAAAATGAGCGTGATAAATCCATAGGTGACATCGGTGACGATGGCGCCGTCCCCGGAGAAGAAGGCATATGAGAGCGTTTCATAGAGAGGGACAAGCAGGAGAACGCTGATGCACGCCGCAATGAAAACCGGAATTTTCATGATTGTCCTGAATTCCGGCGTCATCGCGGCATAGAAGAGAAGTGAGGCCGGGATGATGAGATAATAGAGTGTTGCCTCCAGTCTTGCCGGTGTCATCCCGTCTGCGACCTGGAGGAACAGGTAGGGATCTGCAAGGGAGATGATTTCGGTGATGATGATCAGGACGAGCAGGAGGGGATAGAGCATTCCCACCCACCAGAAGCGACTCGCTTTCTTCACGTAATCCAGCAGGAGAATTGCGCCCAGTGCTGCTGCTCCTGCCAGTGCAATCGCGATGTACGGCCCGCCAAGCACGGTATATATGAGCGGGTAGCCCAGAATTGCCAGTACCGGCGAGTATATTGTCAGGGTGGTATGCAGGTTGCCGGTCATCAGAACATGTTCCCTGTCGATCCATATCGCGGGAAGGGCAATAAGGATTCTGTCGGCCGCCGGATACTGACATCGATCTGTTCCCGGATTGCCCCGGTGAAAACCCTTCTTACCTTGGGAGACGAATAGATACTAACATACAACCGGTGACAACAAATGGACCCGAAATCAATCGCAGATGCACTCACGGCTGTCCGACACTCCCGGCCGCTGGTGCACCATATCACGAATACCGTGACGACAAACGACTGTGCGAATATCACGCTCTGTACCGGGGCTGCACCGGTGATGGCGGCGGCACCGGAGGAAGCCGGAGAGATGGCGGCACTCGCAGGGGCGGTCGTACTCAATATCGGGACGCTCTCGGCAGCACAGGTGGAGTCGATGCTTATTGCCGGGCGTGCGGCAAACGAGCGGGGCATCCCGGTCATCCTCGACCCGGTGGGGGCCGGGGCGACTGCGATGCGGACCGAAGCGTGCGAACGACTCCTCGCAGAGCTCGATATCGCGGTTCTGAAGGGCAATGCAGGTGAGATTGGCGTTCTCGCCGGTGCCGGTGGAGAGGTCCGGGGAGTGGACTCGGCGGGTCTTGCCGGCGACCCTGCGGCGGTTGCGGCCTCCTGTGCCCGGACGTACGGGACGGTTGTCGTGATGACCGGCCCGGAGGACTATATATCAGACGGGGAACGGACGCTTGTCGTCGGAAACGGCAATCCCCTGATGGGCTGTCTCTCGGGGACGGGGTGCATGACGGCCTCGGTCGTTGGGGCGTTTGTTGCGGCAGGAGACGATGCGGTGGTCGCGGCTGCTGCGGCCTGTGCGTCTTTCAGCCGGGCCGGGGAACGGGCGGCTGAGCTGGCACGGGGACCGTATTCCTTCCGCACAGCGCTTTTTGACGAGATGGCGAACCTCACAGAGGACGACCTCGCGGCCCACGCCGACGTGCGGGATGCAGGTGCGGCCTGAAACAGCCTCCTGCAAAAAACCACGGATAATGAAACCCATGAATGCATACTTTACGGAAGACCGGCTCTCCGGCCTTCCACCGCTCTATGTCGTGACTGATACCGGTATCGGCCGGGGCAGGTCCCACGCGGCTCTTGCGGCCCTTTCTGCAGCAGGCGGGGCCGGCGTCATCCAGCTCCGCGACAAGGAGCTTTCGGGGAGTGATCTTTTGAAAGAGGCCATCGCGGTCCGGGAGGCGCTTGCCGGACAGAATGCCATCTTTATCGTGAACGACTCGCTTGCGGTGGCCCTTGCCTCCGGGGCGGACGGAGTGCACCTCGGCCAGGGTGACGGCTCGGTTCAGGAGGCACGGACTGAAGCAGACCGGGTGGTCGCCGTGAGAAACAAGAGCAGGGACGGCCCGGACCGCCGGTTTATCATCGGTGTCTCGGTGGGTTCCGTTGCAGAGGCCCGCCGGGCGATCCACGAGGGGGCGGACTATGTGGCCTTAGGCCCGGTCTATGCGACGACATCGAAGGCGGATGCGGGTGCAGTCTGCGGCCTCGGCCTCCTGCAGGAGATCCGCGAGGCGGTCTCCGTGCCGGTCGTAGGCATCGGCGGCATCGGCATGCACAACGTGCAGGACGTCTTTCGTGCCGGGGCGGACTCGGCCGCCGTGATCTCGGCGGTTGTCGCAGAAGAGGATGTCACGGCTGCCGCACGGGCGATGTGCGGGATGATTGACGGGGTGCGGTGAACCCGTCAGTACATCTCTTTCCTATCCGAATGGGATTTTTATTCATCTGAATCATTCTCAGATGAATGAAATATTTTGCCCCGGTGGCGTTCTCCTCTTTTCCTCAGGCGACGGGTTCGTCCCGCGTTTCATACATCATGGTTAATTTCCGTGGGATGGTTATCCTCAGGGTCGAAATGGCAATTATGGACATATTGCCAATTGTTCACAATGTGGCATTTAGGCACATTATTTGTTGAATGTCTCTCCATTGGCAATTATGTCTACCAGCACGGGCGAATCCGGGGGGAGCACCATAAAGCGTAATCCGGTGAAGGAATCCACTTGGCGTGATCTCCATGATCTGAAAGGTGCGGGGCAAAGTTTTGATGACCTGCTTTCTGCGATGATTCGCCGTGAACGGGATTACCGCGACTGGAAGATGGTGGCAGAAATTGAGAAGTCCGGTGAATATGTCGCGTTTGACCCGGATGAGATCGTGAAGTGCGAGTGATGGGTGGAGTGTGAAAGGGCATGTTAACCCTTGTTATTGAGAAGAATGCTGAGAAATTTATGAAATGTTTTCCTCAAAAACTCTCATACATAAGAAATATTCCCGCAGGTAGACTCTCAAATGATTGTGGCGGACTGCACACAAGGTGCCCTTCATTCCAATCAAATCAGACACCTGCGCATCACACCGGTTTGGTATGCGGTCGGAACGGTGAATACCTAAAGGAGTGGCAGCAGGATGGTTAGATGGGAACCGGTTACCCTGGAAACCGACGACGGAGCAACGGTGGAGGCCCGTGCTCCGGTGATCATATCGGCAAGCCGGTCCACTGACATCCCCGCGTGCTATGCGGACTGGTTTGCAGAGCGGCTGAAGAGAGGATATCTGGTATGGATGAACCCGTTCAACCGCCGCCCCTCATATATTTCGTTTGATAAATGCAGGGCAATCGTCTTCTGGACGAAGAATGCGGAGCCGATGATGGGATATCTGGATGATATCGATGCGAGGGGCATTCACTACTATTTTCAGTACACCGTCAACGATTATGAAGCGGAAGGGCTGGAACCGAATATCCCTCCGCTGGATGCACGAATCGAAAATTTTGTGAATATATCCGAAAAAATCGGCAAAGAGCGGGTGATCTGGCGGTTTGACCCCATCATTCTCTCGGATGAGGTCACCATGGATGATATCCTCTCGCGGATTGAGGCCATCGGCAGTCGGCTGCATTCGCATACCACGAAACTGGTCTTTAGTTTCATCGATATTGCAGCCTACCGGAAGGTGCAGACAAACCTGGAATTCACGGGGTGCCGGGAACTGACGGTTGCTGAAATGAAAGAGTTCGGCGAAAAAATCTCCCGCATGAACAAAAAATGGGGGCTTGACCTCGCCACCTGTGGTGAACCAATCGACCTCGATGCCTATGGCATCCGTCGTAACAGCTGTATCGACGGCGATCTGCTGGGAAGACTCTTCCCCGATGACATCCCCCTTACTGAATTCCTGCAAAATAACAATAAAAAGGACAAGGGACAGCGCAAGGTATGCAACTGCATAGGGAGCAAGGACATCGGCCAGTATAATACCTGCATGAACCTGTGCCGCTACTGTTATGCAAACCGGTCCGCAGGAGACGTCCGCAGTAATTACGAACGGCACCTCAGGAACCCGTGGTCCGAAACGATTACGGGGGATGTGTTGAAGGAGTGATGGTCCGGTGCCGGAAATTTTGAAATTATGGAAGTCTGCTATCTGGAGAATATTCCTCAGATTCCTGTAGATTCAATTAATTTGTTCCTTGTACACCTCTATTGCCCATGTTATGATATCGATGAAGGTATCCAGATCTTCTTTATTCCTGAGGGTGCTCAGAGGGAAGGATGGGCGGCTTCCAACGGCGTTTTCGGGGATATGAATCCCTTCGATTGCCGTCAATTTTCTGAGGAATGCAAGGCGCATTTCCGGATCTTTGAATTGTGAACAGGATTTTATTCTCTGGAACTGAAGCTCAATCTTTCTGTTTGTCCAAACACCAAATGTCCAATAACTGCCGTTATCCAGATCTAACATAGGAATAAATGATCCTTGGTGGTTTCCTTTTCCGCATCAAATTCTCATCCCATTGTCTTTCGTCCACTGAAGGAGTTCTTTGGCGATATGTACATCATCGGGATAATTTCGTTTCAACTCCGCCATGAAATTATCTTCATTTCAGTTCTGATTTACCTTCAGCCCCTTCCGCTGTTCTGCCTTTGCACTCTGCCCAAGAATACGGGGAGAGATCATGCGGATACCATTGTCACTGACAAACTGGCCGATTTCAACGGCAATTACTTCGGCAGGGTCCATCTGCTCGTTCAAAAACTCTACGATGCGGCGCAGTCGGTTAGGGACGGTGTCAGCGGCAAAGATCATGCGTATCTTTCCTGCCTGAAGATTTGTCTTTACGGTCCCCCAGAATGAATCCGGGTCTTCTTCCTCCCTGATAAATTCCTCGAGAACAACGTCAAGTTCCTTTTCTTCCTGCTCCCAGGTTGCGTAAAACATCCCCCTGATCCGGTCGATGATCAGTAGGCGACGGTATTCGCTGCATAATCGAGCATCTGCGCCACCACTTCACGGCGTATACGGGTATCTGTGCTGCGCTTGACTTCGACAAGCGTCGGGATGCCGTCGTGGTCGAGAAACAGATGGTCAAGAGAGAAACTGTCACCTTCGTCTTCATCACCGGGAATTCCTGCTTCACGCTGGACCAGCAGAAGCGGAACCGGGTCGTCATTGCCCGGGAAGAGGAGTTTCGGGTATTTGGCGAGGATGTGTTGGAGATCATTCTCGGTTTTGTACAGTGTTTCGTTCATCTGAACGAGCGTGTCATCTTTGTTGAAGAGGAATACCGGGTCGGCCATAGGGGTTGCTCCCGGTGAGATGTAGCTCATGAGAGGGGATAAATGGGGTGGATAGACTAAATTGGGAAGAATTGTTGAATGATTTGGTTTTGAGAGAGCATTTGAAAATTAATTTGAGCAATTTGTTCTATCGTATGTTCATGAGCACTATGGGTTGGCAGGACAATCGAATGTGCTACAACTTATTAGATGGTGGGCATCCGGTACAGTGCCGGCAATCATTCCCATGCCTTCATGCCCTCCCTTCCTCCAACTCTCAAACAGGACTGACACTCATGCACACCTCCTCCCTGCGCACGATAAATACGATTCTCAAACGGGATGCAAAGGACGCGACATACAAATTTGCCCTGCTCCGGGCCACGGACGACGCCTGCTGAGACTGTATCACCAAAGAACTATCCTCGTGTATCCTGCGGACGCGGCGGCAGGAGTATTTCGCCCGTGAATCAATCCGCGCCGGAACCACCGGAACCGCCACAAACGGTGCGATCGTGCGTCGGTTCTCTGCAACAACCGCTCCGGCGTTCTCTTCCTGTTCTCGGGGTGGGTTCCTGTGAGCAGCTGATCACGGGGGTTCGGGGCGGGGGGATAGTATGCCCCGGAAAGAGACAAACCTGGCCGTTTGGTATGGTGAACAATGTCCATTTCTGGCGTATTAGCGATTTTCGGGTGCGTTCGTGCTGTTGCGCGGTTTATCGCCCCGGATCTTCCCGGTGTACTGGTGGGACAATTCTGAGCGATTTGCAGCGTTTTTTCCTGGGGTTTTGCCGGTCTGTGCCGGTTGGGCGGTGCCGCAGTGGTCCTGAGAGGCGGGTTTTGTGAATGACTGGAAGCATCAATTCCAAGGGTTTATATCCCTGTGGTTCCCATGTTGTTAGGTCGAATGACTGTGACAATCGGGGGCTATACTGCCTTTGTTTGCTCTGCAGGCATACAGATACCATAGAAATATGATCTTTGTACATGCCCGAACCGTTTCGGGTCGGTGCAGAGGTCTGTCTTCGGGACTTCGGAGGGAAATGCGAGGGTTTATCACCTCTTGTCGCTAATACTGAAGTCCAAGATTTTGATGGGGAACCGAAACCACTCGGATGGGAGTGTCGGTTCTGACGTTGGCACTGGCAATGCGGAAATCTATTTAGTAACCGCTAATATCCTTTAAAAAATAAGTCGAACATAAGTGTGCTTTGAAAAGCAAAACTGAGGTATCAGTTTGCCTACTTCAAGAAATTAATTCTGGTTGATCCTGCCAGAGGTCACTGCTATCGGGGTTCGATTAAGCCATGCGAGTTGAGAGGGTTTAGACCCTCAGCGGACTGCTCAGTAACACGTGGATAACCTGCCCTAAGGTGGAGAATAACCCCGGGAAACTGGGGATAATACTCCATAGATTAGAGATACTGGAATGTTCTCTAGTCGAAAGCTCCGGCGCCTTAGGATGGATCTGCGGTCGATTAGGTTGTTGTTGGGGTAACGGCCCAACAAGCCTGTAATCGATACGGGTTGTGGGAGCAAGAGCCCGGAGATGGAATCTGAGACACGATTCCAGGCCCTACGGGGCGCAGCAGGCGCGAAAACTTTACAATGCAGGAAACTGTGATAAGGGAACCCCGAGTGCCCGTATACGCGGGCTGTCCAGGTGTTTAAAACGCATCTGAAGAAAGGGCCGGGCAAGACCGGTGCCAGCCGCCGCGGTAATACCGGCGGCTCGAGTGGTGGCCACTTTTATTGGGCTTAAAGCGTCCGTAGCTGGACCCTTAAGTCTCTTGGGAAATCCGCCGGCTTAACCGGCGGGCGTCTAAGAGATACTGGGGGTCTAGGGACCGGGAGAGGTGAGAGGTACTCCGGGGGTAGGAGTGAAATCCTGTAATCCCCGGGGGACCACCTATGGCGAAGGCATCTCACCAGAACGGCTCCGACAGTGAGGGACGAAAGCTGGGGGAGCGAACCGGATTAGATACCCGGGTAGTCCCAGCCGTAAACTATGCGCGTTAGGTGTACTGGTGACCACGAGTCACTGGGGTGCCGAAGGGAAACCGTGAAACGTGCCGCCTGGGAAGTACGGTCGCAAGGCTGAAACTTAAAGGAATTGGCGGGGGAGCACCACAACGGGTGGAGCCTGCGGTTTAATTGGACTCAACGCCGGAAATCTCACCGGATAGGACAGACATATGATAGCCGGGCTGAAGACTCTGCTTGATGATCTGAGAGGAGGTGCATGGCCGTCGTCAGTTCGTACTGTGAAGCATCCTGTTTAGTCAGGCAACGAGCGAGACCCACGCCAACAGTTGCTAGCTTGTTCTCCGGAACGATGAGGACACTGTTGGGACCGCCTCTGCTAAAGAGGAGGAAGGAATGGGCAACGGTAGGTCAGCATGCCCCGAATTATCCGGGCTACACGCGGGCTACAATGGGCAGGACAATGGGTATCGACACCGAAAGGTGAAGGCAATCTCTTAAACCTGTCCCAAGTTCGGATTGTGGGCTGTAACTCGCCCACATGAAGCTGGAATCCGTAGTAATCGCGTTTCAACATAGCGCGGTGAATGCGTCCCTGCTCCTTGCACACACCGCCCGTCAAACCATCCGAGTGAGGTTTGGATGAGCCTGTGGTTTTTGCCGCAGTCGAATCTAGGTTTCGCAAGGAGGGTTAAGTCGTAACAAGGTAGCCGTAGGGGAATCTGCGGCTGGATCACCTCCTAAAGAACTGGGTATGCGGTTATTAAATAGAACGTAAAATTGCTGGTGTCAACAGGATATGGGCTTATAGCTCAGCTGGAAGAGCGCGGCGTTTGCAACGCCGAGGCCAGGGGTTCAAATCCCCTTAAGTCCATTGCCTGGTAATCAGATGTGTCCTTCGTGACATCTATTGTCTGAGAACCAGGCTACCAATGCACCCGGAGACGTGAGTTTCCGGGGAAGGGCCGAGAGTCCACAAGACTCTTAGAGGCTGTGTAAAGGTGTGCACATTGGACGTTAAATGAGTTTTAACGGACACAATCAAAAAGACATAGCTGATACAAACCTGTCAGTGGATGGCTCGGTTCGAGTGCCGATGAAGGGCGTGCCAAGCTGCGATAAGCTCCGGGTAGGCGCATGGAACCTATGATCCGGAGATACCCTAATGGGACCTCCTGCTTCTTCGGAAGCGATCCGTAAGGATTGGGAACCCCCCGAATTGAAACATCTCAGTAGGGGGAGGAAGAGAAATCAAACGAGATGTCGTTAGTAAAGGCGATCGAAAACGACATAGTTCAAACCGAATCCCTTCGGGGACATGTGGTGTTGTGAGCCTTCCGTTTAGCCAAACATCCGAAGCGGAAATAATTCTGGAACGGTTTGCCACAGAGGGTGATAGCCCCGTACGCATACCGATGTTTGGTGAGGAAGTGTCTCGAGTAGTGCGGGTTGGAATTCTCGCATGAACCTGGGGGTCATCAACCTCCAAAACTAAATACTCCTCGAAACCGATAGCGCAATAGTAGCGTGAGCGAAAGCTGAAAAGTAACCCTGGAAAGGTGGTTAAAAGTGCCTGAAACTGATAGGTGATAGTGTGTTGTGGCATGAAAGGATCTTTACGTTGAAAGAACCCGTCGCGAGGCGGTAGTATGGGATGTATTGCCGGTGTCACAACTTACGTTTTGAAGAACGGGCCAGAGAGTTTATTCTGTTGGCGAGGTTAACCGGTAAGGGAAGCCGAAGCGAAAGCGACAAGTCCGTAGCATTCGTGCATGGGACGACGTATTAATCGTGCGTGTAGTCGACAGGATAAGACCCGAAGCCCAGTGATCTATGCGTGGGCAGGCTGAAGGGTGACGAAAGTTGCGTGGAGGGCCGAAGCGGTATTGATATGCAAATCATTCGTGTGACCTGCGTATAGGGGTGAAAGGCCAATCGAACTGGGCATCAGCTGGTTCCTCTCGAAACATGCCGTAGCATGACCTGGCTGGAGATAGACGGTGAGGTAGAGCACTGATTGGAGGAGTTGGGGGAGAAATCCCTCACCTTCCTGTCAAACTCCGAATTCCCCGTCGTCGAAGAAGGCTGGAAGTCCGCACTACGGGGTAAGCTTGTAGTGCGTAAGGGAGACAACCCAGACTGTGGTTAATGTCCCTCAGTGTAGGTTAAGTGTCAATACTAAAAGATGTCCTAGGCCAAAGACAACTGGAAGGTGAGCTTAGAAGCAGCTACCCTTTAAAAAGTGCGTAACAGCTTACCAGTCGAGGTTTAGGGCGCTGAAAATGGACGGGGCTAAAACCTACCACAGATACCACAGACCACCGTAAGGTGATGGCGTAGAGAGGCGCTCTGCATGGGCGGAAGCAGGGGTGTAAGTTCCTGTGGACCGTGCAGAATTGAGAATTCTGGCACTAGTAGAAGCATAGTTAGGTGAGAATCCTAACCGCCGAAGGGGCTAGGTTTCCTCGGCAATGTTCGTCAGCCGAGGGTTAGTCGGTCCTAAGTTATACCGTAATTCGAGTATAGCGAAAGGGAAACAGGTTAATATTCCTGTACCATCTGATTGTAGTTAACTTCGGTTAACCCTGACGTTTCTGGATATGCTTTGCAGGGCTGTCGCCCTGTCTAATCGTATAAACTCCTGGAGAACCGTAATGGTGAGAATTGAGTGAAAGCGTGATGGAGTAATAAAGCAAACTCCTGGAACCCGTGAAAAGGGAATCAGATGTCCGTACCGAGATCTGACACAGGTGCCCCTAGCTGAGAAGGCTAAGGCGTGTCGGTTTAATTGTGTTTAGGGAATTCGGCAAAATGGCCCCGTACCTTCGGAAGAAGGGGTGCCTGCCCAGCGATTGGGCAGGTCGCAGTGACCAGGGGGCTCCGACTGTCTAATAACAACATAGCAGACTGCAACTCCGAAAGGACTAGTATAGTCTGTGATTCCTGCCCAGTGCAGGTATCTGAAAACCGGGTTCAACCGGACGAAGGACCTGTAAACGGCGGGGGTAACTATGACCCTCTTAAGGTAGCGTAGTACCTTGTCGCTTAATTGGCGACTTGCATGAATGGATTAACGAGAGCCCCACTGTCCCAAACACAAGTCCGTTGAACATTTTATCCTAGTGCAAAGGCTAGGGACTCCAAATGGGAAGTGAAGACCCCGTGGAGCTTTACTGCAGCCTGTTGTTGTGTTACGGTATTCATTGCGCAGTGTAGATGGGAGATGTCGATCCAGCCCTCGTGGGGGCTGGTTAGTCAACAATGAGACACCATCCTTTGTTTACTGTAACACTAACTCCTCGTGAGGACATCGGTAGGTAGGCAGTTTGGGTGGGGCGCCACACCCTCGAAAAGGTATCAAGGGTGCCCCAAGGTCAACTCATGTGAGTCAGAAACTCACAGAAGAGTGTCAAGAGCAAAAGTTGGCCTGACGTGAACACGCATAGCAAGTGTTCGCGAGAGGAAACTCGGGTCTAACGAACCAATACGCGCTTTTGATGAGTGCTATTGACGACAGAAAAGCTACCCCGGGGATAATTGAGTCGTCACCGGCAAGAGCACATATCGACCCGGTGGCTTGCTACCTCGATGTCGGTTCTTTCCATCCTGGCTGTGCAGCAGCAGCCAAGGGTGAGGTTGTTCGCCTATTAAAGGGGATCGTGAGCTGGGTTTAGACCGTCGTGAGACAGGTCGGTTACTATCTATTTGGAGTGTTAGAGGTCTGAGGGTAAGACGGAAATAGTACGAGAGGAACTTTCCGTCGTCGCCACTGGTATACCGGTTGTCCGACAGGGCAGTGCCGGGTGGCTACGCGATAATGGATAAAAGCTGAAAGCATCTAAGCTTGAAACCAGACCTGAAAAGAGACCTCGTCTGAGGGCATGGATAAAAGATCCGTTTGATAGGCTCGGGATGTGAGCACGAAGGTAACGACGTGTTAAGTCCACGAGTACTAACGCCCAAATCAGCTAACACTGATTAATCGTCCGTTAAAACTCAGACGAATTTCAATGTGCACACCACACTATACAACCTCTGTATTTGCGGCCATAGCAGCGGGGCAACACCCGGACCCATACCGAACCCGGAAGTTAAGCCCGTTCACGTAGTGTGTGGTACTGAGTTGCGAGAGCGCTCGGGAAGCACACCACGCTGCAAATGCTCATACTAAATGAGGAAATCTGTTCTGTATCTGTTATGCAAAGGAGCGTGAGCGCTTCGAAACGATTCTTTATGTGGTACATCTCTGCACTGTTCTGTGACATTCTGTTCTGTATACATCTGATGCAAAAGAGCGTGAGTGTATGGAATATTTATTTGCTGCAGGTGTTTTGTAAAAAAGGAGGTATAATAGGTAAGTACTATACTGATGAGCAAGAGCGTTCGTTGAAATGTTTTATCTGGCATATCTGCAGAGGCCTGGTGATATTTTCAATTCTATCTATATGCTCTTTAGTAATCTCTGAGATTCTGGCCTGCCCCGGTATTCAATATCGGTGGATGTTCTTGCAAGATATGCATAAATCCATGCCATTCACCTACTGCCGGGACGAACATAGATAATGTTTGTGAACCAGAAGAGAGATGCCGGGACTGGTCACGGTGCTCTCACCTGAGGGGGAATAAACCTGCATCACCGGTAGTCCCATTCGTCACTGGCAGGTGTTATCAATGAAACTAATCTCATTTCTGGGCGAACAGGGGGAAGGGGCCGGGTTGTATACCTGCGGTGTATCATCTTGCGAGACACGGTTTGTGCAGGAGGCGATCTGCCGCCTGCTTGGGACAGTGGACAGTGCCGTCCTCTTTGCGACAGAAGGTGCCCGAAAGGCTACATGGGAGCCGGTTTCGCTGTCACTCACCCGCTGTGGTGTCACATCTGAAATGGTTGTCATCCCAAACGGGGAAACTGAAGACGAACTCTGGGAGATCTTCCGGGCAATTGAGACCAGTATTGATGACGGTGAGGATATCGTTTTTGATATCACCCACGGGTACCGCTCTCTCCTTCTGGTCGGTTTTCTATCGGCGGCATTTCTGCAGACAACGGGTAAGGCAGACATCTCACGTCTCTTCTATGGGCAGTACCGGGATGACGGCGAAGCGTCTCCGGTCCTGGACATGACACCCTTTCTCTCAATTCTTGATTGGACCACTAGTGTCCATGCCTTTCTGAGGTCGATGGATGCGTCCGGTATTAACCGGCTTGCAAACCGGACAGCAAAGAAAGCCTATCTCTCCGGTCGGCCGGATGCACCGGAGAAACTCTCGCGATTCGCCGAGGCCCTGGACGGCTTTGCGGTGGCGACCCGGATGGCGCGCCCGGTCGAGGCCCTGAACCTTGCAGCAGGCATTGCCCGGGATATCGACGATGTGACAGGCGAAGTGGAGGTATTCACCCCGCCTCTTGTGGAGGTGCTTGATCATATCCATCAGGTAGGCGATCTCGGCATCCGAAAGCCGGAGAAGAGCGAAGGGCTGACTTGGGCCCATGTGGAGAAAGAACTTGCCCTCATCGGGTTTATGGTCGAACGGGGTCTCCTGCTTCAGGGGGTAACCTTCTCGCGTGAGTGGCTGGTGAACGTTATGCTCCTTGCCCGCTTTGGGGACGGTTATCCCGGCTGGCTGGACCCGGATACCCGATATGAAATGTCGCAGACTTTTGGGGCTGCCATCCTTAAACTGAAAGGTTCGACGTATCTTCCGACGTATTTTATTGACTGGTACATGGCACTTCCCTATGAAGATGAGGCGACCCGTCTTTGGGGGGAACTCTCCAGTCTCAGGAATGACTTCGCCCACTGTGGTATGCGGGAGTATCCTCCGCGGACAATACGGATGAGTGAAAAAGCGGGGCAACTCTATAGGCACCTATGTGTTTTTTTTGGGATTGTGATGATGTGAGGGCATTTTTATGAATTGCAAATTCTTTAGTTATTGTGATTTGTTACTATCCAGGGGGATGAATCTGAATAAATACTGTTTTCCTGCAAAAATCTGATAATTCCGATTATAATACAGAAAAGCCTCATATTTCCTAATGAACCTGCAATTCTGAACGTAAGGCATTCCTCCAGAACTTATCATGGGATTTTGGGTGAACTATGCTTGATTTTGGTCTAAATTAAGAATATCTGGATTTTGGCATTCCCAAACTACATATAAAATGAACTTGCAGGAGGGGTGGATACGGAGGTGCAAAGAGAATGGATTCCAGAGAGAGTATTCGACATGAGCTTTTATTCAGGAGAGACGAGATGGATTTCCCACTACGGGAAATTATTATGGACATTACCCAACACCTGACAGATAAGGAGTGGGAGAACATTGAGTTGCAACTCCGCCGGGCCATCCGGTGAGGTTGATATGCCGGAAATATATCTTATGTCTTATTAGCATGAGCCTTTCATAGGCTTGGTGCAGACTAGTTTTCATTCCTGACATTAAATCCCAAATTGTGGGTTGTTTTTTGAATGCATCGATGCAATTGGGCTGTATTTGAAATTTGGGAGTATATTTATATTTTTAGCTTCTCTATGACCAATAACAGGCAGATTCTAAATAATACAAATATTATTTAAATAATTAATGGAAATTATCAGTTACTGCTCTTAGGAAATATCATAATGAATTCAATTCTGTATGTTGATGACGAAGAGGCGTTGCTGGATATCGCAAAAATCTTTCTGGAACGCACTGGCACATTCTCTGTGGATACTGCCGGTTCTGCCTCTGAGGGGCTTGAGCTGATTCAGACTCAGGCTTACAGTGCAGTCGTTTCGGATTATGAGATGCCGGGGATGAACGGGATTGAATTTCTTCAGGAGGTACGCAATCACTTCCCTGACCTTCCCTTTATTATCTTTACCGGAAGGGGGCGCGAAGATGTAGTGATTGAGGCATTAAACAGCGGGGCCAGTTATTATATTCAGAAAGGCGGAGATCCTGTATCCCAGTTTGCCGAACTCACACACAAAATAAATCTCGCCGTTGATAAGCGAAAAACGGAGGGGCAGCTTTGGCTTGACGAACGACGTCTGGAGGCGCTTGTGGATTTTTACGAGAAGTCCGCCATGCCAGTTCATGATTTTATGGATTATGCAATTGAGGAGATTACCCGGATCACCGCGAGCCAGTATGGCTACATTGCCTTTGTGAAAGAGGAAGAAGATTTGCTTTCTATGTACAGCTGGTCACAACAGGCGATGAAGGAATGTCGTATAGCGGAGCATCAGAAAGATTATTCCGTGGCTGGGGCCGGAATCTGGGGCGATGCCGTTCGCAACCGGCAGGTAAGCATCATCAATGATTTTGAAAGCACAGTCCGCGGCCGGAATAAGCTTCCCGAAGGTCATGTACATTTGTCCCGCTATCTGGGCGTCCCCGTATTCGATAAGGAAAAGATCGTCCTCCTTGCAGGGGTTGCCAACAAAAAAACACCCTATGATGAGGCTGATGTCCGGCAGATCACTTTGCTCATGAATGGCCTGTGGGAGATTGTTACACGGAAAAAAACGGAAGATGAATTGAAGAGCGCCTATGCAGAGATGGAGGCCGCATATGAGGAACTGGTGGCAAGTCAGGACGAGCTCGTTAGTATGCATGAGGAATTGCAGTCGAGCCGGGATCGACTGGAGGTGCAGGTGAATTATCTCCTCAGTCCCTGTTCAGATATTCCGGAACCGGAACTGATTGATTTGATATCATCTGATGACCTTCAGCGTATTCAGGATGCCTTTGCAGAGGCCTGCAATGTTGCATCTATGATTACCGATACTGGGGGCAAGCCCATCACCCGACTGAGCAATGGGTGTGAGGTCTGCACCATCATCCGTAGTACAGAGAAGGGTGCAGGAAACTGTATGATTTCAGATCGGACATTGGGAAAAGAGGCGCATGAACTGATGAAACCAACCTATGCAGCGTGTCGGGGTATTGGCTTCATTGATGCCAGTGCACCGATCTGTGTCGGTGGGAGGCATATCGCGAACTGGCTTATCGGCCAGAGCAATCCAATGGGGGTTACAAAAGAGCAGGTGATCCGGTATGCCCGGGAAATAGATGCAGATGAGAATGCTCTTGTTACTGCATTCGAACGTATGGAGACAATGTCTCTCGACACATTCGAAAAGATCCTTCATCTGCTCTGGATTGTGGCAGGGCAGTTATCCACCCTTGCCTATACCAATGTGCGGCTTGCTAAGGATGCCCGGGAGGCACATTTGGGTGAAGGGGAAAGCAAAAACGGTAAAGAATAATTTCCGGCGGTCTGCCTCTGAATCATTTCTTCGAAGAATATCAGGCTGTCCTGCCGGAAAATACCTTTTTGTCTCTAATGGCGACAGAATTTATTCGTATCTTCTCGTATTATCTCGTCTCTTTAATTCTTTGTCCTATCCCAGCAGTGCAAGTGCTTCTTCGCCGGTCATTCCAACCCGGACGCCCTTTTCTTCTGCGATGGGATTTGCCTCTTTTATGATTCCCCGCATCAGGTCATCAGCGGTCGCAACCGATGTATGGCCATCCGGAGGTCGGATGCGGGCTGCTGCGTAGCCAAAACCGGCAAGCGCCGTGACGTCAATTGCACCACAACCTACGAGACCGCTATCGTTTGCAGCAAAGACAATATTGACTGGTCCTGCAGGGATGATGGAACAGACAAATTCCTCTCCTCCGATGGTTATCTTCTCATCTGTCATAGGCGTGAGTATATGCACCTCTCCGGTAAAAATGTGGTGTCCGGATGGGTGTTGTTTTTTCTTTATGGGTATGCCTTATCAATGAGATCAATGTGAATATCTCTCAGGATAACTGTGTGGTATGGGGGGTCTGACAGGATCCGGAATTTTGTTTTATGGTGACGCTCAGAGTCAGGGAGGAGTTCGTCTCCCATCACTTCCCGTCTCTCTGCCGGTCCGCGGCACAGGTGAGGCGGATGTCAGTGTAGGAGAACCGATCACCGAGGACAGCCTTGAGCCGCCGGATGTCCCGTGTCCCCTCCCGTGCCGCAGCCTCCCGTATGGATGCCTGACGGTGCGGTGGCACAAGATCGTCAATCTCCACCTGCTCTCCGCCCTCAATTGCCTCCGTGAGATGGGCAGCGCAGATATCCGGGGTGAGGGAACGCTCCCGGGCAATCTCTGTTATCGTACACCCGGAACAGTAGAGGCGCAGAGTCTCTCGTGCTGAGTTGTCTGCTTTGCTATCTTCGTGCCGCAATGTCGCCATAAAGGCCGGGCCGAACCGCTCGAGTTTGGCGGCACCGACCCCCTTGATGGAAAGAAATTCTGCATCCGTTGTTGGCCGTCTGGCAACCATCTCCCGGATAGCCGCATCCGAGAAGATCATATATGGAGCAATCCCTTCGCGGTCTGCGATCTCCCGTCGGAGTGCTTTCAGCCGGAGGAACCCGGGATCTGCAGGCTCTTCCCGATGGTCGTCTTTTACCGCTTTCGTGCGGGTTAAATAGACCTCTTCGGTATCTGCTCCGGCGGCAAGGAGTTCCTCTCCTGCCTCTCCTACGGTGAGCACGGGATACGCGCCACTTTCCCGCCCGAGATATCCCATCCGTATGAGTTCCCGTATGAACGAACGCCATTCGTCCTTTGAGTATGCCTTCCCTACACCGTATCCGGGGGTATTCTTTTGTCCCAGTTCACGGATCTTTTTGGTATTTGCACCGCGAAGCAGGTCGATGAGATGATTTGAACCGCAGGGTACCTCGAGGGCCTGCACACAGGTGACTGCCATGCGGGTCACATCCGTGCCGTCGAACCGCTCCCGCGGTGAACAACATATGTCACAGGAGCCGCATCCGCCGGCAGGGGGCTCTTCTCCGAAGTACTGTAGGATCATCGCCTGCCGACAGCGCTGCTCCTCACAGTAGGCAGCCATCTCCTCGAGTTTTGCATACGCTGAACGCTGCCGGGCGGCAGATGATTCCTGCCGGATAAAAAATGCCTGCCGGTGGAGGTCACCTGCAGAATAGAAGAGAATGCAGTCTGCCGGGTCGCCGTCCCGTCCCGCCCTTCCCGTCTCCTGGTAGTAATGCTCAGGGGAACGGGGCAGGTCGTGATGAATCACAAACCGGACGTCCGGTTTATCAATCCCCATTCCGAAGGCGACGGTGGCAATGATCACCTGCACACGGTCACGGACAAATGCCTCCTGTGCCGCCTCCCGTTCCTGCCGGGTGAGTCCGGCGTGGTAGGGCAGAGCCCGGATGCCGGAGCGGCGGAGGGTGGCGGTGAGATCTTCGACCCCTTTGCGACTGAGGCAGTAGATAATCCCAGCCTGTCCCTGGTGTGCCCGGAGATAGGACAGAATTGCTCCTTTGGTATCCTTCTTTGATCTGACCTCATACCGGAGGTTTTTCCGGTAGAAACTCCCGGTCACCCGGCGCGGGCGGCGGAGATGGAGTTGTGCGATGATATCTTTTTGCACGGCAGGAGTCGCCGTCGCCGTCAGCGCCACTACCGGTGCGTGGGAAAACTCGCGAATGAGACGAGAGAGTTCGCGGTATTCCGGCCGGAATTCGTGTCCCCACTGTGAGATGCAGTGTGCCTCATCGACAGCGATGAGGGTGATGTGTGCCTTCTTCAAAAGAGAGAAGAATTCCTTCTTTACCGCCCGTTCGGGAGATACATAGAGCACCCGCACCTCCCCGTGGACAATGGCCGCTTCCGTCTCCCGTCTTTCGCGGTAGTCCTGTAATGATGTGATACATGCGGCAGACACACCGCATTCCCGGAGGGTGTCTACCTGATCCTTCATAAGGGCGATAAGGGGAGAGATGACGATTGCTGTCCCTTCCGAGAGTAATGCCGGTATCTGGTAACAAAGAGATTTTCCGCCCCCGGTTGCGATCACCCCGATGACATCCTCACCCTCTGCCAAGGCACGGATGATCTCCTCCTGGTATGGGTACAGGGAGTCATATCCGAAGTATTGCCTCAGAACCCGGGTGGCATTAGAGAATGGCATGGAATATATTCAGCAATGGGTTTGTCAGAAGAGCAGGTTATGGGTTGTGATACGGATCTTGTGCACACAGAAACAGGATGGAAAGTTTCCCATCCTGATAAAGGGATGTGCAGTTTATGCGTGTTCGGAAATCCGGATGTGTTCCTTAGCAACAGCCGCCGTTGTCGTGACTGTGCCCGGCGCATGCACCTGAAGGATCCATCTCTCCGAGGGTTCCGTCGTTCAGTGCTTTGACATTTTCTCCAACGGTTCCGGGGATGGCACAGAATACTTTTATTCCTGCACCATTGAGGCTCATGATGGCCCCCCTGCCTATTCCACCGACAAGAACTGCATCTACAGAATGTTCTGCAAGTTCCTCTGCCGGTGCACAACCCCCACTGCCATGGGTTGAGTCTGTGGGCGGTATCTGCGAGCATACGCCGGTCTCGGTTTCGACCAGAAGGAATGCCGGTGCGGATCCAAAGTGCCCATAGGGGATGCTCTCAAGTCCTTTATCCTCGCTGATTGGTATGCAGAGTTTCATAACTGTTACACTGTCTCCTGTGAATGCAATATGCACTATTTTACTCAAGTGTGCATAATTGTAGCGGTTCAGGCAGGGTCTGTTTCACTGCCGGACTGACGGCGGCTGCGACTCCGGTACATCGCGTATCTTGCAATGAATGCCATGAGTCCTACGGCAATGAGTATGGATGCTGTCCATGCCAAAACGCTCCCGATACCCGAAGATATGAGGATGAGGGCTGCTATTGTTCCCACGGGGATATTCAGGGCAAGGCTTACTGCAAGGCCGGGATTATACTGGTGATCCGGTATCCATGCGGCGGCATGGGACAGCCCGTTTAGTACTGTAAAACACGGTACCCAGAGTCCCCATGCCGGATCGATAACCATTGCAAAGACTGCTGAGACCGTGAAGAGTACCCAGATAATCCCTACATTAATCCAGTACGCCTCTCGATCGGTGAGGAGCGGGACGTTTGGATCAGTCCCGTGCTGTGTGGAGAACCTCTGCGTAAGCATTGCCATAAATCCTCCCGGCCAGAGATACTCCTCAAACTGGTGCGTAAAATACACCGGCAGGCAGATCCAGATCCAGAATGCCGGAGTTCCCTGTGGCCACACAAAGATCAGCAGGAAAATGGTGGTATATATGGCAAGGAATGGTGTCCCGTCCTGCCAGTGGGTATGCAGCCAGGACGCCGCAGCAGAGAATCTGCTGCTGCGGTGGTCTCTCTCGTCCATATACTCCGTTGTTCTTCCGGCACAAATGAATTCCTGTTTTTTACACTTCCGTCAGAATACGGGTTATGCATATCCGCTGATCTCATAGTCTACTGCAGACGACATCTCGGCACATTCATCGCCATGCAGCAATACTTCCTCAACACGCTGTTTTAGGATGGTTGGATATACGGCGCCGGAAAAACTCTGCACTGGTTTTCCCGCACAAAAGAATCCAAAGGTTGGTGTCGCCATCACCCCGTAGCGTTCACCCAGCCAGGGATTCTCTGCCAGGTTCAGCCGGATAAAAATCATTTTTCCTGCATATTCACGCCCATAATCCTGGAAATACGGCTCCATTGTTCTGCAGTGTGGACAAGTCGGGGTGTAAAACATCACCACCACCGGCAAGGTGCTCTTTTCAACGGTTGTTTCCCATTCTTTGCCGGTTATTTCACGGACAGTTGTTTCAGGCATGCTCTTCACCTCTCACACTTCCGGTATTGGGAGCAGACGTAAAAAAAGATTGCCGGGGGGGATGTCCTGGGGGTTATTCCCGGCCGTTTTGTACCATCAGGTCCCTGATACTCACATCGGGGTGATGGTATCTACCCCGTGCAACGGTCTTTTTTCCAGACTGAATGGCGTTTCGCGGGCAGTAATTGATACAGGCGAAGCAGGATTCGCAGGCATTTCCCCATTTTGGTGGTTCCATGCCGCTCACGGTGATATTGTACGCCGGACAGACCAGTTCACAGGTGCCGCATCCATTGCACTTCTCATCTGCCCGGAAACGGCTTCCCTGCGAGCGCAGCTGTCCTTTCAGGGGTTGATACATGGCACTGTTAAAGAGATTCGTAAGGAATGGTCCTTTCTCAAATCCCAGATCTCCTGCGTTGATTTGTTCTGCAATCCGTTTGATCTCAGTGCGTGCCTCTGTGATAACTTCAATCTCCTGGTCTTCCGGAAGCACATCTCCAAGCAGCATATAATTGGTGGGCATCTTCAGGGAATATGCTCCGCCCATCTGGTAAGAACGCTTTTTAAGGATAGTTTTTATCCGTTTCCATGCCCCGTCCCCGGCACCGGCCATCGTCACAAGGGCAAAGATCCCATCTGCAGAATCAAGGTTGATTTTGCGGGCAAATTCTGAGACCATGAGTGGTGGGCCCCCAATATATACCGGAAACACAAACCCAATCCTCCCTTCCTGTACGGTGATTTCTCCCCCGCTATGTATCACTTTTGCCATGGGGATCAGCTCAGTATCTGGTATGTGGCAGGCCAGTTCCCGTGCTGCCCACAGGGAATTGCCAGTGCCGGTGAAGTAATATAGTATAGTCTTCATGCCCTGATCTCTGGAAGAGTAGTACTCCTTCTTTAGTGATAATTATGTTGAAAATAACTGAATTGTGTTTCATAATTAATGATTGGAGATTAATCTTGGGAGACGGTAATGACACAGACGGTGATATTGTCCTCTGAAACGGTAATCGCTGCAGAGAGCAGTGCAGCGGCAGCGATTCTGGCGGATTTTCCCCGTACTTCTTGGACTATTGTGTCCGGGGTCAGGTAATCGTGCATGCCGTCTGTAGAGAGAATGAGCGTATCTCCTGGAATGATTTGGGTTTCGGTCACATCTGCTGCAAAGAGTGCACCAATGGACCGGGTGATGATATGTTTCTGCGGGTGACTGAATACCTCTTCCGGACGTATAGTGCCTGCATCTATCTGTTCCTGCACGAGTGAGTGGTCCCGTGTCACCTGGATGAGGCGGCCGTCCCGCACCAGTGAACAGCGTGAGTCTCCGGTATTGCAGGTAGTGAGATTCCCATCACAGAAGAGTGCGGTTGTGAGGGTGGTACCCATGCCACGTAGCGGACCGGTGGCTTCTTGTTTTACCGCCGCATCTGCAGAGATGTGTGCCTGCCGAAGGAGGGCTGAGGAATCGGGCATGGCGCCCGCGCCAAAGGCCCGGCTGACGACGTCCTCTGCTGTTCGGATGGCACAGGATGAGGCCACATCACCTGCCGGACGGCCGCCGATGCCGTCCGCGACCCCACAAAAGAGCGTCTCGCCATACCAGCGTGCTCCCCAGGCATCCTCATTATTTGGCCGTCTTCCTGCCACTGATATCGCATGGTATGCAAACCGGGTATGCATTATTCTCTTCTCCTGCTGCATCGCAGTCGTAATGATACCGTTCGCACAGATAAGAGATAAGGGCGGCGCTTTTGGAGATTGCGGGTAGGATGGTTAAAAAAGGAAGCCTGGCCTATGTAAATACTCTGGAAAATGGGGGATGTCCCTGTTTCAGTGGACTTATTCAGGAAACACTGCGTTGAGTTTCTGCATGAATTCCCGGTCTGAGAATACTTCGTCACATTCCTTTGAGAATCTGCAACGAAGTATGTCATATTCGTCCTCAGTGTACTGGCTTACAGATCCTCGTATCCGCTCTGTGAATATATCCGGGTCCGTTGGCATAAATTCTCTGGGCTACTGTGAGTGTGGAAATGATATATACCTTTTGTGCGGATTGCATATATTTAAATACTGTTTTATTTTTGATATATATATTGTGGCAAAATTGGCCGAATGATATATATTGTCTCTTGTGGGCCCGTTTGAATACGAATTAGGTTTTTTGAATTGAAATACATGACTCTGAAATAATATTTCTCCATTTTGTCGGTTAAATTTTAAAAAGATAAAGTATTGGTGTTTTCTGGGGGATGGGTTCGGTGCCGCATCCTTGACCAGAAGTAGCCAGCTGTTCTGTTGTCAGTAACATTCTCTTCTGCGGTGCCGGTCAGCCTTTGCCGCTGCTTTCTGTGCGGCAGGAATGTCCGGGAGAACTTTGGCCATTCTGCCGGTCCGGGTATAGTAAAGGTACGTCTC
The DNA here is from genome assembly GCF_026684035.1 of Methanogenium organophilum. Lineage (NCBI taxonomy): Archaea > Methanobacteriati > Methanobacteriota > Methanomicrobia > Methanomicrobiales > Methanomicrobiaceae > Methanogenium > Methanogenium organophilum. The sequence continues at coordinate 1,323,794 of NZ_CP113361.1, forward strand.
AGGCACTCTCCCGGTCAGGGCCCGGACGGCATCCGCGTAGACGGCGAGCTGGACGCGGTACTCCTCCCGGCATACACCCTCTCCCGGGTCAGGGCCGGTTTTGTAGTCAATCACCGCATACCGTCCGTCTGCCGTATTGATGATCCGGTCTACGACACCCCGCACCATCACCTCCCCAAAGCGGTGGACAAACGGGACTTCACACTGGTGTCGGGTGCTCTCCCGGATGAGCGGGTGGGAGCAGAACTGGTCGTATGCTGACGCAAGGGCGGCCACGCGGTCTGCACCC